>JASFQI010000043.1:0-21103 GCA_050115555.1 Desulfobacteraceae bacterium
TGCCTTGTTTGAAGGGCCTTGAAGCCCTCCTGCGCCGTGCGAAGACGCTGCCGGGCCCTGCCCAGAGCCACCTCCGCACGCTCCTTGAGGTGCGCACGATAGGTGAGAAGGGCTTCGAACCGAAAAATGAATCGCATGAATTCTCCTTGAACCTACCCTCGGTGTTCCGTTCAACGCCCGAGCTTTCGAATCGTGAGCAGCTTCTTCATTGCGTCGAGGCTTTCCTTCATCGAAGCCGCGGAGCCTACGTCCTGAACCAGGTACCGCTTCAGGTCGTCGATCATTTCGAGCGCGAGATCGGTCCGCTCGTTCGCTCCTTTTTCATAGGCCCCGACATTCACCAGGTCCTCGATCTTGGCGTAGTCGGCCAGCAGCGATCGGAATTCATTAGCCCTCTTTATGTGATCCGCACTCGCCACCTCGGACATGAGCCGGCTCACGCTGGCAAGGACATCCACGGCGGGGTAGTGGCCCCTGGACGCCAATCCACGGTCCAGGACGATGTGCCCGTCCGCGATGGATCGTACCGCGTCCGCGATGGGTTCATTCATATCGTCTCCCTCCACGAGGACCGTGTAGATGCCCGTGATGGACCCTTTCCGGCTGCTCGTGCCCGCCCGTTCAAGGAGTCGCGGGAGATGGGCAAAGGTGCTCGGCGGGTACGCCTTGCTCGTGGGGGGTTCGCCGGCAGCCAGGCCGACCTCCCGGGCCGCCATGGCGAAACGTGTCACCGAGTCCATCATGAGGAGGACGTCCCGGCCCTGGTCGCGGAAGAACTCGGCAAGGGCGGCGGCCTCATACGCCCCGCGCATTCTCGCCAGAGGAGAGGCATCCGACGTAGCCACCACAACCACCGATCGCTTCAGTCCGTCTTCTCCAAGGTCCCGTTCGATGAACTCCCGGACTTCACGACCCCGCTCCCCGATCAGCGCGATCACGTTCACGTCCGCCTCGGTGTACCGGGCCATCATGCCGAGCAGGACGCTTTTACCCACACCTGATCCGGCCATGATCGCCGCTCTCTGTCCTTTGGCCAGGGTGATGAGGCTGTTGATGACGCGTACTCCCACGTCCAGGGGTTCCTGAATGCGGCTCCTCTGGAGCGGGTTCACGGGATCCGTATACAGCGGGACTTCCCTTTCGGGGTGAATCGCCGGGCCTCCGTCCAGGGGCTCCCCAAGCCCGTCGATGACCCGGCCGAGCATGTCTTGGCTGACCCCCATGGTCGGGTTGTATCGGTCCGCTACCACGGAGCTCCCGGGCTCGATTCCATCCGCTTTTCCCAGAGGCATGAGAAGGATGCGGCCGTTCCGAAAACCAACGACCTCCATGGGTACGGAGCGGGTGCGGCGGCTGAGCGGGATCACGCGGCAGATTCCGCCTACCGGCATAGCCGGACCGCTTCCTTCGAATACGGTCCCCACGACCTGCGTGATTCGGCCTTCCGCCGTGATGGTGGGAACGGACTCGACAACGTGGTGGTATGCGGCCAGATCGAGTTTCAAGCCTCTTCCCGGTTTCTCGAGTGAAAGGCCTCATCCAGGGCCTTTTCGATGACGACACATTGATCCGAAACGGTCGCGTTGATGGTGCCGAAACCCGTTTCAAGCAGGCATCCGCCTCTTTCCAGGGTTTCGTCCTCCACCACCTGGAAGGCCTCGTCCTCGGCCATCGCCGCCAGCTCGGGGAGTATGCGGCGCATTTCCTCCATGTCTTCAGGGTGGATGGAGATTCGGAGGCGGCTTCGATCTGCTACGAAATCGAAGGCTTCCCTGACGGTCCTCTGGATGACGGCCGGGTCGGTCCGGATTTCGGCTCGAAGGATTCGCCTGGCAATGAGGGAGCTCAATGTCACACAATCCTGCTCCGCTTCACGGAACAGGGATGACTTCAGCCCACGCAGTTCGGAGAACAGGGCCTCCACCTGCTGCCTCTGTTCCTGGATCTGTTTCTGCTCCAGGGCCAGGCCGTCCTTGCGCCCCTGATCGAATCCCTTCTCATACGCCTCGCGCTCCAGACGGGCGAGTTTTTCCTCGGGGCTCTCTTTCTCGGGGTCTTCACCGGGGGGCGAGTTCTGGGCGCGTGAAACGGGCGTGGACCCTCCCGGAAGCCGGACGGCACCGGGCGTGGGCGGGGTCGGAGCGGTCCTTGCGGGAGGGGGGTCCAGGCTGTCGGGGTCGAAAGGACGAATACAATAGGGCGTAACGTTTTCTCCCGGCTTGATGACATTAGACCAGGACATCGTCTCCCCCCTTGCCGGCAAGCACGATTTTGCCTTCTTCCTCGAGCCTTCGAGCGGTTTTCAGGATGTTTTGCTGGGCCTGCTCCACATCTCGCAGGCGCACCGGGCCCATCACCTCCATATCTTCGCGCATCATCTGGGCCGCCCGCTGACTCACGTTGCCGAAGATCTTCTCCGCGAGGATCTCGCTGGCGGTCTTGAGCCCCAGGATAAGCTCGTCGTTGCTGACCTCTTTGAGGAGGGTCCGTATGGATCGATCGTCCAGCTGCCCCAGGTCTTCGAAGACGAACATGGATTGCCGAATTTCCTCGGCCAGTTCTTCGCGGTCGCTCTCGATGCGCTCGAGGATGGAGGTCTCGGTTTTCTGATCGAGCTGGTTCATGATCTCCGCAGCCGTCTGGATTCCTCCCAGCTTTTCGTTCGATTCGTTTCCGATATCGGAGATCTGCTCCATGATGACTTCCTGAATTTCTTCCACGATCTCATCGGGGACATTGTCGAGCTCGGCAATGCGGACTACGACCTCGCTCTGCGCAACCTCCGGGAGGAGTTGAATTACCTCGGCGGCGGTCTGGTAGTTGAGATTGACGAGGATCAGGGCGATGGTCTGCGGGTGCTCGTCCACCAGCAGGTTGGCCAGGACTTGAGGGCTCAGGGAGTGAAGCATCTCGAAGGGCCGGTTTTTGTCGTCCGAGGAAAAACCGCTCAGAAACGATCCGGCCTTGCGCGAGTCGAACGCCTGGCTTACGGTACGCTTGAAAAAGTTTTTCCCGCTCACGCCCAGCAGGTTGTTGTCACGGCAGGTCGCGAAGAACTCATCCATAATGGATGCAATGACCTGGGTGTCCACGCTTTTGATGTCCGCCATGTGCTCGCCGATCGCCTTCACCTCCTGGTCGCCCAGGTGCTTGAAGACGTTGGTGGCGACCTTCTCTCCAAGAACCATGAGAAGAACGGCGGCTTTCTGGGGGCCTGTGATGATGTTTTTGTCCTGGGCCGCCATCAGCTACTCCCTTCCGTGAGCCAGCCTCGAATGATCTCCGCGGCCATCTCAGGATTTTTCTTTGCGATCTCCAGGAGCTCGGTCTGTTGATTCGTTTCCGCTCGAGCGCCCCCGGGCCCGGCTTCCAGCTGAGGCCGATTCTCACCCTGCCCGAGCATGGCCTGCTGCCGGTTCGCCTGGCTCAGCCACTTGCGGAACGGCCGGACGGCCAGCAGGAAGAAGAGGCCGATCAGGAGAAGGTTCAGAGCGGGGCGGGAGGCCTTTTTTACGTAGGCGAGCCAGGAAGGTCCCGCCTCAGCGCCGGCCATGGCTCCTGTCTCGGCTTGCAGTGCAAAGGCGATGTTGGTTACGGAAACCTGGTCCCCGCGGCTCTCGTCAAAACCGATCGCCTTTTTGATGATTTCCTCGAAGGTCTTCATCTCTCTTCGGCTCCGCGGGGCAAAAGCTTGTGTGACCTCTCCTTCCGCGTTCTCTTCCATGGTATAGGGACCGTCGATGACCACGGCGGCGGTCAGACGTGTGATGTCCCCGACGGAGCTCACGATCTGACGGTTGATGCGGTTGATCTCGTAGTTGACCACGGAGTTTTCTTTTTCAAAGCCGCGCGAGGTGTTTGCTACCCCCCCCGTCTGACTCTGATAGGTCTGATACTTGAGATCGGGGCTTCCGCTCGGCAGGCTCTGACCGTTTACAGAGGATTCTTTTTGCCGTTGTTCGCTCCGTACCACAGCACTCTCCGGGTCGAACGACTCCTCCGATATGTTCACCTGCCGGAAATCCACCTCTGCGGCCACGCGGGCGACTACCTTGTTCGTGCCTACAACAGGCTCGAGCATGGTCTGAATGCGGTTCTCCAGGGACCTCTCCAGGTTGCGCTGGTACTCGAACTGTGAGCGGCTCATTCCTCCTGCGGAAAGGGAATCCTGTCCCTGGGAGATCAGACCGCCTTCCATGTCCACAAGGGTCACATTGCTCGGGTGAAGACCTTCGACGGCACGGGCGACCAGGTTCACGATCCCCTGGATCTGCTGGCGGTTCAGGACCTGGCCGGGAACGAGCCTCAAGACCACGGAAGCGGTGGCGGGCTTCTCCGGTTCTGCAAAGAGGGAATCTCCTGTGGTTACGATGTGTACCCGTGCCTGACTGACCGTATCGAACTGCATGATGGTGCGGGCGAGCTCCCCCTGCAGGGCCTGCTGGTATTTGAGCTTCTGCACGAACTCAGTGGCGCCGAACCCCATTTCGTCAAAAATCTCGAATCCCACGGCATTCCCTCGCGGGAGCCCTTCACTGGCCAGATCGAGCCTCAACTGATAGACGTTTTCCTCGGGAACGAGGACGGCGCTTCCTCCTTCCTTGAGCTGGAAGGGAACGCGCATCTCCTTGAGTTTTTCGGTGATCTTGGCGGCGTCGTCGGTCGCGAGATTGGAAAAGAGCACCTGGTAATCCGGACGGTTGGTCCAGAAAAGAAGGGCGGCAAATCCACCCACCACCAGGAGTAGTGTGACGGCGAGGGATACCCTCCTTGCCGGGGGCATGCCTTTCAGAAGGCCGATCGTTTGTTGAAGAAAACCCTTGGAAGTTTCTTCCTCTGCCATGATTTGACCTCGATGGTTGCCACCCTCTCAGGGGCGGCAACGCGGGACGGGACATCCGGCCGGGGCCGGGCGCCCTGGCTAGAACTGCATCCTCATAATTTCCTGATACGCCTCCAGCAGTTTGTTTCGAACGCTCATCAGGAGCTTGAAGGAAATGCCGGCTTTTTCCGTGGCGATCATGATTTCGTGCAGGCTCTGCCGCTCACCCACAGCGAA
Source organism: Desulfobacteraceae bacterium (assembly GCA_050115555.1). Classification (GTDB taxonomy): domain Bacteria; phylum Desulfobacterota; class DSM-4660; order Desulfatiglandales; family HGW-15; genus JASFQI01. Next base: position 5,060 of record JASFQI010000043.1, read on the forward strand.
CTCCCCCGTCATCCGATCGGCCTGCTTGATCTCCGCATCCACATTTTTGACAAACGAGGTCAGGGTGTCCTGAAAGCTCGGCCGCTCATCCGACGGTTGGAGCGCCTTGTCGGGGCGGTAGGCGGGAAATTCGCTCGAAATACCTCTCAGGGGATCCATGCGGTCTCCATGCTCGTGTCGTGGGTTCGTCGGTAAAGAAGAAGCAGGCGGCGTTCCCGTTGCTTAATCAGGATTACCGTCCGATTTCCAGGGCCTTGAGGGCCATATCCTTGGCGGCTTTCACGGCCGCAGCATTCGCTTCATAGGCGCGGTTTGCGTTGAGCATCAGGACCATTTCCTCGACCAGATTCACATTGGGCAGGTACACATACCCCTTTTCGTCCGCATCCGGATGTGTGGGATCGAAAACCTGCTTGAAAGGTCCTTCCACCGGTACGATGTCCGTGACTTCGACACCCTGAAGCTTTCGGTCCAGCGCATCCCTCAACCGCACCTCGAACAGATCTTCCGCCGGCGTGGCCTGAAAGATGGTGGTCTTTCTCCGGTAAGGCCCTCCATTCTCCGTCCTTGTCGTATTTGCATTGGCCAGGTTCGTGGAGATCACATTGAGACGGGTTCTCTCAGCGACCATTCCGCCTGCGGCAATGTCAATGGTTCGTATCAGGTCCATGGTGCTATCTTCCTCCATCCTGGATGACATTCTTCAAGGCTTCGAATTTTTTGGAGAGCAATTGAACCGATGCCTCATAGAGCAGATTGTTCTTGGCCATTCGGGCCATTTCGTGATCAAGGTTGAGCTTCGAGGGCTTCCCGTCAGGTCCTTTTATGGACTCGATGGTGTAAGGGAGGTCCATGTCCTGAGAGGTCGGAAGGTGCTTTTGATGGGTCCTGCGCAGGCGGAGCGAATCGGTCTGCTCGTCTTCGGAGCCCATGGCGTTGCGAAGCGCCTGGCTGAACGTGGCCTTCTTCGGCGAGTATCCGGGTGTCTCGATGTTCGCAAGGTTGCTCGAGATCACCGAGTGGTTGGCGGCCCGATAGTCCAGGGAGCGCTTCAGGGCCTGCATGCTTTTTCCCATGAGGCGGTCTCGAATCACGTCGTCGATCGGCATGGCGTTTTCTCCTTCCCAGGTTGTCCTGTCTAGTTGCAAAACGGATACCAACTCGAGATTTGCCCGTCACGACACGCAGAAAGGGGCCTTTGCTCATTCCAACCCCGGCCCGGGAGCCAGTTTTCTGTGGCTGAAGCGGAAAATTTTGCATGGAGTGGGAAGGGGCGGCTTGATTCCGGGTTGCCGGAGAGAAGGGACGATAGATAAGCGGCGTTCGAACTCACCGGGCTGTCAAGATATTGACAATGCTACCGGCCCTCGCTTTCGGCCGGATACGCCTCGGGTTCCTTCTGGTACTCGTTGAGCTTGTTCCTGAGCGTGCGGACGCTGATCCCCAGGACTTTGGACGCCCGGGTTCGGTTTCCCTGATGATCGTCCAGCGCTCGAAAAATCATCCGCTTTTCCATCTCTCGAAGCGGCAGGACACCTTCCCCTGCAGCGTCCGGCGGAGGGTTTTCTCCGCCCCCGCCGAGACGGCGGACAAATGCCAGGTCGTCGGGTTCGATCCGTTCGGAATCCACCAGCAGAGTGGCCCGTTCCATGAGGTTTTCGAGTTCCCGGACGTTTCCGGGCCATGGCATCTTCTGCAATCGGTCCACAGCGTTTTGGCTCAAGCCCTTGGGGTGCAGGCCGTTGAGCGATGCCGTCTCTTTCAGGAAGTGATCTGCCAGCGGTGCAATGTCCTCCGGGCGCTTCCGGAGGGGGGGGAGGTGGAAGGGGACCACGTTCAGTCGATAGAAGAGGTCCTGACGGAAGTTTCCCTCCCGAACCTCCGCAGTCAGGTCTCGGTTGGTTGTGGCGATGACGCGGACGTCCACCGACACCGGGGCCTGTCCGCCCACGCGGTCCACTTCTCTTTCCTGAAGCACTCGGAGGAGCTTCGCCTGAACCGATACGGCCATTTCACTGATTTCGTCCAGGAGCAGGGTACCTCCGTGCGCCAGTTCGAACTTCCCCTTTTTGCGGCTTACAGCGCCTGTAAAGGCCCCTTTTTCATGACCGAACAGTTCGCTTTCCAGAAGGTTTTCCGGGAGTGCCGCGCAATTGACGGCTACAAACGGACCCGAAGACCGGTTTCCGCTCCGGTGGATGAACCGGGCGATGACCTCCTTGCCCGTGCCGCTTTCCCCCTGGATCAGAATCGTGGACCGGCTTGACGCGATTCGAGAGGCCAGATCGAGGATACCGAGCATCTCTCGATTCACGGCAATGGGCCGGGCCTTCGAGGGTTCGTGCCTGCGAACGGGTACAGCGGGTCTGATCGAGTGATCCGCTCCCGCCGATTGAAGCACGCTTTCGAGAACGGTTCGGAGCCGCTCTTCTTCCACGTGTTCCGGAAGGTACTCTGTGGCTCCCGCACGGATCGCCGCCGTGGCTTCTTCGATGGACGGTTTGGCGCTTGTGAGGATCACAGGCATACCCGGAAAGGTCGAGCGGACGTGCTCGATGGCTGAAAGGTCGGTTTCCGGGTTCCCGTTCATCCGGCCTACCCACAAATGAGGGCGAATCCTCTCGATGGTGTCGATCAGGCCCTCGTCGGTCTCAGGAATCAGGACCCGGAAACTCAGGAGCTCCAGGCGATTCCACAACTGCTGGGGGATCGTCAGCCCGGTGGCTGTCCACAGAATGGTGTTAGGAGTTTCGGACATGGTCTATTTGCCTATCGTACTCCTTTGGATCCGATGGAAAGACGCTGAAGCTGCTTTTCGAGACCCAGCATGCCCAGGCGGATTCGAACCCGCTGTTGAAGCAGACCGTCGCCCTGCTCCGAGATCTCGGTCAGCAGGGGTTCCGCCTGATCGTACTGTTTTGTTTCCAGGTAGGCCAGGGCCATGTGAAAGCGCAGTTCCCAGTAGCCCGGATCCTCGGGCGAGAATCCCGTTTCCAGGGCCCGGGCATAGGAATCCAGGGCCTTTTCGTAAAGGGTCTCTCCATAGTATGCCTTCCCGATCTCTACATGGGCGGCGCAAAGGAGGGGATCCTTCTCTTTCAGGGGTTCCAGAATTCCGATACAGCGGTTCAGGGAGGCCCGGGCCTCCTCGTAGTTTCCCATGCGGCTGGATATGCGTCCCATTTCCAGGTAGATCCGCGCGATCTCTCGATCCGCGAGAAGCCGCTCCTCTCGTACCAGGTTGCGGTACAGGGACAGGGATTCCCGGAGTCTGCCCTGGTCCTGGTAGAGATCGGCAAGAAGGAGGTCCAGCTTCTGACGATCCGTGGCAGGGTAAAGCGTGCGTTCCTCGGTCTTTTCCAGGAGAGCCAGCGCACGGTCCTTCTTACCGGACTGAAGGAGGCCTGTCACCAGGGCGACCATACGCTGACCTTTAGAGACCTGCCCCAGGTCGTACGTCTTGATCTGTTCCAGGAGTGAAACGGACTCCGGATACCTCCCCGCTCGATGAAGGGCCAACCCCACGAGGAGAAGGACCTCCGGGTCGATGTGGGTGTTGAGCTCCGCCCGGCGGGACTGGTAGAAGGACAACAGGGCCTGGTCGTCCCCCGAGCGATGAAGGCGTTTGATCTCCTGCTCCGCCGCATGGAAATAGAGCCGGTTGGCCTCCAGGATGATTTCGTTCTTGAACGGCTTGTCCATGAGGGAGCTCAGGGCCTCCAGGGCCTTGGAAAACAGGGCTTCCTCGTAGTACTTCCTGGCCATTTCGAGCACAGCCAGGTCGGCGACGGGTTTGTCCGGGTTTGCATCGCGCAAGGCCTGGAACCCTTCGTATCCGGATTCGTATCCTGCGAGCCTGAGTTTCGCGATGGAGGCCCCTTCGCCGTCCGGGTATTCCCGGATCACTGTGCGATAGATCGACTCGGCCTCCCTGGGCATGGATGCGTGATGGTAGGTGTCTCCAATACGGGCCAGCAGGAGATCGGCACTTTCCGGCTGGCCGCCGATGTTGAGTGCCCGAAGGTAGGATGCTCGCGCGATGTCATACTCCTTGAGGTAGAGCGCGTTTTGGCCTCGAAAGAAGAATACTTCCGGATGCTCCAGATAGAAACCGGGATGCTTTTCCAGGAGCTCGGCCATCTTGGCCTCGGCTTTTTTGTGAAGCCCGACGTTCTGGAGATACCTCGCCAGGCCCAGTTCGGCCTCCGGGGTGTGGGGGGAGTTCGGATACTGTGCAAGCACGGTCTTGAAATCTTCGATCGCCTTTTCAGGTTGATGAATGCCCAAGTACACGTGTCCCCGGTCCAAAAGGGCCTGGACCCTCGTCTCCGGGTCGGTGATGCCGTGAAGGACGATGTTGAGGTATCCGATGGCCGCGTAGTCGTTCCCTACGAGAGAGCTCGCCCTGGCCATGTTCAGGTAGGCGCCCTGAACTCTCGGGGACTTCCGGAATCTCGAAATGGCGCTCTGGTAGGCTTTCATCATGGGAGAGAAACGGTCCTTCTTACCATCCCGTATCCGTGCGAACTCCGCGTCCCCCCTGAGAAAGCAGACTTTCTCGTCCAGGGGAGAGCCTGGATAGCGCTCCAGGAACTGCGAGCAGAGATCGGCGGCCTGTTCGGGCTTTTTTGAATCCAGGGCTTGTCGAAGCTCGCCGTATAGGAGCGCCTGATCCGGATCCACTTCCCGGAGCAGGTCTTTCTCGGAGAGGGCCTCGCTCGGTTCATTCCGGACGGTGTCCGGAGCCGATGGGTCCGGTACGCCTTCCCGGGGGAGGGCATTTTGAACAATGCGTCCGCGAACCACCGGACCGGCTTCCTGCTGCGGCATCGGGATCGCGGTATCCTCCCTCGTTTTCTCAGGGTTTTCGCGTTTCGACAGCGAAGAGGCCTCCAGCCCGGGCGGAGGCACGGAGGTCTTCTGTTCGTCTCGATCGTCCTCTACGGAAGCGCTTCGAATCGCTTCCTGAACGTCGGGGATCGGCTCTCCTTCAAACAGGTCGGCCACGAGCCGCGTCCTGTCGTTCACCCAGAAAAGACGGACGCGGTCGATGTGGGTTCGAAGCTGCACCGAGAGATTCACCCCTCGCTCGTTGGGAAGAAGCTCCGCCAGGGCCAGATTATTTGCAGGACCGTATCGGGTTTGCTCGACGTCGGCCCGAACGGAGGGAAACCACAGTCGAATCCGCCCCGGGTCGTGATGGATGAGCTCCCAGGATACGGGCCCGTCCAGTCCGATAGCCATGCGGGTTCGCATGTCTGCAAACCCGAAGTGAACCCCGTGTAACGCGGTGGCTTTGGAACCGTCCATTTCCTGATTTCCGGTGCTTTTCCGGTGCCTGCACTCCAGGTAAATGCCTCCGGTGGCTTCGCGAAGACACGCAACGCTCAACTCCTCCACAGGACCCGGAAGCGTAAGTCTCAGCCCGATACCCGATATCGCCATGCCCTGCTCGAGGGCAAGGCCGGGGCCCGCCTCAGAGAGGTCCTTTCGGAACGCCTCGGACCCCTCCGCTTCCTCAATGACGAGCAGAAGAGCATCCTCTTCCAGAGGCATCAGCCGAAAGGTGGGCGTCTTTTCGAAGCGAATCACGCACCGCGTCAAGGCGTCCTGCTGAAGAAACCGCAACGCAAGCGCCCGGTTTCCGGCCTGAACAGGGGTCGATGCTCCCGAAAAAAGTGTGAAGAGCCACGCAGCAAGGAACGCGGCAGCTGCTGGTACCGCTCTACGATTCATTGCTTCTCGAGAAGCCTCCTGAGCATCTGCTGGATGGCCTCCTGCTGCCGGAGGATTTCCAGGTTGGTCTGGACCATGAAACGGGCCGAAACGGCGATTTGTCTGAGGTACTCGTCCGAGGGATCGTTGCTGTAAACTCTGGTGCCGCGGCCCGCCTCTTCTCGAAGCGTTTCGTAGAAATCCTTACTCATCTCGATGTAAACCCCTTCGGGCATCTGACCACGGGGTCTGTGGTCCTCGGCAAGGGCCCTGCCTCCGAGCAGGGGGCCTGCGGCGAGGAGGCACAACGTCATGAGGGTAAGGCACATTCGACTGGAACGTTTCATATTTCCTCCAGGCGGCAGATTCTGTGTGGCATGATTCCGTTGTCCACACCTATAAGCACAACCCGTGCCAGGGCCGAAAAAGACCGATCAACGGGCTTCTTCGAACACGCCTCTGCACCGCTCCGGGCCGAGAGCGCGCGAGGGCGGAGGTCTTCTCGGGAAGGGGGCGAGGATTGTCAGAATTTTGACGAAAATGTATGTTTCAGCCGTTCTTTCGGCCTGTTGGCGCCCGATTTGACGATCCCGCCCCATGCGGTGTGCATGCGAAAAGGCTGGCTGCGTGAAAGGGAAATGACCTTGACTTTTTCATAGGGCCGGGTTTCAATCTTTCCCCGTGCCGGGAAGGTGCATATCCCGGTTGGGGCGGGTCCTTTTCGAGGCCGTCCGTCCTCACCTGAAACGGAAATCCCCACGCCGGCGACGGTCCCATGATTCCAATCCGCGACACGATCCAGTCCCGAACATACCCCGTCGTCAACAACACCATTATTGCGGTCAACGTGGCGGTATATTTCCTCCAGTTGACCCGTGGCGCCCATCTTCACGAGTTTTTCGTGATTTACGGGCTCGTACCGGCGCGCTATTCGGTTCCCGAGATCAGCCGGTATTTCAGCTTCGGGCAGCAGGCGTTTTCTTTCGTCTCCTTTATGTTTCTGCACGGCGGCTTCTGGCATCTCCTGGGGAACATGTGGTCGCTTTACATTTTCGGCGACAATGTGGAAGATCGCATCGGTCCCTTGCGATATCTCGCGTTCTACCTTCTCTGCGGGATAACCTCGGGATTGACCCATCTCGTGATCAATTCACACTCCCAGGTCCCGACCATCGGGGCGAGCGGCGCCATTGCCGGCGTCATGGGGGCGTACTTCATTCTCTACCCCAAGGCGAGAATCCTCACGCTGATTCCCATCTTTTTCATCCCATACTTCGTTGAGATCCCTGCATTCTTTTTCCTGGGGATCTGGTTCCTCCTCCAGTTTCTGAGCGCAGCCGGGTCCCAGGCACAGTCCAGCGGTGTGGCCTGGTGGGCCCATATCGGGGGGTTTGTGTTCGGCATTGCCTTCCTGAAGCTTTTTCTAAAGGTGCCGGGGATCGGCGTGACCGGAATGCTCCGGGCTGTGGCGCCGAAGCGTCCTACGCATCGTTTCCAGATCATTCGGACGTCCGGCCGGGAGGGGGACCCCCATCTCTACGGCAGCATTCGCGTGACACCGACCGAGGCGCGGCAGGGAACGCGCAAGCTGGTCAACATTCCCTGGGGCGGGCAGCGGCGGCTTTTCAATGTCCGGGTCCCCGGGGGTGTCCGGGAGGGGACGGTCCTGCGTCTTGCAGGGATGGGTCGTCGAAGGGAAAACGGTGAAGACGGGGACCTGTTGCTTCGTGTGGCCGTGGAGGCGGAACCCGAATCGTTCGGGGATTCCTCATAGCAAGCTATGGGCAGAGGGCTTCAAAATCCGTGAGGCTGTTTTTTGCTATGAACCGTCGAGCGATCTTTTTTCGGCAGGATTTCGAGGCCGGGAAAGGCTGGAGCCCGGACTCTGGATGGACGCTTTGAGACCGATGATATGAGCTGGCCCGGAAGGAATGTGCTTGGAATCGTTTGGGGTTGTGAATTCGGGAATATCTTGTTAAAAGCGAACATGGGAGGCGGGCTTTCATCCCAGACCCGCATGCCGCTATGGGTTCCAGTCCCGAGTTTGGAAAAACGCAGCTGACCGCGCTCCTGATCAAGCTCCACCGGGATCAAATGACCGGCATGGTCACGGTTAAGAACGACCGCCGGTTCCTGAGGATTTATCTAAGGGGCGGGCACGTTGTGGGCGCGGAAGGCGTGGACGCGGAGAGCCGTCTGCTCAAGGAGATCGTCCAGAAGAAGCGCCTTCCCGCAAACGAGCTGACCGACCTGGCGAAACTCCGGGAACGCGATCCCTCGGCTTTGGGCCGAACCCTTGTGGATCGGGGAGTGATTTCTCGGGAGGTGTGGGGCCGTTTTCTCCTGTTCAAGGTCAAGCAGATCCTGTCTGCCGCCATCCAGATGACGAACGCGGACCTGGGCTTCAGCGAAGGCCCCGTTGATCTTCCCCCCTTGAACCAAATCGACTACAACCTGTTTCAGCTCCTGATAGAAGCGGTCAAGGGTCTTCAGAACGAGGATCTGCTTCGCAGCCGCATTCCAGGGTCGGACACCGTTCTTGAGCTTTCGGCTGACGCAGAATCCATTCGAGAGAGCGTCCCGCTCAGTCCGTCCGATGAACGGGTTCTGGGCTTGGTGAATGGACGCCGCAGCGTAGCAGACATTCAGACGGAATCGGGAATGGAAGCGTCCGGCCTCCACAAGACGCTCTTCCTCCTTCTGTGTTTCGGCATGGTGGAGCCGTCGGGCCGGCCGGCCGGCAAAGGGGCTATCGATGTCGAGGAGACGGTTCACCTGTATCTCGATCTCCTGAAGATCCTCGAGACGAATTTCCAGAAGGAGGTGGGCAAGCAGTTCGAGAAGGTGTTTTCCGAATGCCTGAACGAGCTGGGATCTCGAATCCGTGCGCTTTTCGAACCGCTGAGTGGTTCCGTGAAGGAGCAGGAGGCTCTCGGCCGGGAGATCATCGCCCGGTTTCAGAAGCAGGACCAGGGGAAGGACGGGGGACTCTTCTTGAAATCCTCCTTCAATAAGCTCGTTTTTCTGTTGATCATGCGGATGAAACGCGTTCTGGGCATCGGCTTGGCCGAGAAAACCATTCAGGAAATGATGAATATGCTGGATTACGTGGAAAAGTACCGGCAGGATACCGAGATGATGAACTACGTGAAAGGGAATCTGAAAGACTACCTGCGTCAGGTCAAGGGCTGATTCCGGAGCAGGGCCTGTGAGGGCCCGCGCCTCGTGGCAAGGAGAGGGATCTATGGGCATTTTCACGCCGGAGATGACGATCTACCTGTTCATGCTGGTGATTTACATCCTCATCGTCTACATCTTCGATCGGGCGCGCCGCAAGTTCAAAGGCGGAACCATCGAGATGGTCATCAAGCTGATCATCATCAATACCCTTCTGCTCCTCTGCGCCGACTTCACCCATTTCCTCGGGTTCCTGGGACCCGAAGTGGCCTACATCCTCCAGACCGTGCTGCGGCTTGCAGCCATGTGCGCACTTGCTTTCGGCGGACTGCGGCTGATCGTCGACTGATCTTCGCAGCAAGTGCTCATACGGACGGGGCCTCCAGGCGCGTGGAAGTTTTCGATCACGAGAGTGTTGCGACAGGCTTGACACTTCCTCCGGGGGGTGCCTACATTGTTGAAGACGAGAGGCATTGTCAACGAGACCGGATCCGCGAAGGGAAAAGATCGAGGAGCGGGAATATGGCCGAAAAAACAAAAAAGGCAAAGAAAGAAGCGGTAAGAGACCGGTATGCCGAGGCAGGCGTGGATATCGATGCGGGGAATCGGCTGATCGATCTGATTCGCCCTGTGGTGAACAGGACCTTCCGCTCCGGTGTGATCACGGACATTGGCGGTTTTGCGGGAATTTTTTCCCTTCAGGCCCAGGACTACAAGAACCCGGTGCTGGTGGCTTCCACGGACGGGGTCGGGACGAAGCTGAAGATTGCGTTCATGATGGACAAGCACGATACCGTGGGAATCGATCTGGTGGCCATGTGCGTAAACGACATCATGGTCCAGGGCACCAACCCGTTGTTCATGCTGGATTACCTGTCCATGGGAAAGCTGGACACAAGCAAGGCAGTAGACATCATCAAAGGGATCGCCGTGGGCTGTACGGAGGCCCGATGCAGTCTTATCGGGGGCGAATCAGCAGAAATGCCGGGTTTTTACCCTGATGGGGAGTATGATCTGGCAGGTTTTGTGGTGGGAATCGGAGACAACGAGAACCTCCTCGACGGCTCGGAAATCGCCGTGGGGTGCCAGCTCATCGGAATCGCATCCAGTGGGCTTCACAGCAATGGATACTCCCTCGTTCGGAAGGTTTTTTTCGAGGAGCTGCACATGGCCGTGTCCGACTACGTGGAAGAGTTCGGGCGGACCCTGGGGGAGGAGCTCCTGGAGCCCACGCGCATCTATGCGCGGGACATCAGCAATCTGCGCCGGGACTTCCAGATTTACGGCATCTCACACATCACCGGCGGCGGCCTTGTGGACAACCTGCCGCGCATTCTCCCGTCCCAGTGTAAGGCGATCATTCGCTCGTCCAGCTGGACCCCGCCCCCGATTTTTCAGGTGCTCCAGAAGGAAGGAGGCATCTCCTCCAGGGAGATGATGCGCACGTTCAACAACGGTGTCGGGTTGGTCCTGGTGGTGAACGATACGGACACGGACGAGATCCTGCTTCGGCTCAAGGCCATGGGAGAAACCGCCTACCACCTGGGCAGCGTGGAGGCGCGAAGCGAGGACGAGGAACCCATCTCCTTTGTGTCGTGAGCCGGCTTCGAGCGATTTCTCCCGTCCCTGCACTCGGCTCATGATGAGAAGCGGAGGCGCTCTTCTGCTCAGGCCGGAAGAGGCGAGAGGAAAAAGGAGTCCCATGCCCGAGGAACAGGACCGGGTATCGAAAGGTGTCGAAGGGGAGGGCCTTACCCGGGAAAGGCCGTGCATGCTGGTGAGTGCCTGCCTCCTCGGAGTTCGGTGCCGCTATGACGGAAGGGACAGCGAGGCCCCGGCACTGGTGGGTCGCGTCCACGATTTCATGCCTCTTGCGGTGTGCCCGGAGCAGTTGGGCGGCCTCTCAACGCCCAGGCCTCCAGCGACGATTCAAGGAGGGGACGGCCGGGATGTTCTGGAAGGAAATGCACGTCTCTGGAACGAACGGGGTGAGGACGTCACGGCTTTGTTTTTAAAGGGCGCGCAAGAGACCCTGAGGCTTGCTCGAATCTGCCGCGCGCGTGTCGCCCTTTTCAAGGACCGAAGCCCCTCGTGCGGGCTGAACACCCCGTATTGCGAGCGCCCGGGCGGCGGCATGGGCGTGACCGCCGCCCTGCTTCAGGCCGAGGGCATTCGGATTGTGGAAATCAGGCCCGACAGCGCGTTCCCGCCCCAGGATCTCGCCGATGACCGGGAGCTGTGGGGCGGCGGGGGGGCGTTCCTTCAGAAATCCATGCCCCCTGTTTCCTGAATCGAGAATCGGGAAACGGAAAAGGCATTTCACAGGAGGGTGCAACATGTTTGGTCTGGGACCCTGGGAGCTCATTCTGATCGGTGTCCTTCTTTTCCTCGTGTTCGGCGCAAAACGGATTCCGGAGATCGGCAAGGGGTTGGGCGGTGCCGTGCGCGAGTTCAAGGGGATCAAGAAAGAGATGCAGGCGGATAAAAAGGACTCATCCGGGACCGATGCAAAGGAGGATGAGAAGCAGGATCCCGACCCCGAGAGCCTGGAACGCAAGATGGCCGGGAAGTTGCTGAATCGGGCTCCGGGCGTGAAGCAGGCAATGAATGTCAAAAAAAAGGTGGATCAGGTTCGAAAGATTGTGAAGTAAAATCGACTCCGAATGCCGAAACCGGGCTTCTCGAGGACCCCGAGGTGTCGACGAAACGCCTCTGCACTCGAGGTCACGGCCCGGCGGGTCCCGACGGGCCGCCGGTGTCGCCCCCCAGGTATTCCTTCTCCGCCATCCGGGCCATCTTGAACTTCTGGACCTTTCCCGTCCGGGTCATGGGGAAGGCCTCGACCTGCTTGTAGTAGCGGGGCGCCCGCTCCCGACCCACCCGGGATTCGACGAGCTTTCGGACGCGATCCGGAGGAAGCGCCTTCTTCCCCCGAACGCGAAACCACGCGGCGATTTCCTGCCCCTGTTCCGGGTGAGGAAAACCAAAGACCTGGGCCTCGCTGATTTCGGGAATGCTGTAAAGGATTTCCTCCAGCTCGGTGGGGTGGATGCGGATCCCGTCCCGGACGATGACGTCCTTCAGTCGCCCTGTAATTTTCACGTACCCCCTCCGATCCATTTGTCCGAGATCCCCGGAGTGAAACCAGCCGTTTCGGTCCACAGCGGCTGCCGTGGCTGCCGGCATCCGGTAGTACTCCTTCATCAGGAACCCGCGTATGCAAAGCTCCCCCTCTTTTCCGGGAGGAAGGTCGTCGTCCGTTTCAGGGTCCGTGATTCGGACCTCGTTCACCGGCAGAGGGGTCCCAATGGTGCCGGTTCGGAGTTCCAGCGGGTCGTCCGGATGGGTCATCGTGATCCAGGATGCGGTTTCCGTAATGCCGTATGCGACGGTAATGTCACTCACGCCCACCTCGCTGTAAATGCGCTTCATGAGCTCCATGGGGCAGGGCGCGCCGCCCAGGGTTCCTTTGGTCACCGAGCGCCATTTCTTCGCGTTGAATCGAGGGTGATCCAGGAGGGCGATGAGCATGCTGGGGGATCCATACACGGCTGTACATGCCTCCCGATCCAGAGCGCGAAGCACCCGTTCCGGATCGAAGGTGCGGCAGGGCATGACCAGGGCGGCCCCTCGAAGAAGGCCGGCCAAAGCGATGCAGGTATTGCCGAACATGTGAAACAGGGGGAAGAAAAGGCAGAGTCGGTCGCGGGGGCCGATTCCCTGACGGTCCGTGGAGGCCATGGATTTGTTGATCAGGGCCAGGTGGTCCAGCACGACGCCTTTGGGACGTCCCGTGGTCCCGGAGGTGTACATGATGGCTAGGGGGTCCTCCGGCCCAACCTGCCCCTCTCGTTCCTCGAGTTGCCCGGCGGGAAGGTCGTCTCCCATGGCCATCAGTTCGGTCCAGAGGATCGTGTCCGGGAAGGATGTGTCCGAAACGACGATGACGTGCTCGAGCCTGGGGAGTCGATAGCGTTCGGACTGGATCAGGTGGATGTACTCTTCCGCCTCGAGCCCGCGGGTCAGGACGGTGACCCGGGCCTCGGATTGCTCCAGGATAAAGTGCAGATCCTCGCGTTCGGCCCCCGGATCGATGGGCACCATTACGGCCCCGATGCGGGCAAGCGCGATCTGGGCGACGATCCATTCGGGGATGTTGGGTGCCCACAGGGCCACGCGGTCGCCCTTGCTCACACCCACGTGCAGGAGACCTCTGGCTACGCGCTCGACCTCACACTGGAGCAACTGGTGGGTGAACCGGGTGTTCGATTCCGTGTGGATCAGGGCATCGTTTCTCGGGTAGGCGCGACTGACGTCGGTCAGCAATTCACCCACGGTCTTTTGGACGGTTTTCATGAGGAAGTCCTCCCGGACCAAATGCAGCCATGCAGTCGAGCCTTTGGCGAATGGCATTCCTCCCGCCCGGGAAAGGATTCGCAGCGATCCGATTCGAGGGCGGAAAGGGATCGGTATTTGCGGGCAGTGCAGCCTGAAGATGCTTCGCTCGCGCATTCCGCCCCCGCCTTGGAGGGACTGCGGGGTCAGCGGGCGATATCCGTACCGGCGAAATCCCAGGTCGTTTCGGTTCCCCGGTCCCGCCATGGCGGGTCTGCCGGGGGATTCAAACCTTGCCGATTTCGCTTATTCATTGTAAACCAGGAGCGCAAAGGGAGCAAGCGGCCAATACCATGAGCCTCGTCAACATTATTGATCTCACCCACGGCTATTCCGGGCGATTCCTCTTCGAGCACGTCCATTTCCAGGTGGAGGCGGGCGACAAGATCGGCCTCGTGGGCCCCAACGGGTCCGGGAAGACGACTCTCCTGCGCCTGTTGTCCGGCGAGACCACGCCGGAAGCCGGCACCATCCGCATTTCCGAAGGAACACGAATCGGTTACCTCGCCCAGGACGTTCTGGAAACCCAGGAGGACGAACTTCTTAGGTCCCTTCTGGGCAGCGTTCCCGGAAGGGCCCGTCTTGAGAGGCAGGCAAGGCAGAAGGAGGCCGACATCGAAAACGGGACCCGGCGCGAGGAACAGGAGAAGCTCGCGGCCGAACTCGCCGAGATCCATCTGGAGATGCACCACCTGGATGCCCGATACCCGAGGCACGAGGCCGAAAAGATCCTCGTGGGCCTGGGTTTTTCAGAGAGTGACTTCACCCGCCCTATTTCCGCCCTGAGCGGGGGGTGGAAGATGCGGGCGGCACTCGCGGGGTTGCTCTATCGAAAGCCCGATCTCATGCTCCTGGACGAGCCCACGAACCACCTGGACATCCCGTCGGTTCGGTGGCTCGAGCAGTTTCTGGACGGATACCGGGGCGCCTTGGTTCTGGTGAGTCACGACCGGGATTTTCTGAACCGCCGAATTCAGCGCGTGGTCAGCTTTGAGGAGGAAGGCCTTCGATTCTACACCGGCGACTACGATACCTATGTCATGGCGCGTGAGGAGGAAAGGAAGACCCTGGAAAACCGCGCCCGGAATCAGGAGATGAAGGTCAAGGAGGCCCAGCGGTTCATTGAGCGATTCCGCTCCAAGGCCACCAAGGCGCGGCAGGCGCAGAGCAAGCTCAAGCTGGTCCGGAAAATGGAGCTGGTCAATACCCACCGCAGGAGCAAGAAGATCCGGTTCCATTTTCCAGAGGTCCCGCGGAGCGGGCGTGTAGTGGCAAGTATCGAAGGTGTGTCCAAACGCTACGGCGAGCACGTCCTGTATGATCGTCTGGATTTGAAAATCCTTCGTGGAGAGAGGATCGCCCTGATCGGACCCAACGGCTCCGGAAAAACCACGCTATTGAAGATGGTGGAGGGAGAGGTCGAGCCGGATGAGGGACGGATTCAGCTCGGTCACGGCGTGGTCAAGAGCTACTATGCCCAGCATCATTCAGATATGCTCGATGCACGGAGAACGGTGCTCGAGGAGGTCTACCGAGTGGTTCCGCACGAGTCCGTGAGCGTGGTCCGCGGGGTCTGCGGGGCTTTCCTTTTTCCGGGTGAGGATGTGGACAAGGCCGTGGGCGTGCTCTCAGGCGGGGAGAAAGCCCGTGTGTGCCTGGCGAGGATCCTGGTCAAGCCCGGAAATTTTCTGGTCATGGACGAACCCACAAATCACCTGGACCTGATTTCATCGGAGATCCTGATCGAGGCGCTGCGCGACTTTTCCGGAACCCTCCTCTTCGTTTCCCACAATCAGGCGTTCATCAACCGGTTGGCCACCAAGATCTGGGATCTCCGTAGCGGTGAGCTCATGGAGTATCCTGGAACGCTGGAAGACTACTATGCGCAGCTCGAACGGGCTGAGTCCGGGGATTTCGAGGCGCCGAACGACATCCAGGCGACCGACACGGAAGAGCGAAGCACGCGGAATCGCAAAGAGATACGAAGGGAGCGCGCCGAGCAGAGACGCCGGGTTCAGAAGAAGATCCTTCCTTTGGAGACCTCGCTGCGTCGGATCGAGGAGCAGATCCAGGAGCTGGAGGCGCGGCAGAAGGAACTGGAGCAGGCCCTGGTGGATCCGGAGTTGTTCCGGGACGAGTCCCGAAGCGTACCGATTCTCAAGGAGTACGATCGCCTGAAGCTCGCCCTGGAAGATCTCATGGAGGATTGGGAAAAAAGGCAGACGGATTTGGAGGCCGCCCGAAGAGAACTCATGGAATGAGAGCGAAGTTGCGGATGGAGGGTTAGTCTCCCGCGAGCTCGCTGATGTTTTCGACCGTTTCCGTAAATCGTCTGGCCAGAGTCCGAATCAACCCGCGGAGCTGAGGGGAAAGGGCTTCGATCTCCCGATCCAGTCGGGCCGTGTCGAGAATACCCACTTTCACGGGTCCGTCGGCCTCCACGCTGGTGGCCCGGGCCTTGTCCCGCTTTTGAAACAAGGGCATTTCACCGAAGATCGATCCTTCGCTGAGCGTTCCGAGCGTTATAATGCCTTTTGGGGTGCGCTTTTTCATTTTAACCTGGCCTTCCAGGACGATGAACACCCAGTCCCCGATGCTGTTTTCCTCGATAATGACTTTCTTATCGGGGTAGTCCTGTTCGTCCACCATGTAGCCGTATACCACACTGTCAATCGCCATGGAATTCTCCGCACTAGCAGTTTGTCGGACTTGCCGGGCTCCGCAGAGTACAGCAAGTTTGGGGAAAATGGCTCCTAA
>JASFQI010000044.1:0-21044 GCA_050115555.1 Desulfobacteraceae bacterium
GTACTGGATACGGCGACGCGTATCCTGGTCGTAGATAGTGGAGGACAGGAGAACGTGCGGTTCGTGGTCGATCTGCAGGGCGACGACATCGTCCGGCGTTGCGCTCGAATCGAGAAGCTCGAGGTGGGCACGCTGATTTGCAGTGCGGTCTCCAATCCGTTCCACCAGAGGCTGCTTGCTTCGAATATTCAGGTGATTCAGGGCATCTCCGGTACAGTGGAGGATGTTCTAGAGGCTTACCTTCAGGGGGATCTCTTCCAGGAGGCCTTTTTGATGCCGGGGTGCAGGAAAGGCCGGCAGGGGCGATGTACTGGGCCGGCACGAGACGGCAGGGGGTGTGAAAACAGAAGGGGGAAGGAACGGCGGCGCCGTTGCCGGCAATCGGTTTCCAACCCCCAAAACAGTGAGAAAGTTGAGGAGGCTTGAAAAGATCATGGCGGAAGGGCAACAGAGTTGTGGGATGGAATCTCACAAGGAACAACAACAGCGGCAGGATGCGGAGATCCGTGACCGGTTGGGGCGGATCGGACAGAAAATTCTGGTCATGAGTGGAAAGGGGGGGGTGGGCAAGAGCAGCGTGGCCGCCTTCCTGGCCCTCTTCCTGGCACGCAGGGGAAAGAAAGTCGGACTCATGGACGTGGATCTTCACGGACCGAGCATTCCAAGGCTCCTGGGGTTGACTCAGGACGTCCAGCTTTCGAAGCAGTCGGGAAAGGCACTCCCTGTGACGTGCCTGCCCAACCTCCATGTCATCTCCATTGAATCCCTGATGGGGGAGAACAAGGATGCGGCGACCATCTGGCGAGGCCCGATCAAAATCGGGGTGATTCGCCAGTTCATCTCGGACATCGACTGGCCCGATCTGGATTTTCTGGTCATCGACTCTCCACCGGGAACCGGGGATGAGCCCCTGACCGTGGCACAAACCATTCCGGATGCACGAGCCCTGATCGTGACCACGCCCCAGGAGATCTCACTCGCGGACGTGCGCAAGTCCGTCAATTTCTGCAAGCAGGTGAACATGAGGATCCTGGGGATCGTGGAGAACATGAGCGGTCTGACGTGCCCCCACTGCGGGGGGCAAATCGACCTCTTTCGGACCAACGGAGCCCGCGGGCTGGCCACCAAGGAAGGCATCGAGCTCCTGGGGACCCTTCCCATTGATCCGGAGGTGGTGCTCCTAGGAGACCAGGGAGAACTGAATCGTGTTGGAGAGAAAAGCAGCACGTTTTCTCAGGCATTCGACGGGATCGTTGAGGCGGTCCTTCGAGACGCGGGTGCGCAGGCATCCCAGAACGTTCCGAAAGAAGAGCCTAAGGAGGCAGCAGGCATGAACAAACAGGTATTCGCCGTACCGGTCGTCGAAGGAAAGCTCTGCGCTCACTTCGGCCACTGCGATCAGTTCGCGCTGGTCGAGACGGAAGATGGAAAGATCAAGGGAACGAATATGCATACCCCGCCGCCGCACGAGCCCGGCGTCCTACCCAAGTGGCTCCACGAGATGGGAGCGCATATCATCATTGCAGGCGGCATGGGCTCCAGGGCCCAGGGCCTTTTCCAGGAAAACGGGATTCAGGTGGTCACAGGTGCGCCGATGGATGCCCCGGAGGCCCTGGTCAACCAGTACCTGGCCGGTATGCTGATCACCGGAGCGAACGTCTGCGATCACTGAGGCGAAGACAGCACGCGTGAAGCAAGGGTCGGATCGGAACCTGTAAAGGCGATAGGTTGTTCTTGCGAGCAAAAGGAACGCGAAATGGAAAAAGTGGCGATTGTAGGGTGTGGCGCTTACATGGACAGCGGCTATGGCTGTCCCGGGGAATGGCGTTGCCTGAAGGCTGCCGCCCTGGGGGATGGGACGTTCGAGAACCCTTCACAGGTGGTCGCGTTTGTACGCTGTGAGTGCCCGGGCCGGAGTATGGTGGCGAACCTGGGCATGGCCATGAAGCTCTCCGAGCTCAAGCCGGACAAGGTATACCTGAGCTCCTGCCTCGTGAATGCCAAGCCCGGCTGTCCATACGCCAGCGCAGAGGAGATGGCGGAGATCCTGAAAAGCAAGACAGGGATACCAGTGGTTTTGGGCACCCACGACTACCACGGGTAGCGCTCGGGTCGCCTTCGTCGTGAACACGCCCCGCCCGCCTATCCCGGCCCAGGATATCGGGATGGCCGGGCCGCTCAAGTAAGGGCGCTTCCCCCGCGGGGAGACGCCCTCGGGGTGTTTTTCGAAAGGAGGAGAATATGCCGACACAAGGATCGGGATCCGGAAGAGGCGGCGGCCGGGGGCAGGGAAACCCCGGACAGGGTAGAGGCATGGGAGGCGGTCGCGCTATGGGCCCCGGAGGCCAGTGCGTCTGTCCCGAATGTGGCCACACGGTTCCACACGAGCGGGGAACGCCCTGTTTTGAACTCAAATGCCCGAAGTGTGGTGCGTATATGACGCGGGAGTAGGACCGAACTTTTCCTTACGTTGCCCGCATGCGATTCAGCCGATAGTAAATCCCACCGAGCGTCATGAGTTCCTCGTGGGTCCCTTCCTCGCGAATGCGGCCCTGGTGCATCACGAGGATACGATCGGCCTCTCGAATGGTGGATAGCCGGTGGGCCACCACGAGCGTGGTGCGATGCTTGGTCATGCGTGCCACCGCCTCCTGAATGAGCCGCTCGGTCTCCGGATCCACACTCGAGGTGGCCTCGTCCAGGATGAGGATCGACGGGTCCGAGGCCAGGGCCCGGGCAAAGGACAGGAGCTGGCGCTGCCCGGCCGACAGGGTGGCGCCGCTTTCGCCGATCTCGTGGTACAGCCCCCCGGAGAGCCGGTCCACGAAGGATCGGGCGTTTGCCTCACCCAGGGCCCGCTCCACCTGAGCCGGTCCGATCCCCTCCCTCCCCAGGGCCACATTGTCGAACACTGTTCCCGCGAAGAGAAACACGTCCTGCATGACCAGGCCGATGTGCGAACGCAGCGCGCGCCGCGGCCATTGGCGCAAATCCATGCCGTCCAGGCCGATCTCTCCGTGCTTGGGCTCGTAGAGCCGCTCCAGCAGGTGCATCAGGGTGGTTTTTCCACTGCCCGTGGGACCGACCAGGGCCACCATCTCGCCCGGCCGAACGCGAAAGGAGACCTCCCTCAGAACAGGCTGGTTCGGGACATACTCGAACGAGACCTCCCGGAACTCCACACGTCCCCGAATCCGACCCGGCGCATGCCCCCCTGAAGGGTCCGGAGTTTCCTCTTCCCGGTGGTCCATGAACTCGAAGATGCGTTCCGTGGAGGCCATGGCCGCCTGCATGATGTTGTACTTCTCGCTGATGTCCCGAATCGGCTTGAAGAACATCTGCATGTAGCTGATGAACGCCACCAGGGACCCCAGGGAAAGCTGCTCCCGGAGGACCTGCCCGCCCCCGTACCACAGCAGGAGCGCGACCGCGGAAGAGGCCAGGAGCTCCATGAGCGGCACGAACACGGCAAACACGCGAATCTGCTTCATTCCGGCCAGGTAGTTCTCGTGGTTGATCGCCGCAAAGGCGTCCCCTTGCTCCTTTTCACGTGCAAAGAGCTGAATGACGCGCATTCCCGTGATTCGCTCCTGAAGAAAGGCGTTCATCTTGGCGACCTTCTGGCGCAGTTCCCGAAAGGCTTCCCGCGCCATGGCGCTGAACAGGAGGGTCAGCCCGAAGATGAACGGGACCAGACCGAAGCAGAGGAGGGCCAGTCGCCAGTTCATGTAAAGAAGGATCGCCACAATTCCTGCAAGGAGGAGCACGTCCTTGAACACGGTCACCAGGACGGACTTGAAAAGTTCGTTCAGGTTCTCGATGTCGTTCGTGGTGCGGGTCACGAGCTGGCCCACGGGATGCCGGTCGAAAAACCGCATGGCCTGATCCTGCATGCGTTCAAAGAGCCGGGTCCGAATATCCTGCATCATGCCCTGCCCGGTTCGCTCCAAGAGGTAGTGCTGGGCATAGCCTGCGGCGAGCGAGAAGGTGAGGAGGCAGAGAATAAGGAGTCCTACCCCGGTCACGCCGCGCAGGTCGCCGGAGCGCACCGAGGAGAGCGTGGATGGATCGAGCCGGTTCAGGATGGGTAGAGGAACGGCCAGGGACCCATCGTCAAAGGCAAAGACCTCTTCCGACCGGGCTGCTACATCCAGCTTGGATACATACTCGCGGGGCACACGATAGTACCGGATTTTTGAAAGGGTTCCCCGTTTTCGCAGGCGGTGCACCTCCTGCGGGTCCGCCTTCTCCAGAGACTGTTGGGAAATCAGGCCGAATCGGCCGTCTCGACCTTTTTGGAGGTCGTTCAGACCACCGCCTGCGCCGATGGTTCCGGTGCCCTCCTCGGAGATACGAATGCGGTACCAGGGCGCCACGATGAAACGGTCGATGGCGAGCTTGGAAAGGTAAGGTGGCGCCAGGTCGAGGGCCGTGCCCAGGAGCGTGAACGCCAGGGCGAGGAAGATGATGCGGACGTGAGGGCGGGCAAACGGGATCAGCCTTCTGAGCAGCCTCAGATTGTAAGGCTTCCCCAGGTGTCCTTCCTCCATGTATCCGTATTCCCCGTACACGATCTGCCTTTCCTTTGATGTCCGCTTCAATAATCCCCGGACTCTTTCGCCGCAAATCCTGGTGTAAGCCGGGACTTCAAAATCCCCTGGTCCTGCCGGTGTGTGCCGGCAGGGAGGGTTTACGTTTCGAGCTCGCGCTCCAACTGCTGCCGGTTGTAGAGCGTGGTGTACTCGCCACCCAGGGACATGAGGTCGTCGTGGGTGCCTTCTTCCGCCAGCCGGCCCTGCTCAAGGACGAGAATACGATCTGCCCGGCGGATGGTGGCGAGGCGGTTGGAAACGAAGAGATGCGTCTTCCCGGCCCGTTGGGCCAGGACCCGGTTCAGGATGCGCTCCTCGGTTCGCGTATCCACCATGGACAGGGCATCGTCCAAAATGAGGACCGGGGGATCCGATACCAGGGCGCGTGCGAGGGTCAGACGCTGGCGCTGGCCGCCGGAGAGCGAAAGGCCCCGTTCGCCCACCCACGCATCGAGCCCTCCGTCCATGGCTCGGAGCTCCTCGTAGAGCTGTGCGGTATCCAGGGCGTGGATCAGGGTCTCATCCGGGATGTCCTTGCGCCCGAGGAGCAGGTTGTTGCGAATCGTGTCCGAGAACAGGACGGCCTCCTGGGGCACGAATCCCACAGCCCGGCGGAGATCCTCGAGACCGTATTGCGTGACGTCCACTCCGTCCATATATACGGTGTTCGAAGGGATGGGGATCATGCGGGGAAAGCACAGGAGAAGCGTGGTCTTGCCTGAACCCACCCGGCCCACCAGGGCTGCGGTTTCTCCCTCGGCAATGGAAAAGCGGATATCTCGAAGGACGTCGCTTTCCTGCTCCGGGTACCGCACATGGAGGCCGTCCACACCAAGGTTCCCCCGGATCCCTTCCTGCAATCGAACGGGCTGGACTGGTGAGACGATATCCGGCTCCTCCTCGAGGATCCCGTTGATTCGACGCATGGACGCGGAGCCTCTCTGCATCAGGTTGGTCACCCACCCGAGGGCCATCAGCGGCCAGGCCATGAGGTTGAGGTAGGTGGTGAACGCCACGAAATCCCCCGTGCTGATCTGGTCCAAAACGGTCAGCCTTCCTCCAAACCAGACCACCACGCCCAGCCCGAGATTCGTGAACACGGTCATCAAGGGGAGAAACAGGGCCAGGGTTCGGGCGAGGTGCAGGTTTTTGGACACATAGCGCTCCCCCTCTTCCTGAACGCGCTGCAGGAGCCAGGGCTCACGGGCATACGCCTTGATGATGCGGATCCCCGAGAACCCCTCCCGAATGCGTTCCGTCAGGCTGGAGAACCCCTGTTGGACCTGCTCATATCCCAAGGACATGCGGCGGGTCATCCGTCGAGTGAACACCACGATCAGGGGCATGGGAATGAGAGCGATTACGGTCAGGCGTGGACTGATGTGGAGCATGAACCCGATGGTCGCGGTCCCAAGCACGAGTGCATCGGCCAGTGCCACGACACCCATGCCCATGGCCATGCGCACGGCGTTCATGTCGTTGATGGATCGGGCCATCACGTCTCCCGTACGTGTCCGCTGGTAAAAAGAGGGGCTCAGGACCTGGAGATGTGTGTACAGACGGTTTCGTAGCGACTCCTCGATGATGCGGGAGTGTCCGAGAAGGGCGTAGCGCCATATGAACCGGAAGCAGGCGATGGCTGCGGCCAGTCCCAGGATGATGCCGGCGTACTGAAGGAGCAGGGCCGTGGTGGCCTGAAGCGTGGTCAAGGCATCCACGGCGGAACGAATGACCAGGGGGATCTGAAGCTGCAGCAGGTCCACCACCAGGAGAAAGAGGAAGCCGATCGCAAGGCGTCCCGCATGCGCACGAAAAGCGGGCAGAAGCGGACGAAAGACGCGAACGGTGCCGCCGAGATGTGGCCGGGAAATCCTCATGGGCGCTCCGATCGGGTTTCGCTCCGTGCCTCGTGGGGAGGAAGCTCCTGGAGGCAAGGGGTCCAAGGTCAGGGGTTGAATGTTTGGCTCACGCATTCCTCAAGCTTGCTGAGGGGAGATTCCATTGGGGGATACTGGAAGGGGACCGGACTTGTCAAGGGGCATGCACGCGGATCCTCAAGAATCCCCTTGAGAAAAAGGGCACGAGTTTCTATGATTTGGAACGGAATTTGGAAGATTTCGCAAAATCCCGCTCGAACGCTTTCTGAAACGCTGTAATTCTTGGGAATGGAAAGGGAAGGTCATCGGGTCCCAGGCTTTTAAGACTCCATCCTATGATCAACGGGAGGTTGCCCCTTAGACGCATGGAAGGACGAGGCACAAAGCAGCGGATGGTGCGGTGGTTCGCCATGGCCGTTCTGCTCGCACTGGGGCTCATCGTGGGGACACCCTGGGCGGTATCGGCCGAACCAGCGGGGGGGGAAGGGATCCGTTCGTCCATCCTCCAGGGGACGTGGTACCCTGCGGACGCGGCTTCGTTGAGACGTGTCATTCAAGGCTGTCTCTCCACAGCCAAGGTCCCGTCATGGGAAGGCGGGGTTCAGGCACTCGTGGTGCCCCACGCCGGGTACCGGTACTCCGGGCCGGTAGCCGCTTACGCCTACCGAATGCTTCGAGGCCAGGGCGTGGAGCGGGTTGTGCTGATCGGTCCCAGCCACCAGTGGGCGTTCCGCGGGGTGTCGGTGAGCGATCATGACGCGTATGAGACCCCCCTGGGCCGCGTTCCCGTGGACCGTGAGGCGGCAAGACGACTTCGGGAAACGCATGAGGCCATCGGGTTCGTTCCGCAGGCGCACGCCCGTGAGCACTCCCTGGAGATACAGATCCCTTTTCTTCAGTGCGTGCTGGACGAGTTCACCATCGTTCCGGTGATCATGGGGCGTCAGGACCGGAGGACCTGCATGCTCCTGGCCTCCGGACTGGAAAGGATTCTGCAGGACGGCGTGCAAACCCTCCTGGTGGCCAGCACGGACCTGTCCCACTACCACAGCGCCAGGTCGGCCCGGACCCTGGACGAGACGTTTATCGGGTTCGTCCGGGACCAGGACCCGGGCGGATTGCTTCAGTCCCTGTCCGCGGGGCGTTGTGAGGCCTGCGGGGGAGGACCCACCGCGGCGGTCATGCATGCGGTGAGCGCGCGGAAGAACGGGGAGTGGAGGATTCTGCGCTATGCCACGTCCGGGGATGTCACGGGCGAGCTGGACCGGGTCGTGGGCTACCTGGCGGCAGCATTCGTGAGCGGGGAGTGACGTTCTCCCAAAAACCCGCTCGACTGCTGTCGGCTGCGTTATTCATCATTGGAGATGCAGGGGCAGGTTTCTCGGTCACGGGCTTTTAACGGGTCCATGGGAAGAGATTGCCATTTTCACACGAGACGAGGAGACCATGATTGAGCAGGAGAGAGTGAGCTACTTGTGCAATGTGGCGCGGGTCGCGGGCGCAGACGGTGAGATCAGCCCAGAGGAGGGTCAAGCCATCGAGCGTGTCAGAGAGGAGATCGGCGCGAGCAGGGAGGAGATGGCCGAGGCGCTCCGTGCCGTGGGGCAGGAGGAACGCGAGACCGTGCCGGTCGGTCGTTTTTCAGACAAGATCAGGAATCTGGAAGACATGGTGCTCGTGTCCGTATGTGACGGGCGGTTTTCCGGGAGCGAGAAACCCGAGATCCTTTCCTTTGCCAAGGAGGTGGGGGTATCCCAGGCGCAGCTCAACGAAATCCTCGCGGAAGCCCGAAAGCGCCTGAAGTCGAAACGCAACAACGGGTCCTGCCCGGCGTGCGGGAAGCCTCTGCCCCCGAACTCCAAGTTCTGCCCCAAGTGCGGGGCGGACCTCCGAGCGTAACCGTCCACCAGCGGTGAGGAGCACACATGGCACGGGACAACGCCTCCCGGCGAAGGCACATGGTTCAGACCCAGATCATCGCTCGAGGCATTCGGGATGACCGGGTGATTCGTGCCATGGAAACCGTGCCGCGGCATCGGTTTGTGGAGAAGGACCTTCAGGAGGAGGCCTACGACGATCATCCCCTGCCCATCGGGCACAAGCAGACCATTTCACAACCTTACATTGTGGCCCTGATGACCCAGGCACTGGAACTCACCGGCATCGAAAAGACCCTCGAAATCGGTACAGGAAGCGGTTACCAGACCGCCATCCTGGCGGAGTGCTCCCGGGAAGTCTACACCGTGGAACGGGTTCGCCCTCTCCTGGAGCGGGCAGAGCGCACCCTCTCGGAGCTCGGTTACACGAACATCCTTTTCAAGGCCTTTGATGGGACGCTCGGCTGGGCGGAGCACGCCCCCTTTGACGCCGTGATGGTTACGGCCGGGGCACCGGCCGTGCCGAAACCGCTCCGCGATCAACTGGCCGAAGGGGGCCGCATCGTGATCCCAGTGGGGAACCGGTACAGCCAGGAGCTCGTCAGAATCACGAAAGCGAAGCAGCAGCACGTGGAGACTTACCTGGGGGGGTGCCGTTTTGTGGATCTGATTGGTGTTCACGGCTGGAAAGATTAACTTCGAATGCCCCGACCCAGGAGCCATCCCCTCAAACAGGTCCACGTCCTCACCCGCCCGCTCACGGAGCTCCGGGGCGTCGGACAAAAGCGTGCGGCCTGCTTTTCCAGGAGAGGCCTCCGAACGGTCCTGGACCTCCTTTTTTTCACCCCGGTTCGATACCAGGATCGCTCACGTTTTTCATCGGCTCCCGATCTCCGTGAGGGACAACCGGCCCTGGTGTGCGGCATCGTGGCCTCGGGCGGGGAAGTCCGGTCCGGCCGGGGGCGGAGGCCCTTATACCGCATCCTCCTGGAGGTGGAGGGCGGAACCGTGGAGCTCATCTGGTTTCACTTTCGAAAGGCTCACCTGGACAAATGGGCCCGCCCGGGAACCGAGCTCATGGTCTACGGAGGGGTGCATAAGGCCGGTGAGAGGCCCTGTATGGCTCATCCCGAGGTGCACGTTCCGGTCAAGGGATCGCGTCTTCATCCGCCGGGCATTCATCCTGTGTACGGTTCCGTGGAAGGGGTCCCGGGCGGTGTGGTGCGGAGCGCGGTTCAGGCGGCGCTGGATCGGTATGCTCCTCGAATCGACGATCCGGTTCCCCGGGACATCCTGGATGAGTTGGGCCTCCCCTCCCTGGAGGAAGCCCTGTTTCAAACCCACCAACCGCCGGTTCACGTCTCCATCGAATGTCTCCATCGTTTGAATACGCCGGCCCAGAAGCGGCTGGTTTTCGACCGGTTTCTCCTGGTCATGCTGGCCCTGGAAACCCTGCGCATTCGGCGTGTCCGTAAACACGCTCCGGTGTGCCGGGTGCACCGCGGTGACCTGGAAGAGGTCGCTGCCCGGTTTCCCTTCCAATTCACTCCGGACCAGGCGGGCGCGCTTCAGGATACGGCCCGGGATCTCGCGAGCGGCCGGGTCATGAGCCGGATCGCCATGGGGGACGTGGGGTGCGGTAAAACAGCCGTGGCCGCGGCGGCCGCCCATCTGTGCGCTCGAAACGGCATGCAGACGGCCGTCATGGCCCCCACCCGCCTCCTGGCCGAGCAGCACCTGGCCACGTTCTCCGCGCTGGCCGAACGCCTTGCGCTTCGACCTGTCCTGTTCAGCGGGGCACTCCGGGCGGAGGAGCGCCGCCGGGTCCTGGAGGGGATCCGGACCGGAGAGGCCAACGTCGTGGTAGGGACCCACGCCCTGGTTCACGACACACCCATATTTCATCGACTCGGCCTGGCGGTGATCGACGAACAACAGCGATTCGGGGTGCGGGATCGGGCCCGCTTCACCGATCAGGGAGGCAATCCCCATCTCCTCGTCCTGACGGCAACCCCCATCCCGAGGACCCTGGCCAGGATGCTGTATGGGGATATGGACATCTCCCGAATCCACAGGCATCCGGAAGGCAGAAAGCCCGTGATCACGCGGATCGTGGGTGAGGGCGAGAAGCGCGAGCTCGCCGCGTCCCTGGCGGACACCCTGGGCGCCGGGCAGCAGGTCATCGTGGTTTGTCCGGCCGTGACGTCCTCCGGGGACTCAGGCCTCAAGAGCGTCGAGGAGATGGCAGAGGGGCTCAAGCGTTTCTACACCCCCCGCTTCCGGGTGGGTGCGATCCACGGACGGCTTCCCACTGAAAAGCGCATGGAGGTCATGGAGCGCTTTCGAGAGGGGCGAATCCAGATCCTGGTCGCTACTACGGTGATCGAGGTGGGGGTGGACGTGCCCAATGCGACCGTCATGGTGGTGGAGCACCCGGAACGCTTCGGCCTGGCCCAGCTTCATCAGCTGCGAGGCCGGATCGGAAGGGGCACGGTGCAGGGGACCTGCTACCTGGTTTGCCCGTCAGCGCTCTCGGATGCGGCGCTGGATCGACTCGAGGCGCTTGTGGACACTGCGGACGGGTTTGAAATCGCGGAAAGGGACATGGCCCTGCGAGGGCAGGGGGAGCTCACCGGGGTTCGGCAGGCCGGGGTGGGCGAGTTCGACCTGGAGGAGATCCTGAGCCATCCCGAGTGCATCGAATGGGCACGGAGGGCCGCAGAGACGATCCTTGCCCGGGACCCCGCGCTTCGAGACCCGAGGCACGGTTCCCTGGCGCGCCTGGTGGCGGCCGTCCTGACCGACACGGCGGACGGATGAGACGAAATTCGTCCCGAGGGCAACCGCAGGCTGCGCGTGAACGCCCGCCTGGCACCTGTGCGGGGGTTTCCCCTTGACACCCGGAAGCCCTCTTCCCTATATTAGCTCCGCTTACGATTCTTCATTCCAAATTAGCCGAACTGTGCCAGTGTAATACTCCGGAATCCCTTGTTTTTCCCTGAACGTTTTCATCCGGACCCCGTTCCCCGAACCCTGAAAAGGAGGCATTCATGCCCAGACGAGAGGACATTCATAAGGTCATGATCATCGGTTCCGGTCCCATTGTGATCGGGCAGGCGTGCGAGTTCGACTACTCTGGCACTCAGGCCTGCAAGGCGCTTCGGAAGCTGGGCTACGAGATCGTTCTGGTGAACTCGAACCCGGCCACCATCATGACGGACCCGGGAATGGCCGATGTGACGTACATCGAACCGCTCGATCTGGACACCATGCGCAAGATCGTGGAAAAGGAAAAGCCGGATGCCCTCCTTCCCAACCTGGGCGGGCAGTCCGGGCTGAATCTTTCGTCGGAGCTCGCTCGGACGGGTGTCCTGGAGGAGAACGGGGTTCAGATCATCGGCGTGCAGGTGGACGCCATCAAACGGGGGGAGGACCGCATTGCATTCAAGGAGACCATGAACCGGCTCGGCATCGACATGCCGCGAAGCGAGCCCGCGTTCAGCGTGGAGGAGGCCGAGCGCATCGCAGACGAAATCGGCTATCCCGTGGTGTTGCGACCGGCCTACACCATGGGCGGCACAGGCGGCGGTCACGTGTACAACGTGGAAGAACTCCGAACGGTGGCCGCCCGCGGGCTCGCGGCCAGCCTGGTGGGACAGGTGCTCGTGGAAGAGTCGGTGCTCGGATGGGAGGAACTGGAGCTGGAAGTGGTCCGGGACGCCAAGGACCAGGTCATCACGGTCTGCTTCATCGAGAACGTCGACGCCATGGGTGTGCACACAGGGGACTCCTACTGCACCGCACCCATGCTCACCATTGCCCCGGAGCTCCAGGAGCGCCTTCAGTCCTACTCCTATGACATCGTCAAGGCGATCGAGGTCATCGGCGGGACCAACATCCAGTTTGCCCACGATCCCAAGACCGGGAGGGTGGTGGTGATCGAGATCAACCCCCGGACGTCCCGGTCTTCGGCACTGGCCTCCAAGGCCACGGGGTTCCCCATCGCGCTCATCTCGTCCATGCTCGCCGGGGGGCTCACCCTGGATGAAATCCCCTACTGGCGGGAGGGCACCCTGGACAAGTACACCCCCTGGGGCGATTACGTGGTGGTCAAGTTCGCCCGATGGGGATTCGAGAAGTTCCCCGGCGCCGAGGATCGTCTGGGAACCCAGATGCGCGCCGTGGGTGAGGTCATGAGCATCGGGAAGACGTATAAGGAGGCGCTCCAGAAGGCGATCCGCTCCCTGGAAACGGGTCGCTATGGTCTCGGTTTTGCCGGGGATTTTTACGAGCGATCCCTGGAAGACCTGATGGACCTTCTTTCCGAGCCCACCAGCGAGCGGCAGTTTATCCTGTACGAGGCCTTGAGAAAGGGCGCCGAAATCCAGGCGCTGTTCGAGAAGACCCACATCAAGCCGTGGTTCCTCGAGCAGATGAAGGAACTGGTGGACCTGGAAGAGGAGATTCGCGGCCGGGGAGCGGGCGATCTGCCGGATGCGCTTCTGGAGCGTGCCAAGAAGGACGGTTTCAGCGACCGGTACCTCTCCATGCTCCTGGAACGCCCGGAAAAGCAGATCCGCGAGCAACGGACCGCATTGGGGCTGACCGAGGCCTGGGATGCGGTCCCTGTGAGCGGCGTGGAGAATGCCGCCTACTACTACTCCACGTACAATGCCGAGGACCGGGTCGAGGCGAGTCCCAACCGGAAGATCATGGTCCTGGGCGGCGGGCCGAACCGGATCGGACAGGGGATCGAGTTCGATTACTGCTGCGTCCATGCAGCCTTTGCGCTTCGGGACGAGGGACTCGAGTCCATCATGGTGAACTGCAATCCAGAGACCGTTTCCACGGACTACGACACGTCCAACAAGCTCTACTTCGAGCCCCTGACCGTGGAGGACGTCCTCAGCATCCACGAGAAGGAAAAGCCCGAGGGGGTGATCGTCCAGTTCGGCGGGCAGACGCCCCTGAACATCGCAGGTGAACTGGCAGAGGCGGGTGTTCGCATCATCGGAACTACTCCGGACACCATCGATCTGGCCGAGGACCGGGACCGTTTTCGACAGAGGATGCGGAAGCTCGGCATCCCACAGCCCGAGTCCGACATGGCGAGCACCCTGGAGGAGGCCCTGGCAGCGGCCGAGAGGATCGGGTACCCCCTGATGGTTCGACCCTCTTACGTGCTGGGCGGCCGGGCCATGGAGGTTGTGCACGACGAGGACATGCTGCGGCACTATGTGGCCGCAGCCGTCGGGGTTTCCCCGGAGCGCCCCATTCTCATCGACAAGTTTTTGGAGAACGCCATTGAGGTGGAGGCCGATGCCATCTCCGACGGGATTGACGCGTTCGTGCCCGCGGTCATGGAGCACATCGAGCTCGCGGGGGTTCACTCGGGGGACTCGGCCTGTGTGATCCCTCCCATCAGCATCCCTGCCAAGCACCTGGCCACCATCGAGGAGTACACGCGAAGGATCGCCGTGGAGCTGGACGTGGTCGGGCTGATGAACATCCAGTATGCCATTGCCAACGAAGTGGTGTACATTCTGGAGGCCAATCCCCGGGCCTCCCGCACGGTGCCCCTCGTCTCCAAGGTGTGCGGCATTCCCATGGCGCGGATCGCGACCCAGCTTATGCTGGGAAAGAAGCTGGCCGATTTGGATCTCAAACCGGCCAGCGTACCTCACTTCGGGGTAAAGGAGGCCGTGTTCCCCTTTAACATGTTCCAGGAGGTGGATCCGGTGCTGGGGCCGGAGATGCGGTCCACGGGCGAGGTCCTGGGCTTGGCCGAAGGATTCGGTCTGGCCTATTACAAGGCCCAGTCCGCGGCGCAGCAGGTCCTGCCCCTGGAAGGGACTGTGCTCATCACCGTATCCGAAAAGGATCGGCCGGCCGTGCTGGAGGTGGCCAACCAGTTCCATAACCTGGGTTTCAAGATCCGGGCCACCAACGGGACACAGGCCTTTCTCAACAGCCAGGGCATCCCGGCCGAGCTCATCGCCAAGATGCACGAGGGGCGGCCCAATATCGTGGACGGGATCAAAAACGGGGAGATCCACCTTGTCATCAACACGCCCAGCGGGAAGCTGAGCAAGCATGACGACTCCTACATTCGCAAGTCGGCCATTCGCTACAAGGTACCCTACATCACCACGCTGGCCGCGGCCCTGGCCGCGGCTCGGGGAATCGCCGCGTTCCGCCGCGGCCACGGTACGGTGAAGTCGCTTCAGGATTATCACAAGGACATCGTCTGATACCAGAGCGCCTCCGGGTTTGAACGTTTCCGAAGGCCCGCCCAGGGCGGGTGAGGCATGGGCGGGAGAGGCCTTTTCGAGAGGAGACTACATGGACGGGATCGTTGGAGTGTACGGCCCGGGAGACCGGGATCTTGTGAACAAGACCTTTCTGGCAACCGGGGCCTGCCAGCACCGGGGCAAGGCGAGCACGGGCATCGCCGTGGCGAGTGCCAAGGGGATTTACGTACACAAGCACCTCGGGCGCATTGCCAACGTGATCGACGTGGAGCTGATCCGGACGTTCCAGGACCTGGAGCCGGAAGCGGCCATCGGGAACATCGGCTACACCAAACGGAAGACCGCCGAGCAGGTGAACGCCGAGCCCATCAAGATCCGCCGGCGGGGGGGATCGCCCATCGAGATGGTCCTGACCATGGACGGATACCTTCTTCAGGAAGACGATCTCAGGGAGG
Organism: Desulfobacteraceae bacterium; assembly: GCA_050115555.1. Taxonomy (GTDB): domain Bacteria; phylum Desulfobacterota; class DSM-4660; order Desulfatiglandales; family HGW-15; genus JASFQI01. The sequence continues at coordinate 15,053 of JASFQI010000044.1, forward strand.
AGCTGGACCCGGACTACGCCATTGCCACGGACAACAAGACCGAGGTCGTCGGGGCCTTGCTCCACCGGTACTTCCATGAGGAGGGCGTCGGGTTCGAGGCGGGCCGCCGACTGGTGGACCGCCTGCACGGACGGGCCACCTTTGCACTGGCCGCGCTGGTGAGGGAAGGGAGCCGGGTCTCCCTGATTACGCTCAACGACGACAGGGCCTTTGAGCCCTTTTGCAGCGCCGTGATCGACGGGACCTTCGTGGCCAGCTCCGAGTCCTGCTCCCACCGGCGGTTGAGCGGGGCCGAGCCCAGGGAGTACGAAGGGGCGGAGATGACGATCTGTTCGCCCGACGGCATCGAAACACAACGCCTGCGGGAGGAGCCCCTCATGCCGGATGTCTTCCAGGGGGTCTACTTCGGGAACGTGGCGTCGATGTTCCGGGGGAAGGAGGTCTTCCAGATTCGGCGGGAACTCGGCCTCGAGCTGGTGGATCTCTATGGAGGATCCAAGGCGGATGTGGTGATTCCCAACCCCGAATCGGGCTGGGGCGTCACCGTGGGCATTGCCGAAGGGCTGAAGAAGTCGTTGTACCCGGCGTTGATCAAGCTCCCCCAGGCCGTGCGCACGTTCCAGGAAGGGGCGAGCCAGACCCGCACGCAGGAGGTGGGGCTCAAGTTCGGCGGTATCGATTCCCTGCTTCGAGGCCGAAGCGTGGCCATGGGGGACGACAGCATCGTGCGGGGGAGTGTGAGCGAGGGCGGGTCCGTCTGGGTCGTGTACAATGCCGGAGCGAGGTATATCGAGTTCTGGATCTCCTACGGTCCCATGTTTTTCCCGTCCTTCAAGGAATGGCACCGGGGCACGGACTGCGTTAGGGAACTCGCGGTGCAGCGGGCCTTTGCGGACGGCAACCCGTACGACAAGTCCCTGGAGGAGATCGACCGTGCCGTAGCCACGCTCATAGGGGTGGATGAGGTGAAGTACAACACCAGGGAGCGCATTGCCCGGGCCGCCGGGGAAGGGTCGTTTCAGGCCCTGGATGCAAGCTACCCCATTGACGAGGCCTACTGGCCCGACTGGCTCAAGGAGGAGGTGGAACGCTTTCACAAGTACCGGCCGGCATGAGGCCGGGATTTTCCTCCGCTCCATGCTCCCGGCCTGGTTCTTCCGGGCGGTTACGCCTGGGGGGTCCCTACCCCCTCCGCGTTCCACCCCCGCCCCAATCGCATGTCACGTAAGGAACAGTTAACTACCCCCTTTTTGATCCCATCGAATCATATTTAGGGCGGGGGATGACCGCGGTTTCCTCCAGGCCTAACCGCCCGGAAGAACGAAGGCCTCCCGCTCATTTCCGCTCCGGAAAACCTCGGCCTCCTGCGCCTCGAGCGCCAGTGCAAGGCAGGCCTCGGGCGTCTTTTCAACGCAGTGAAACAACGATCCGGCAAATGCTGGAACGCCCAGGGTTTACATTAGTTTTCATGGTAGGATCCGGTGAAGGGGTGGGCAGGAGCGATCGTGATGTTGCGGGAGGGTCTCGTCTTCGCCGAACTTGTCCGTGGGGGACCCCCTGGCCAGTTCCCGCCGAACAGGTGCTAGGCGACAGGCGGAAAAGTTATGAAAAGTGCAGGTATGAGGTGGATGGAACGCGGTAGCCGGCGGGGATGGAACAGGGAGGGGGCGGCTTCCCCCGCGGGCAAGTCCGTAACGAAGACCGGACCGGGAGCCTGAGAACGATCGCTCCTGCCCACCCCAGAGTCCGGAAGCCTTTATCCATACTCACCTCCACCACCACATTCACATTCCTTCGCGCAGAGTCTCGGGTGCTATGGATGATTGCCTTTCATCATTACTTAGGGCTGGGCAGAGTTTCCGTGCGCTGCCCATGGGACAAGTGGATGGAATACGGACCGGCACGTTCCATGCATTGATTTTTCCAATCCGATGCGATAGAGATGGATGGATTCTGAATCCTACGAATCATTGATGGGAGGAGTGTCATGCACGAGTTTCGCCGAATGAGTCGCCTGCCCCCGTACGTGTTTTCCATCGTGAACGAGCTCAAGATGGATCTCCGGCACAAGGGCGAGGACATCATCGATATGGGCATGGGGAACCCGGACATTCCCACGCCCAAGCACATCGTGGACAAGCTGGTCGAGGCGGCGCAGAAGGGCCAGAACCACCGCTACAGCGCATCTGCAGGTATCACCAAGCTGCGTCACGCCATATCGGACTGGTACCGGCGGCGCTACGACGTGGAGATCGATCCGGAAAGCGAAGCCATTGCCACCATCGGGGCAAAGGAGGGCCTTTCCCATCTGGTGCTGGCCCTGATCAGCCCCGGGGACGTAGTTTTCGCGCCGAACCCTACCTACCCGATCCACCCGTACTCGGTGATCATTGCGGGCGGGGATCTGAGGAGCATTCCGATCGGGCCGGACCGGGACTTCTTCGAGGATCTCCTGAACGCCACCAAGCAGACCTGGCCGAGCCCCAAGATGCTGATCATCTCCTACCCCCACAACCCGACGACGGCCGTGGTCGACCTTTCGTTTTTCGAGAAGATCGTGGACTTCTGCCGCGAGCACAACATGATGGTGGTCCACGACTTCGCCTATGCGGACCTGGTGTTCGACGGGTACGAACCGCCGAGCTTCCTGCAGGTGCCGGGGGCCAAGGACATCGGGGTGGAGTTCTTCAGCCTGTCCAAGAGCTACTCCATGCCCGGATGGCGCGTGGGGTTCTGCGTGGGGAACCCGGAGATCGTGGCGGCCCTTCGCCGAATCAAGAGCTACCTGGATTACGGGATGTTCCAGCCGATCCAGATCGCATCCATCATTGCATTGAACGGGCCCCAGGACTGCGTGAAGGAAATTGTGGACGTGTATCGAGAGCGAAGGGACGCGTTGGTCAACGGACTCAATCGGGTGGGCTGGCCGGTGGATTCCCCCAGGGCGACCATGTTCCTGTGGGCGCGGATTCCGGAGGCCTATCAGAAAATGGGCTCGATCGAGTTCTCCAAGATGCTCATTCGGGAAGCCAAGGTGGCGGTTTCGCCGGGAATCGGCTTTGGCGAGTACGGAGACGATTCGGTTCGGTTCGCCCTGGTGGAGAACCCGCAGAGGATCAATCAGGCGATTCGAGGCATACGGCAGGCGTTGTGAGCGGATGGAACAGGAGACGGAGAGCCGCACGGGGGCATCCATGGATCAGGTCAATGTGGGCATCATCGGGTTCGGTACCGTGGGCGCGGGCACGGTGGAGGCCCTGATACAGAACCGGGAGATCATTCGAAACCGCGTGGGCGTTGAAATTACGCTTCGACGCATCGCCGATCTGGACATCGAATCGGATCGGGGGGTTGAGGTCGATCCTGCCATTTTGACCCGGGACGCCATGGAGGTGATTCAGGACCCCGAAATCCATATCGTGGCCGAGCTCATGGGCGGGGTGGAAAAGGCCCGGGAGTTCATCTTGAGGGCCATGGAGCAGGGAAAGCACGTGGTCACGGCGAACAAGGCCCTCCTGGCTGAGCATGGCCGGGAGATCTACGAAGCGTCGGAGCGCTACGGCGTGGACTTGGCCTTTGAGGCGAGCGTCGGCGGAGGCATTCCGATCATCGGCGCGCTTCGAGGGGGCCTTTCAGCGAACCGGGTGACCGCCATCATGGGCATTCTGAACGGCACGTCCAACTACATCCTGACGCGCATGACGGAAAAGGATCAGCCTTACAAGGACGCGGTCCAGGAGGCGATCGAGTTGGGCTTTGCCGAGGATCCTCCCACCCTGGACGTGGACGGCACGGATGCTGCGCACAAGCTGGCCATATTGATCTCCATCACCATGGGGGTACCGGCGGTGTTCGACCGGATTTACCGGGAAGGGATCGACCGGCTCACCCCGGAAGACATCCGCTTTGCCGATGAGTTCGGGTATCGCATCAAGCTCTTGGCGATTGCGCGAAACCGAAACGGGCGGGTGGAGGCACGGGTTCACCCGGCCATGATCCCCATGGATCATATCCTGGCGAATGTGAGGGGCCCTTACAATGCCATCTACCTGGAAGGGGATATGGTCGGACCGAATCTTTACTACGGACTGGGTGCCGGAAAGAAGCCTACCGGGAGCGCCGTGGCCTCGGACATCCTTTACCTGGCCCGGGAAGTCCGGCTGGGTATGAAGAACTTCATGCCGCCCCTGGGCCATGCAAGCCCGCAGGAAGCGGAGATCGACATCCAGCCCATTGAGGATTTGCAAAGCGCCTACTACTTCCGGTTCTCCGCCATGGATCAGCCGGGCGTCCTGAGCAAGATCTCCGGCGTGCTGGGGGAGAACGACATCAGCCTGTCCTCGGTGATCCAGAAGGGGAGGGAGGAGAACGGTTCCGTCCCCGTGGTCATGCTGACTCACGTGGCCAGGGAGCGGAACGTGGCCCTCGCCATGAACCGGCTGGAGCCGCTGGACGTCCTGACGAGCCCCACCATGGTGATCCGAGTGGAGGGCTCCTAAATTCATCCAATCCACCGCCTTCCGATCCGTTTTTAAACCTGAAGACCTGATGGCCCGGGAACGAAAAGCTCCCGGTGAGGAACGTAATGCAAGAGATGAAAGAAACCAAGTTCTTGATCCTGGTCGGCGACGGCATGGCCGACTATCCCGTGGAGGCCCTGGGCGGAAAGACTCCGCTCGAGGCGGCCGCCACCCCGAACATGGACCGCATTGCGGCCTGTGGCGCTGTCGGACGGGTTCGTACCATTCCCGAGGGCATGGGGCCCGGAAGCGATGTGGCCAACCTCTCCCTCATGGGGTACGATCCCCGGCAATTCCACACGGGCCGATCCCCCCTGGAGGCGGCCAGCATGGGGGTGACCCTGAAGATCGACGAGGTGGCGTTTCGCATGAACCTCGTGACCCTTGAGCACCGCTCCGGGGGACAGCGGGTGATCGCGAGCCACAACGCAGGGGACATCACCACCGAGGAAGGGTGCGTTCTCGTGGACGCCTTGCGCAGCGAGCTGGAAAAGGATGGGATTGCGTTGCACGCCGGCGTGGGCTTTCGTCACCTTCTGGTGTGGAAAGACGGCCCGGAGGAGCTTTCCACCATCCCTCCCCACGACGTGCTGGAACAGGACATGGCCTCTTACCTGGACCGGGAGGACCCCGACCCTGTGGTGGCCCTCATTCGGCGGTCCTGGTCCATCCTTTCCGATCATCCCGTAAACCGGGAACGGAGGAAAAACGGGAACCTGCCGGCCACCTCCATCTGGCTCTGGGGCCAGGGCCGGCCGCCGGCCATGCCTTTCTTCGAGTCCCTGTACGGCTTGAGCCCCGGGGTGATCTCTGCCGTGGACCTGATCAATGGCATCGGCATCTTCGCGGGCTTCGACCCCATTCCGGTCGAGGGGGCCACCGGGCTCCTGGACACGAATTACGAAGGCAAGGTAGCCGAGGCCCTGAAGGGGCTGGAAAAGTATGATCTGGTTTTTCTGCACGTGGAGGCCCCGGACGAGGCAGGGCACAGCGGGGTATTGGAAACCAAGATGAAGGCCATTGAGGCCTTTGACGCACGCATTGTCGGCCCCGTGCTTGAGGGGCTGGAGGGCCGGTCCGGAGAGTATCGTGTCATGGTGGTCAGCGATCACTTCACGCCCCTTTCGCTACGGACCCACACACCGGAGCCGGCCCCCTTTGCCTGGGCCTGGGGGGAAGAGCTCGGCCGGGCCCCGGGAAACAGGAGGTTCACCGAGGCCGAGGCGCTGGCCAGCGGCATGCTGTTCGACCCGGGATACGGGATCGTCAGGCGGTTTCTGGGACAGGGGGAAGAAGGGTAACGCCTTGACAGGACCGCGGTTTTCCCATATAAAGCCTGCGAATTCATAATAGGAACCCGGAAGCATGAAAGGGAGCCGATTTTTTGCGGCCTTCCCTGTTTCGGCCCCGGTCGCCCGGGTGGTACGGCCGCGAGGTCTGCGGGGGCCCGGAGGCCGGCGGCGAGACGTGGA
>JASFQI010000045.1:0-20818 GCA_050115555.1 Desulfobacteraceae bacterium
GGGCAGGTTGGCCCGTCGAAGCGCCCGCGTGAAAACGCGGACGAGCTCAAGGTGCCCGAGGTGTCGTGCGGCGTGGGTTTTTGAAAACGTCAGAAGATACGATCGGACCGATGCAATGGATGATTCTTCGAGGGGTGCTTCCCTCTCGCGCTTGAGGGCGTTTCCGCCTTGAATGACCGGGTCGATTCGTTCGTGGTCGCACACGCCGCATTCCAGGCAGGTCGTTCGACAGTCCGGCGTGGTCTTTTCTTCCAGAGCCCGCTTCCACTCTCTGCGAAGGTAGCTCGTGCGCACTCCCGAACGGATGGGGGCCCACGGCAGGATTTCATCCATTTCCCGCTTGCGGTGGAGATAGAACGAGGGAGGGACGGAAGCCTCATCAAAGGCCTTCTGCCACCGTTCCAGGTTGAAATGTTCGCCCCAGGCATCGAACCTGGCCCCGTTGCGCCAGGCGCGGACCAGGACGTCTCCGAGACGGCGATCCCCCCGCGAAAAAAGACCTTCGAGCCAGCTCATTCCGCAAGAATTCCATTTGACCCGAACACGCCGGTCCCTGAGTCCATCCTGAACCGTTCGAATGCGACGGCGGGCTTCTTCCAGGGGAATTTGCGGGCACCACATAAAGGGGGTGTGGGATTTGGGCACGAATGTGGCCACGCTCACGTGGAGCCGGGGTTTCTTTCCACGGCCCCCGGCAAGGCGCATCACTTCGCGAGAGATCCGGACGATGTCCTGTACGTCCTCTTCGGTTTCTCCGGGGAGTCCGATCATAAAGTAAAGCTTTATCAGTTTCCACCCGGCTCCATAAACCTTACGCGCCGTGTCAAGGACCTCCTGGTTGGTGAGGGTCTTGTTGATGACGCGCCGAAGCCGATCGTTTCCCGCCTCGGGAGCCAGAGTAAATCCTGTTTTGCGAACGCGCTTGATCTGTTCAAACCAGGCCTCGTCCAGGCTGTCGATGCGGAGGGAGGGGAGGCTCACAGCGATTTTGTCCCGGCTCTGGCGGTCCATCAGGGTGGTGAGAAGAGGGCCGATCGCGGAGTAGTCGCCCGAGCTCAGGGAGAGGAGGGAGACCTCGTCGTAACCGGTCCTCTGAAGGCCGTTTTTTACATGGCGAAGAACAGTACCCGGCGCCCTCTCACGCACCGGCCGGTAGATCATGCCCGCCTGGCAGAATCGGCAGCCGCGGGTGCAGCCTCGACAGATTTCCACGGCGAGGCGGTCGTGCACGGGCTCGGAAAAGGGGACCACCTGCTCTGCCGGATAGGGGGTTTGGTCGATGTCAGGCACCAGGGCCTTACGGACGTGATCGTAGCCCGCCATGAGGGAATGAATCGCGCGGAGGCGTCCGTCCTGTGCATATTCCGGATCGAACAGGGACGGGATGTACAGTCCCTGGATGCGCGTCAGGCGGGCCAGAAGGTCTTTTCGGTTGTTGTTTTCTTCCCGCTTGAAACGGCGAACGGTCCGGCAGATGTCCAAGGCCGCTTCCTCACCATCTCCGATGAGAAACGCGTCGAAAAAGTCGGCAACGGGCTCCGGATTGAAGCAGGCTGGTCCTCCTGCGATGATCAAGGGGTGTCGTTCGTCCCGACGGGCCGCATGAAAGGGAATTCCGGCGAGATCGAGCATGGTCAGGACATTGGTGTAGCAAAGCTCGTGTTGAAGACTGAATCCCAGAATGTCGAGTTCGCCCAGGGGTGTGCCGGACTCCAGGGTTTGAAGCGGAAACCCTTGCTCACGAAGGGCGGCCTCGAGGTCCACCCAGGGGCTGAAGACCCGTTCGGCTGCGAGCCAGTCGTAATGATTGAGAAGGTGGTAGAGGATCTTCAGGCCCTGGTGACTCATCCCGACTTCGTAGACGTCGGGGAATGCCAGACCCATGATGACTTCCAGTCCCTGGCGGGACTTGTGAACCGCGTTGATTTCATTTCCCAGGTACCGGCTCGGCCGTTGTATATCGGTGAACCAGGGCTGTTCCGTGATGGATGGATGGATCAAAGGATCTCCGTGGATTCCGCCGTTACAGGCAGATGAATAACGATTCGGGCTCCCCCTTCCGGGTGGTTTCCGCCGTGGATCTGTCCTCTAAGACCTTCGATGATGCGCTTGACCGTGGCCAGTCCCAGTCCGGAACCTTCCTCTTTGGTGGTGAAAAACGGGGTGAAAAGGTTTTTCAGGGCGTTTTCCGTAAAGCCTTCTCCCGTATCCCGGACGGTCAGTTTCACCGATCGATTAACCCCGCCGTAAGACTCTTCCGCGGATTCACGGGTCTCGACCTGCAGAAGCCCCCCATCCGGCATGGCGTCGCGGGCGTTCAGAAAGAGGTTCCAAAGGACCTGCTTGAGCTGTTCAGGATCGGAATGCAACTGCACAGAGCCGCCCAGGTACGTCTCCACATGGATCCGGTCGGTCCATCCTCCGGTGTGCTCAAACAGGTCGAGGGATTCTCGGATCAGAGTGTTCAGTTCGAAGTCTTTAAAGTCTCCCTTCCTGGGTCGGGCGTATCGCAGGAAATCGTTGACCAGGTGGTTCAGGCGATTGACCTCCCGCATGACGATGTCCATCAGGCGGGTGCTGACCTCGCTTCTGTCGCAATCCATTCCTTCCTTGAGCATCTGAATGGAACCGCTGATAGAGGCCATGGGATTGCGGATTTCATGGGCGATGCCGGCGGCCAGCTCTCCCACCATGGCGAGCTGTTCCACCCGCTGCATCTCCTTCTCGATACGCTTGATCTCCGTCATGTCCTGAAAAACGAGGATGCGCCCCTTCTCCTTCCCACCCGGCAGGCTGAGAGGGGAGCTTGTGAGGCGAAGGAACAACTCATTACCCTGCCGGTTCTGGTATGGCAAGTCCACAAAGGGAGGTTGGTTTCGTACAGGTGGAAAGGCGAAGCCGGACTCCAGGTAGGCCTCGAGAAACGGCAGGACGTCGGAGAGAACGCGGCCGTTCGCTTTGGCCGATGAGATGCCGAAGGTTTGTTCAGCCGCGGGATTGAAGAGGATGATGCGGTTTTCGTCGTTCACTGTGATCAAGCCGGAGGCGATGCTTTTGACAATGCGGTCGTTCAGCATCTCCAGCTTGTTCATGTCGACTTTTTGGGCCTCGAGCTGGTGCTGGCTCCTCCGGGTCTGCTCCGACAGGTAGCTGCTCAGTATGGCCACCAGGTAGAAGGCGGCCGTGTGGGCGAGGATTCGAAAGAAGATGTACCCCGCTTGCTCCTCCATGGGCTGGTTCGTCAAGCTCCCGTAAGGGGTGATGACCTGGTAGTAATGCAGGTCGAGCAGGATGCCATAGAGGATGCTGCTGCTCGATGCAATGATAAGCCCTCCCCGACGGTAAAGGAGAATACTCCCGCTGATGATGGTCAAAATGTACAGGAAAGAAAAGAAACTCTCGTTGCCGCCGGTGGTGAAGATCACGGCGGTCACGAGGAAGGTGTCCACGAGGAGCTGAATGTACGCCAGGCGTATCAGGTTCCGCATTCGCTTCAGGAGAACGATGTAGAGGAAGGTGAGGATGTAGACCGTGGAGATCAGAACAAAGTGGGAGGTCTGGGTTTCACCTGCGTAGGTTGCTGTCTGGCGAACGTGGACAAACACCGAGGCGCCAAGGAGAACGGTAACGATGAGGACTCGCAGCAACATCAACCGCTGGAGGCGGCTGGAGAGTTCCGGGGAGGTCATATTTTGACCGTGGTTGGCCATGGCGTAAAAAGAAGAACTCGCGGACTCCTCTGTTCTTCCGCCAAATCAGTGAGTCCGCGAGCATCTCGTAATGAACTCCGGTTTTCGCATTCCGGGATATCTTCGCCTCTCCCACGGCATGGTGCGCTGCATGTGCCGCTCCGAAGCCTTTGGCCCGGTTCCCTGGGCTTCGCAAAGAAAACGGAATCTCCCACGCTGTCCCGCCGAGGTCTGGCGAGGAACGCGCGAGCGAAGCATTTTCAATCGTTTCGGGCTAGCCTGCCACCGCACCTGCCATGGAAAAGATAGGCAGGTACATGGCGACGACCAATCCACCGATGGATCCACCGAGAAATAGCATGAGAAGAGGTTCGAGCATGGAGGTCAAGGCAGCAACCGCCGCATCCACTTCTTCGTCGTAAAAGTCGGCGATTTTTTCCAGCATGGAGTCCAGGGCGCCTGTCGCTTCTCCAACCGAGATCATTTGAACGACCATTCCCGGAAAGACGTCGTTTTCGGACAAGGGTTCGGCGATGGTCTGGCCTTCGGCGATGCTTCCCCGTACGTCATAGATGATTTCTTCGAGAACCACGTTTCCTGACGTCTTGGCCACGATTTCCAGCGAGTCCAGGATGGGAACCCCGCTGCTGATCATGGTCCCGAGCGTCCGGGTGAACCGGGCCACGGCCGTCTTCTTGAGCAGATCTCCGAAAATGGGAAGTTTCAGGAACAGCTCGTCCGTGATTTTACGCCCTTTTTGGGTGCCACGAAACCGTTTGAACATGAACACAAGGACGATGACTCCGATGATGACCCAGTGGATGTTCCCCTTCATGAAGCGGCTCATGTTCACGACGATCTGGGTGGGGACAGGAAGCGCCTGGCCGAAGCTGGCGAACATGTCTTCGAAGACCGGAATCACAAAGATGAGGATGACCGCAATCACGATAACGGCGATGGCCATGACCACGATGGGGTAGGTCATGGCGCCCTTGATCTGGCTCTTGAGCTTTTCCGCCTTTTCAATGAATACGGCCAGGCGGCGCATGATGGTATCCAGGATACCTCCTACCTCGCCCGCGGCCACCAGGTTCACGAAGAGGTCGTCAAAGACCTTTGGATGCTTCTTCATGGCCTCGGCCAGAGTGGAACCGCCCTCCACATCCTTTGAGATCTGCTTCAGGATGTTCCGGAAGGTCTTGTTCTCCGTCTGCTCGGCAAGGATGCCCAATCCCTGAACCAGTGGCAGACCCGCATCGATCATGGTGGAGAACTGGCGGGTGAAGATAACGATATCCTTATTCGTCACCTTGGGTTGCAGGAAGGAGACGTTTTCGAAGAGATCTTTTGGTTTTGGCTTGAGTTTCTTGACCGCAAGATTGCGCCGCTTGAGCTGGCTCATAGCGATGCGTTCATCAACGGCCTCGATATCCCCCTTGAGTTTTCTTCCCTTTCGGGTCACTGCAACCCATGTATAAACCGGCATGTGCGGACCTCCTGTGACCAAAATTCGTCGTTATTATGGTCTCGCATGTCTTCAAGGTCAACTTAAATCGAATACAATAGTTTACTTAGATTGGGTTGTCAAGAAGAGTGTCATGGGGAGGGGCTTGGAAACCGGCGGTGTAGCGGAAGTTTCACCTTGACAACTAGGCGGGATTCAATGGTATATCTTAGCGTTATTTTTTTTCGCATTCTTGAAGAAAGAAATCAAAAGGAGGAACGAATCGTGAGTGAAATCAATGCTCCCATGGGTGGCAAGGTGATCGATGTGAAAGTGAATGTGGGCGATGCAATCAGCGAAGGCGACGAGGTGGTGATCCTGGAGGCGATGAAGATGGAATTGCCCGTCGTGGCCAATGCATCCGGAACCGTAAAAGAAATCAAATGCGCCAGCGGGGATGCCGTGGATGCGGAAGCCGTCCTCATGGTCCTGGAGTAGAGGCCCCTGGCTTTGCTGTGAGGAGGCGCTCGGAGTCCCCGTCGGCTGTGGAGATCCTGTGGTTCGGCGGTTGCAAAATCCATCGACATTTCTTCTTTCCGTCTCTAAATCCCCTGCCCCGTTTTTTATAGAAGGGCAGGGGATTTTTAAAGACAGTCTCCTTCTTCTCCTCCCGGAGTGATACGCATGGAAATGGACGCAAAAATCCAGGAACTGGAACGAAGAAATCGTGAGGCCGAGCTCGGTGGGGGTGAAAAGCGTATTGAGCAGCAGCATACCAAGGGAAAAATGACGGCTCGCGAGCGGATTGACTACCTCCTTGACAAGGACAGCTTCCAGGAGGTGGACAAATTCGTTGTCCATCGCTGTCAGGATTTCAGCATGGACAAGAAGAAAATTCCTGGGGACGGGGTCGTCACCGGGTACGGGACCATACGAGGAAGGAAGGTTTTCCTTTTCTCCCAGGATTTCACGGTGTTCGGTGGTTCTTTGAGCGGAGCCTTTGGAGAAAAGGTCTGCAAGATCATGGACCTTGCCCTTCGAAACGGGGCCCCGGTGATCGGGATGAACGACTCAGGCGGTGCGCGGATTCAGGAAGGCGTGATGAGCCTGGGCGGGTACGGCGAAATTTTCAAGCGAAACGTATTCGCGTCCGGCGTGGTTCCCCAAATCTCGGTCATCATGGGACCTTGTGCCGGGGGGGCCGTGTACTCTCCGGCCCTGACCGACTTCATCGTCATGGTGAAGAAGACCAGTAACATGTTCATCACCGGCCCACAGGTCATCAAGGCGGTGACGTCGGAGGAGGTGTCCGCCGAGGAGCTGGGCGGGGCCATGACCCACAATACGAAGAGCGGTGTGGCGCATTTTGCGGAGGATTCGGACAAGGACGCCCTCGACCGTGTACGGGATCTTCTGGCGTACCTGCCCCAAAACTGCCGGGAAAGCGCGCAGGACGTTTCCTGCGGCGATGATCCGGCGAGAACCGATCCCTCGCTCAACGATCTGGTGCCCGCCAATCCGCGCCTTCCCTACAACATGAAGGACTTGATTCGGCGGATCCTGGACGACGGGACCTTCCTCGAGGTCCATCGCCACTATGCCATGAACATGGTCGTAGGTTTCGGCCGGCTGGCCGGTATGTCCGTTGGGATCATTGCGAACCAGCCCCGCGTCCTGGCCGGTTGCCTGGATATCGACGCCTCCATGAAGTGCGCACGCTTCGTACGCACCTGCGATGCGTTCAACATTCCGCTGGTTACCTTTGTGGATGTCCCGGGGTACCTTCCCGGCGTGCAGCAGGAGTTCGGGGGTATCATCAAGCACGGGGCCAAGATCATCTACGCATACAGCGAGGCCACGGTGCCCAAGGTGACGGTGGTTACACGCAAGGCATACGGTGGGGCCTACATCGCCATGAGCGGGAAGCATCTGGACGCGGACATCAACTTCGCCTACCCCACGGCGGAGATTGCGGTCATGGGGCCCGAGGGTGCGGCCAACATCATTTTTCGAAAAGAGATCGAGGGATCGGACGATCCGCAAGCCACCCGGAACCAGCTGGTCGAGGAGTACCGGAAGAACTTCGCAAGCCCGTTTCGGGCCGCCGAGGTGGGGTACATCGACCACATCATCTTTCCGGAGGCGACCCGGCCTCGGTTGGTCCGCGCCCTGGAGATGCTCCGGGAAAAGAAGGCCTCCATTCCGGAACGAAGGCACGGCAACGTCCCGCTCTGACTCGGATGGACTGCTCGCCCGCCGGAGCCAGAAAGCCTTTCACCAACACATACACCTACACACGGTTTTCCTGCTCCGGAGACCGGGGTTTTCTTTCGCTCCCCACGCTCCCGGCCTGGTTCTTCCGGGCCGTTAGTCCCGGGGGATTCCTGCCCCCTCCACGTTCCACCCCCGCCTTGAGTGCCTGTCACGCCGGGAACGCGCTTCACATGCGCCCTTTGTCATGCTGTTGAGCCCTTTTCAGGGCGGGGGATGGCCGCGGTTTCCCCCAGGCCTAACCGCCCGGAAGAACGAAGGCCTCCCGCTGACGGTCGCTGCAGAAACCCCGGCCTCCTCCGCCCGCGTGCCGCATCGAAACTAGGGGAACTTCTTAAAATGAGCGCTGGGTTCTTGCTCGGCTCAATCGCATTGGAACGTTAGGGCGTTCAGAAACTTGATAGGCTTCGCCTTGGAATGGTCTTCCTTTCACCAACACCTACACATACACATTTCTCAGGGCGGGGATGGAACAGGGAGGGGGCGGACTCCCCCGAGGGGAAGTCCGTTGCGAAGACCGGCCCGGGAGCTCAGGAGCGATCGCCATTCCTCACCCCGAAGCCCGGAAGCCTTTTTTACCTACACTTCCACCTACACTTACACATGCTTTTACGCCGGATTCTTCGTTAACTGGAGCCCCAGGTCCAGGGCCTGACGGTTCAACTCGAGAAAGTCCGGAGGCACCCGGTCCTTGAGCACGCCCATGACGGATTCGCTGCGGACCACGTCGGACAAACCGAGCAGGGCGCCGAGCATGCAGATGTTCAGGACGATAGGCCGTCCAATCTCCGTCATGACCGCCTTGTACAGCCCTACCTCCACCTGGCGGGCGTCCACTTTCCGCTCCTGCACGACAAAATGGTTGTCCGTGAGGAGCAGCCCTCCGGGGCGGATGATTCCGGAGAACTTGTTGTAGGCCTCCTGAGTCAGGCAGACCAGGATGTTCGGCTGGGTCACCTTGGGAAAACGAATGTCCGTATCCGATATGATGACGTCGGCTCGCGTGGCCCCGCCGCGGGCTTCCGGCCCGTAGGATTGGGCCTGCACCGCGTTCAGGCCTTCATGTAGGGCAGCGGCTTCAGCCAGGATGATGGAGGCGGTGATGACTCCCTGTCCCCCGGAACCCGAAAAGATGATGCGTGTCCTCGCCATGTCCTAGTGAGCCCCCATCGCCCGTTTGATGATGTTCTCATACTCAGAGCAATACTCCAGGCGTTCTTCCTCCACAAAGATCCCCCGCTCGATCAGGTCGGGGTTCTTCTGCTTGGCTGCCGAGCCGATCGGCGTGGTGTTCTTCTTGTACTGCTTCATCATATCCACCGCGCTTCCCAAGCGGTTCTTGCGACCGAAGTAGGTCGGGCACTGGGAGAGGATTTCCACCACAGAGAATCCGTGGTGCATGATCGCCTTTTCCAGGATTTTGATCATGGAGGTCACGTGATAGGTCGTGGTGCGTGCCACAAAAGACGCCCCGGCGCTTCGGGCCAGCTCCACGATGTCGAACGCCTGGTCAATGGTCCCGAGAGGGGCCGTGGTAGCGGAGCTCCCCGGACCGCTGAGGGGAGAGTACTGCCCTCCGGTCATCCCGTAGATCCGGTTGTTCATGATGATGGCGGTCAGGTCGATATTGCGCCGGGCGGCGTGGATGAAGTGGTTCCCGCCAATGGCGGTGGCATCCCCGTCCCCCATGGGAACCAGGATGCGGAGCTCCGGTCGGGCCAGCTTCACTCCGGTTGCAAAGGCCAGGGCCCGGCCGTGAAGGGTGTGCAACGTATGAAAGTCCAGGTACCCGGATATCCGCGCCGAGCAGCCGATTCCCGAGACCATGACGATGTCCCGCTTTCTCAGCTCCAGGTTGATCACGGCGCGGATCAGGTTGTTCATCACGATGCCGTGCCCGCACCCAGGACACCAGAGGTGCGGCATGAACCGCTCTCGTATGTAGTCGCGAACGCTCAAGGGGTCACACTCCTTTGCCCTGAATCAGGCGCAGAATGTTTCGAATGTCCGTGGGTGTGATAAACGTCCCGTCGATCTTGTTGGCCAGGAACACCTTGCCGGGATCGTCCACCGCCTTTTTCACTTCCCGCAGGATCTGACCCATGTTCAGCTCCACAACCAGGACGAATCTGGCATCGGCGCAAAGCGTCCTCACGATCTCCGCGGGAAAGGGCCACAGGGTTTGGAGTTCCAGGAGCCCGATGAGCTCGCCCCGTGCCCGCCGGTTCTCCACCACGTGCAGAGCGGACCGGGCGGCCGAACCGTAAGAGATCAGGACGCACTCGGCGTCATCCAGGAAGTAGTCCTTGTACCGGGTGATTTCGTGGACCCGGTTTTCGATCTTGTCCACCAGGTGGCGCATCAAACCGTGCGCAATCTGGGGGGTGGTCGATGGGAATCCCCACATGTCGTGGATGAGACCGGTGACGTTGTACCGGTGAATGCCTCCGAAATCCGACATAGGAAGCCGTCCATCTTCCCTGGGAAGGTAAGGATGAAAATCCGTGCCTTCCTTCACGGACGTCCAGAGCCTCTCCACGAGGGGGATCTCACCGGGCTCGGGCATGACGAGCTTCTCCCGCATGTGCCCAATCACCTCGTCGAAGAGCAGAATCACGGGGGTGCGGTAGGTTTCAGCGAGGTTGAAGGCCTCCACAGTCATGGCGAAGACGTCCTGGTGGTTGGAAGCGGTCAGCGTGATGATGGCGTGATCGCCGTGGGTGCCCCACCGGGCCTGCATGACATCTCCCTGGCTGGGGCTGGTGGGGAGCCCGGTGGACGGCCCGCCGCGTTGCACATTGACGATTACGCAGGGGATCTCCGCCATGATGGCATACCCGATGGCTTCCTGCTTGAGGGAGAACCCCGGTCCGCTCGTCGCGGTCATGGCCTTGAGTCCCGTGAGGGAGGCCCCGACGATCGCGCACATGGAAGCGATTTCATCCTCCATTTGAATGAATTTGCCTCCCTTTTGGGGGAGCTTCAAGGAGAGGATTTCGGCGATTTCTGTGGAAGGGGTGATCGGGTATCCGGCAAAGAAGTCGAGCCCGGCATAGAGCGCGGCTTCAACGCACACGGCATTCCCTTGGAGAAAGAGGGTGTTTTCGCTCATGAAGAACCCGAAACGATCAGGAATAGGTTTTACCCGTGCTTCCGCCGCGGCGGAAAAATGAATGCCAAAGGAGCGATACGACGCTACGCAGACTCTGAATCGATGGCCATGTCCGGGCAGCGGAGTTCGCAGAGACCGCAGTCGATACAATCCTCAGGGCGGACAATAGCGGCCTTCTCCGACTCGTCCAAATCGATAACACCTTTGGGGCAGAAGGCCACGCAGATCCCACAACCCTTGCACCACTCCACGTTGATGGTTCGCTTCCGTTTCGGTTTCATGGAACTCGCGTCAAAAGGCTTTCTGCGCCTGGGAGGCGCTTCAGGATGAAAGAGATTCACTCCCCTAAGACCGCCCGCTTTCGGATTTGCCGCGCGGTGCAGGTCAAAACCATACAAAAAAAGGCGCACGCCGAATTCCAATAGTTCATCTTCAGGCAGCGTGTCAAGCATGGAATCAGCCTATTTATTCCTCCTTCAGTAGGATGCGCGCATCCACGATGCTCAAACCCTTCTCGTGGGCGATCACGGGGTTGAGGTCCATCTCCTGGATGTCGGAGTAGGATTCGACAAGATCCGAGCACTGCAAAAGGAGCCTTCGAAGCGCCTTGATGTCCACAGGTCGGCGGCCGCGAACTCCCTGAAGGACGGGGTAGGCCTTGGTCTCCTGAATCATTTTTTTCGCCGCAGTCGGAGAGATCGGCAGCACGCGGAAGGAGACGTCCCGAATGACCTCGACCAGGACCCCGCCGAGCCCGAACAGGATGATCGGGCCGAACTGGTCGTCGATTTTCGTCCCAATGATGACCTCCACGCCGTCTTCGGCCATGGGCGAGACGAGCACGCCCCGGATCTCTGCGGCCGGATCGAAGGCCCTCGCGTTTTTCAGGATTTGTTCGAACCCGACTCGCACGTCCTCCTCTGTCTTGAGGCCTACCAGAACCCCGCCTGCATCGCTCTTATGCAGGATCTGCGGTGAGACGATTTTAAGGACAACCGGTTTACCCAGTTGCCGTGCGATGTTTGCCGCCTCGTCTGGAGACCCGGCCAGGGCTTCCGAAGGCACCGGTGCGCCGTGCAGGTGAAGCAGGAGTTTGGCTTCGGGCTCCAGGAGGGCGGATCGGTCCTCGGCCCGGGCCTTCTCGATGAGGGCCTGCCCTTCGGGCCGGGTCTTGGCCCCCCAGTTCATCTGGAACTTCGCTTTGGCGTGGTAGCTCTTCAGGAAGGTCCCGTACTCGGCCAATACGCCCATGCACTTGCAAGCGATATCCAGGGAGTCGTAGACCGGTATGCCGTAGTAACGAAGCAGGTGAAGGGGATGGGGATGCGCGCTGCTGTAAAGGCTGTGGAGCACAATGGGTTTGTTCCGCTTGCGGACCATTTTTCCCATTTGATGGGCGGCGTCTTCCTCCATGAGGGAGAGGCTCTCTGCGAAGCGGATGCCGTATCCCCCAAAAAGCCCCACGATGAGGAGTCCTCCTATTCCCCCGTCCCGAAGAATGATGTCGGCACACTCCGCAAACAGGGAAGGGTCGGCATCCGTACCGCCGGCTACGTCCACGGGGTTGGGGACAGAGGCGGCGGCAGGGAGAATGGCGGACAGCCTTTCCTGAGTCTTTTCGCTCAGGGCCGGTATTTCCAGGCCCAGGTCTGTCAGGAGGTCCGATGCAATGGTGGCGTGTCCGCCCCCGTCGGCCAGAATGGCGATGCGGTTGTTCTTGATCGGGGGTAGGCTGGACAGGGTCTCTGCGGCCGGGAAAAGCTCGTCCGGGTTCTCGATCACAATGACGCCGGCACGCTCGAAAGCGCCTTTGGCCACCTCGGACATGCCGGCCAGGGCTCCGGTGTGGGATCCGGCCGATCGTTTCCCGGTCGAGGAACGGCCGCTCTTGAGAAGGATGATCGGCTTTGTGCCGGTGGTCTTGTACGCCTCGTTGAGAAAGTCCCGGCCGTTACGCATGCCCTCCACGTACATGAGAATGGCGCGGGTGTCCGGGTCGTTCCGAAAGAACTCCAGGTACTCATGAAATTTGATGTCGGCCTCGTTCCCCACGCCCACGTAGTAGGAAAATCCTTTCAGGCTCTTGATTTTGGCCTCGGTGATGAGAGTCAGGGCCATATTCCCGCTCTGGGTGAGAAGCGCGATGTCTCCTCTGGGCGCATCACGAATTCCCACGAGGTTCAAGCTGCTTTTGAGATTCATCATGCCTGAGGTGTTCGGCCCGATCAGTCGAATGCCGTTTTCCCGGGCGACGCGGACCATGTCCTCTTCCAGGGCTCGGCCCTCGGATCCGGTCTCTCCGAACCCCCCGGCGATGATCACTGCACCGTGCACTCCCTTTCGCCCGCAGTCCTCCAGGATTCCCGGGATGGTCTTTGCAGGCGTGGTGATCAGGGCCAGCTCCACGGGAGCTTCGATGGCGGAAACGCTGGGATAGCAATTGAATCCCAGAACGGCCCTCTCCTTCGGGTTGACAGGGAAGATAGCGCCTCCGTATTTCTCGTGGAGCAAGGTGCGAATGGCCTGATATCCCCGTTTGGTCTCGTTTCGGGAGGCACCGACGATCGCGACGGACTCGGCGTTCAACACGTGTTCAAGGTCCATGTGAAAATTCCGCCTTTCCGCTTGGGTGCGGTGAGGATGTCATAGAAGGGGGATTTACTCAGACGCCTGCTCTTCGGTCGAGGGTCCCTTGCCTTTTCGTTCCTCGAAGTCCTTGAGCGATTCCTGGCGTTCCTTGGTGGAGACGCAGGCCAGGCAGGCCTCGAGTTCATAGTCCATCAAGGCTTCCATGGAGACGCCTTCCCGCGCCCTGAGCAGGCCCCGCTTGATCATCTTGAGGGAGAAAGATGAGTTCTGAGCGATTTTTCCGGCCGTTTTGTGAGCCTCTTCCATGAGTCGATCCGGAGGAACGGATCGGTTCACCAGCCCGATGCGCTCCGCTTCCTTTCCGTCGATGTACTCGGCAGTGAAGAGAAGCTCGGAAGCCCTGCCCGGGCCGATCAGGTCCTGGACCAGGCGCATGGCTCCGCCGGTCACCGAGGACGTGACCTTGGCCTCGGGAGAGCCGATCAGGGCGTCATCGGCCGCGATGCGGATGTCACAGGCCAGGGCTAACTCGTATCCCGAACCCAGCGCATATCCGTTGATCGCGGCGATGGTGGGCTTTTCGAATCGAAGGATTTTTCGGGAGGCCTCCTGGAGCTCCTCGAGGTAGTCCCTGTAGGCCTCCGGGGTTCGGGTCTTGGATTCCTTCAGATCCGCGCCCGTGGAGAAGGCGCGACCTTCTCCAGTGAAAATGACGACGCGCATCTCAGGATCCAACCGAGCATCCTCCAGGGCGTCTTGGACGTCAAGCCAGAGCTGCTTGTTCATGGCGTTGAGGACCCGGGGCCGGTTCAGGGTGATCGTGGCCACGCCGGCCTTTTTTTCATACAGGATGCATTCGTATTCCATCAAAGTCTCCCCCAAAGAGGCGGATATTTTCAGGCCTTTTTATTCATTTCCATCTGCACGAGAGGACCGGGACCGGCGAGTGGCGGAACATTTTCTCCGCCACGGACCCGAGCAGCACATGTTCGAGATCCGTACGGCCCTTCAATCCCATGACGACCAGGTCCACGCCCTCTTCTTGGACCATCTGGAGCAGTTTCTCAAAGGGATGGCCGACCTTGAAGATGACGCGCACCTTTTCGGGAGCCACGGGGAGGTCCTTGAGCAGCTTTTGAATCTCGTTCCTTCGCTCTTCTTCGAGGCTTTTCCGGTAGGCCTCGGTATCCACCGAGTAACCCATGGACTCCACGCTGCTGATGGCCTCGATGTTCCGGATGTTGATCACGTTGGCCACCAGGAGTTCAGCGTTCAGGTTCTGCGCCATTTCCGAGGCATAGGCCAACAGGGTAGGGGTGTACCTGGAGAAAGCCACGGCCACGAGGATCTTTTTAAAGGCGTTCATGGGTTCTTGTACCTCGAGGATTAGGGTTTGCATCAGCGCACGGGAGAAGGATTTAAAGCCGATTTTCCTCGCCAAGACGCGAAGACGCCAAGAGAAAAGCTGCTTCTCAGGAACGGCTTTGCGAGAGGCTTGATTTCATGGCCTCGGGAAAGACATCAAGAGCCGTCGGGGCCCAGATCCCGGACCGGGAGGGCGCGGTACCCTCGCTGGTGGACCATCCGGTCCGTGTAATGGTATCCGCGTTGGAAGTTGAACACGCGAGCCGTGATGCGCCGCGTCTCAGAGGCCCAGACCCATCCGCAGCTGAGCTCGATCTCCGGAACCGATCGCACGTTCTGGCCGCAATCCGTCTCGTATCCATCGTAGGAATCATCCGTCACGTAAAGGCTTTGGAGCTCTTCCAGGGTCGGAAGGCGCCAGCCTTCTCTTTTTCCCTCGGGAAGGGTCAGCGGAAACGTGAAGCGGGCCCAGCGGTCCGCCCCCTTCCAGTCAATATCGCCCTGGTTGTCCGTTTTTGCCCACATCAAGCCCATCTGCCGGTCCGAAACGGTTCCGTCTCCATGGTCCACGAATCGTTCTCCTGCCGGGCTCCCACCGGTCGAGAACACAAGGACCGCAAGCACCACGAGGAGCATTAGGGCTTTTCGCGAACCCATGATATCCCTCCACTGTCTTTCTCAAGCGGTCTCCGCGGGTTCCTCTCTAGGAATGCGGGGGCGCTGAAGCAGGTAGACAATCCCGAAAAAGGCCAGGCCCAGGGGATACATCCAGTACCGCTGATCATGGGCCACGCCGAGCCATTGGGCGATGAGATCGGGGCGCATGAGAATGAGTGTGACGGTCAGGAGCAGGGGAATCTCCCAGATTCGGGTTTTCGCCACGAACCAGCCCTGGGTTGCCGAGGCAAAAGCGAAGTTTCCGACACAGGCCATGATGAAGACGAGAATTCCCTGGGGCCAGCTGTAGATGTTGTGAAGGATGAGGTCCGCGTTGAATATGAACATGAATGGCAGGATGGCCGTGCGGATGTCGTACATGAACCCCTGAAGTCCTGTGGGAATAGGCTCGGACCTGGCGATGGCCGAAGCGGCATAGGCGGCAAGGCCCACCGGAGGCGTATCATCGGCCAGGATCCCGAAGTAGAAGCAGAACAGGTGGGCCGCCATGAGGGGAACGATGAAGTCCTGAAGTCCCCCAATGGTGACGATGGCCGGGGCCGTGAGCGAGGCCATGACGATGTAGGTTGCCGTGGTCGGCAGGCCCATGCCGATGATGAGACTGGCGATGGCCGTGATCACGAGCATGAGAAAAATGTTTCCCATGGAGATGGTATCGATGATCTGGGTGATCAGCCCTCCGAGTCCGAGGGCCACGACACCGACGATAATACCGGCTGCAGCCGTGGCCAGGGCCACGGACACCATGTTCCGGGCCCCGGAGGCCAGGGCGGAAAAGATATCCACCACGCCCTGCCGAAAGGCCGGAAAAAGGGGTTCCTTCTTCAGGTAGGCCTTCACCGGGCGCTGGACCAGCATGATGATGGACATGACCCAGATAGCGTTGAAAGCGGCCAGCTCGGGCGAGTGACGCATGATGATCAGCTCGTACAGGAGCATGGTCAGGGGAAGAAGGAAGTGCGCCCCGCTGATCAGGGTCCGGAAGAACTGGGGGAGTTCGCTTCGGCTCATACCCCGCAGCCCCAGCTTGGAGGCCTCGATGTGGGTGATGTAGAAAAGCGCCGCATAAGAGGCAAAGGCCGGGATCGCGGCCGCTTTGACCACTTCGATGTACGGGACGTTGACGTACTCGGCGATGATGAACGCAGCGGCGCCCATGATCGGGGGAGCCAGCTGGCCGTCCGTGCTGGCTGCGACCTCGACGGCAGCCGCCTTTTTCGGGGGGTATCCGACCTTTTTCATCAGGGGGATGGTGAACGTGCCCGTTGTGACGATATTGGCGATGCTCGAGCCCGACACCAGCCCCGTCAGCCCGCTTCCCATGATGGCGGCCTTTGCCGGCCCTCCCTTGAAGCCTCCCAGGAGGCTGAGGGCAAGTTGAATGAAATAGAAGCCCGCGCCTGCTTTTTCGAGCATAGCACCGAAGAGGACGAACAGGAACACGATGGTGGCGGACACGTCCAGGGGAATGCCGTAAATACCCTCCGTGGACATGGTCATCTGCCCCACGAAGCGGCTCAAAGAAACGCCTTTGAACGCAATGAGATCGGGCATGTAAGGGCCGAAGAAGGCGTACACGATGAATGCGGTCGCCACGACACTCAGTGCTGGCCCGATCACTCGCCGGGAGGCCTCCAGAAGGAGCACGACAAGCCCGAGGCCGACGATCATGTCCCGCATCACCGGCAGACCGTACCGCGTGCAGATGCCTTCGTAATCGATCGCAAGGTACAGGGCGGCAAAGCAGGCGGCTGCTGCCAGAAGGTAATCGATGATCGGGATGCGGTTCTTTGCCGAGAGAAAGCCAAGCCCGAGGCGGGCCTCTTTAAACATCGGATAATTCAGGTACACGATCAGGAGGGCGAAGCCGAGGTGGATGGACCGGATGAACACCGTGTCCAGGATGAGCCAGCTCGCGATGGAGAGCTGGAAAAAGCTCCAGAAAACGCCGACCACGGGGACCAGATACTTGGAAGGTCCCTTCGGCGTCCTCCCCATGCCCTCCTCTTCTTCGGCCATCCGTTTTGCGACTTCCAGCCCGTCGTCCTTTTTTTCCGTGGGGAATGTTGTCTCTGTCATTTTGCGTCACCCATCCACAAGGATTGGGGTCCGCGCCTGGGATCGGGCACGGAGCCGTGAGACGGAGATTCGGACGGGGTAAGGCCTTGATTCGACATCCGCAAGACCCCCCGTTTCCGGGGGAGGTGCCGGCTGCTCGTGGTCGCGGACCTCGATTCGACCGGCTTGCATGAGAAGGGCGAAACGCGATCATCCCCCGGGGAAGGACTGGTTGTGGGGCGGCGGGTTCGGGCCCGCCGCCCCTATTGCATAATACGAATTGGAGGAGCTACTTCATGAGACCGGCTTCTTTGTAATACTTCACGGCCCCGGGATGCATGGGGGCGCTCAGGCCTTCCAGCATGCCTTCCTTGGTCAGCACAGCGTAAGCCGGGTGCAGCTTCTTAAAGTCCTCAAAGTTGTCAAACACCTCTTTGACAATGGCATAGACTACGTTGTCCGGGATTTTCGCGGAGGTCACGAATGTCGCCTTGACGCCGAAGGTCTGCGCGTCCTTTTCGTTTTTGGCTCCGGGGTAGAATTTTTTCGGGACAATGGCCTTGGCATAGTAAGGCTTCTCCTTAATGAGCTCGTCCAGGCCGGGACCGGTCACGTCGCAGATCATGACCTTTCTCCGCCCGGCCGTGGCTTCCTTGATGTTTCCACTGGGATGTCCCACGGTGTAGAAGTACGCGTCGATTCGGCCGTCCTGGAGCAGGCCGGGCGCCTCGTCGGCGACTACGCTTTCGGCCTCGATGTCCTTCTCATAATCCAACCCTGCCGCCGTAAGCGCATCAATGGAGTTCTGGCGCTGTCCGGAGCCCGGGTTGCCGATGTTCACTCGCTTTCCCTTGAGGTCCTGGATCGTCTTGATGCCTGCATCCACTGCTGCGACCAGGGTGATGGATTCGGGATGGATGCTGAACACGGCCCGCAGGTCCTTCTGGGGGCCACGGTCCTTCCACTCGGCGAGGCCGTTGATTGCCTGGTACTGCCGGTCCGATTGTACCACGCCGAACTCGAGATCGCCGGCCATGACGGCATTGACATTGAAGACCGAGCCGCCCGTGGACTCGACGGTGGCGCGAATTCCATATTCCTTGCGTTTTTTGTTGACCATTTTGGCGATCGCACCGCCCGTGGGGTAGTACACTCCTGTGATACCGCCCGTACCGATCGTCACGAAGGTGGCGCGTGCATCGGCACCGGTGGGGGCCGCTCCGATCATAAGTGCTGCACCAAATACCGCGGCCAAAACCAGAACAAAAAGCTTCTTCATGATGCTACCTCCTCTTCGTTTTTTGGATTGGGGGTTGATGGGATGATAAGATGCCTCTATTCTATTGAATAGCCTTTGTTTGTCAAGCGGGAACACCGGAGATGATATCATAACCTTTTGACATCGCAGAGTATATTCTGGATGCCTTCGGCCCTGGCGCTTTCGTTTCGATTCCCTGCAATGGTTGAAGACCTGGTAGACTTTTCGTAAGGACAAAAATCGTTTGACAGCTCAAGCGCCGATCACCTAGGATTTCTGGCGAGATAAATCAGGGGGTTAAGGGTTGCGAACCCGTAGATCGCGTGAATTGGCGCAAAAGGAGCGTTATGGAGAAGCTGCGAAAGGAAAAGGAACGCTGGGACGCTGAGGCGGAAAAAACGGTCCAGAAACGCCCAGAACGGAAGGAGCGGTTCGAGAACACGTCCGGTATCCCCGTGGAGCGCGTGTATACCCCCCTTGATCTTGAGGAAATGGATCCCGTGGAACACCTGGGCCTGCCCGGGGAGTATCCTTTCACACGGGGGGTCCAGCCTACCATGTACCGCGGGCGGTACTGGACCATGCGTCAGTACGCTGGTTTCGCTTTGGCCGCAGAGTCGAACCGGCGGTACAAGTTTCTTCTGGAGCAGGGCCAGACAGGGCTTTCCGTGGCCTTCGACCTGCCCACCCAGATCGGGTATGATTCGGACCACGAGATGGCCATGGGTGAAGTGGGCAAAGTGGGGGTGTCCATCGACTCGCTTCGGGATATGGAAACGCTCTTCGACGGAATCCCGCTGGACAAGGTGAGCACCTCCATGACGATCAACGCCCCGGCCGCGGTCCTCCTGGCCATGTACATCGCCGTGGCCGAAAAGCAGGGCGTCTCTGCAGCGGACCTTCGGGGAACGATTCAGAACGACATCCTCAAGGAGTACTCTTCACGAGGGACATACATTTTCCCGCCCAAACCTTCCATGCGCATCATCACGGACATTATCGCTTACTGTGCAGAGCATGTTCCGCAGTGGAACATGATCAGCATCAGCGGGTACCACATTCGCGAGGCAGGGGCCACGGCGGTGCAGGAGGTGGCGTTTACTCTGGCCAACGGTATCGCTTATGTGAAGGCGGCCCTGGACGCCGGTTTGGAGGTGGATCGGTTCGGTCCGCGGCTCTCGTTTTTTTTCAACGCACATCTGGATTTTCTCGAGGAGGTGGCCAAGTTTCGGGCGGCGAGGAGACTCTGGGCCCGCATTATGAAGGAGCGTTTCGGCGCGAAGAACCCGCGTTCCCTGATGATGCGGTTTCACACCCAGACCGCGGGGTGCACGCTCACGGCGCAGCAGCCAAAGAACAACATCGTCCGGGTGGCGTTTCAGGCCATGGCCGCGGTGCTGGGAGGCACTCAGTCGCTTCACACGAACTCCATGGACGAGGCCTTGAGCCTGCCTTCCGAGGAGGCTGTCCAGATCGCGCTTCGCACCCAGCAATTGATCGCTTACGAGACCGGAGTAGCGGATACCGTGGACCCTCTCGGAGGTTCTTACTATCTGGAGACCCTGACCCGGCAGATTGAAGAACGCGCAGAGGACTACATACGAAGGATAGACGAGATGGGTGGGGCGCCTGCGGCTATCGAGCAGGGTTTCGTACAGAAGGAAATTCAGGACAGCGCCTACGCTTATCAGCGTGAGATCGAAAAGGAAGAGCGCATCGTCGTGGGCCTCAACCGGTTCCAGATCGAGGAGGAGAGGCCGAAGGGCCTCTTGCGGGTGGATCCGGCGGTACGCGAGGCCCAGATCGAAAGCCTTCGAACCCTCAAGGAGGAAAGAGATTCCAATGAAGTCCGGAAGACCTTGAGTGCCCTGAAGGAGGCGGCCCAGCAAGGCCGAAACGTGATGCCCCAGATGATTGATGCGGTTCGGGCGTATGCCACACTGGGAGAGGTCTGCGATTGCCTCAGAGAGGTGTTTGGAGAGTACCAGCAGAGCTCAGTCCTGTGACTCCTGCTCCTGCCAAAACCCCGAGAGCAAGGATGCACCTGAAACCCGACACCTGACACTTGGAACCTGGGACCTGAAACCTGAAACCCGACACCTGATACCGGTTGTTCCTCGGGAGAGACCATGGAAGTCAAAAAGAAGATTCGCGTGTTAGCGGCCAAGCCAGGTTTGGACGGGCATGATCGGGGAATCAAAGTGGTGGCAAGCGCCCTGATGGACGCCGGCATGGAAGTGGTCTACACGGGATTGAGACAGACCCCCGAGCAGATCGTGAAGGCCGCCGTTCAGGAAGACGTGGACGTGATTGCCATGAGCATTCTTTCCGGGGCGCACGATTACCTGTTTCCC
>JASFQI010000046.1:0-20623 GCA_050115555.1 Desulfobacteraceae bacterium
CATATACTAATTGTTTACGATTTCAATGAGGAGTGACAGCTCATGTATGCAGTGATCCAAACAGGCGGCAAGCAGCACAAGGTGTCTGCAGGGGACGAGGTGAGGGTCGAAAAGCTTCCCGGTGATGTGGGGGAAAGCGTGGTCTTCGACCGGATTCTCATGGCCTCGGACGGCGAAGACGTTCGGGTCGGCAAGCCCTATCTGGATGATGCCCGGGTTGTGGGCCGAATTGCCCGGCAGGACAAGGACCGAAAAGTGATCGTATTCAAGTACAAGAAAAGAAAAGGGTACCGGAAGACCCGAGGGCATCGTCAGCCGTATACGCTGGTACATATCGAGAATGTAGAGCTGAGCTCCTAGGGTCAAGGTTAAAGGCCAAAGGTCAAAGGTAAAAGGTTCAAGTTGAGGGAGTGGCCAAGCTGCGTTTCTTCAAGTAGGAGTAAGAGCTTCTCCCTTGGACAGATAGACAGGATTTTTTAAGGACGAGAAGGCAATGGCACACAAAAAAGCAGGCGGCAGCTCGAGAAACGGCAGGGACAGCGCGGGTCAGCGATACGGCATCAAGCGTTACGCGGGTCAGCAAGTCCGGGCAGGAAACATTCTGGTTCGTCAGAAGGGAACCCGGATTCACCCGGGGGACAATGTCGGCTTGGGCAAGGACTACACCATTTTTGCGAAGATCGATGGCGTGGTGGCCTTCGAGCGGTTGGGAAAGACCAAGAAAAAGGTCAGCGTCCGCGCTGCATGATACCTTCCACGGTCTCCCTTGCAGATCCCGCGGCGTGGGCGGGTCGAGCCTGAGAAGCGACCCGGCCGTCCCTTTCCCTTGCGACATCCTTATTGGATCGAGCCCTTTTTCCCCTACATCCCATGTCACGTTTTCTTGACGAAGCGGTTATCGCGGTCCAGTCCGGCAACGGAGGCCGGGGTTGCGTCAGCTTCCGGAGGGAGCGGTTCATCCCAAAAGGCGGCCCGGACGGGGGCGACGGCGGAGGCGGGGGAAGCGTTTTCATCGAGGCCACCACAAGAACCCGCACACTGGCGGACTTTGACTCCCGACGGCACTTCAAGGCCCAGGACGGCCGGCCGGGTAGCGGCAGGAACCGGACCGGAAAAAACGGCCGGGACGTGCTGATCGAGGTCCCGGTGGGCACGGTGATCCTAGACGAGGACACCGGCGAGGAGGTAGCCGACCTCGTTCGGGACGGGCAGCGGGTGCGGATCGCGGCCGGGGGCCGGGGTGGAAAGGGGAATCAGCATTTCGCCACCTCGACCAACCGGGCCCCGCGATACGCCCAGCCCGGTCTTCCGGGCGAGAGCCGAAAGCTGCAGCTCTCGCTCAAGCATCTCGCCGACATCGGGCTCATCGGGCTTCCGAACGCCGGTAAGTCCACACTCCTCTCCCGCCTGACCGCGGCCCGGCCGGACATTGCGGACTACCCGTTCACTACATTGAGCCCCAACCTCGGCGTCCTTTCCTTCGAGGACGAAGAGACCCTGACCGTGGCGGATATCCCCGGGCTGATCCAGGGCGCCAGCCAGGGCCGCGGGCTCGGGCATCGTTTTCTCAAGCACATCGAGCGGACCCGGCTCCTGCTTCACCTCCTCGACGGCGCACAGCCGGTCGAAGACGGGGAACTTCTGGAGGATTTCCTTGCCGTGCAGACGGAACTCGCCCAATACAGCCCCGCACTTCTCGAGTGGGAGCGCGTGGTCCTGATCAACAAGATCGACGCCCACGAACCCGGGCGGCACAGGGACATCGGCGTCCTGCGCGAGCAGCTTCAGAAAATGGGGTTCGAGACCCTGGTGCTGTCGGCCCTGACCGGCAAGGGGATCGATGCCCTTCGGGCGCTGCTCAAAAGAAAGCTCCTGGATGAAAGGAAAGAGAACGGTGAATAGCACGAAGCGATCGGAGATCCTGGCGTCGGTGCGAAGGGTGGTGGTGAAGGTCGGCAGTGGCGTCCTCACGGAGAAGGACGGCTTGAACGTTCCCGTGATGAATGCCCTTTCCGACGACATCTGCTCCCTTCGAAAGGCAGGGAAGGAGATCATACTGGTCTCCTCCGGGGCCATCGCTTCCGGGCTTCGGAAGGTCGGCATGAGTCGGCGCCCCCAGTCGGTATCCCAGCAGCAGGCCATGGCCGCTGTGGGCCAGAGCAGCCTGATGCATGTCTGGGAGGACGCTTTTGCCCACCACGGCCAGAAAGTGGCCCAGATCCTCCTGACGCGGGATGACCTGACGCATCGCAGGCGGTACCTCAACGCCAGAAACACCATGTTCGTGCTGCTGGGCTGGGGCATCCTTCCCGTCATCAACGAGAACGACACCGTGGTGGTGGACGAGATCAAGTTCGGGGACAACGACAACCTCGGGGCCATGGTCACGAACCTGACGGAGGCGCACCTCCTGATCAACCTGACCGATATCAACGGGCTGTATGACAAGGACCCGAGAACCCACGAGGATGCCCGGTTGATTCGAGTAGTGGATCGGATCACCAGGGAGATGCTGGATCATGCAAGCGGCATTCCCGGGTTTCTCGGCACCGGGGGCATGGCGAGCAAGATTCGAGCGGCTGAGAAGGTGGCACACGGCGGGATCCCCTCGATTATCGCCAACGGGCTGCGTCCCAATATCCTCAGCCGAATCTTTCAGGGCGAGGAGGAAGGCACACTCTTTCTGCCGAGGGACATTCCGCTTTGCAGCCGCAAGCACTGGATTGCGTTCACCAAGGCCCCGAAAGGGGCCCTCCGAATCGATGCCGGGGCCCAAAAAGCCATTTTGAACAACGGGAAGAGCCTGCTTCCCTCGGGTGTTCAGGAAGTGAGGGGCCGGTTCAGCCTGGGGGACAAGGTGGCCCTCGTGGACGCATCGGACCGGGAGCTGGCCGTGGGCATGGTGAACTACCACTCCGGGGACATTCGAAAGATCATGGGGCTCAAGACCGGGGAGATCGAAGGCGTGCTGGGTTTCAAGCACGACGACGAGGTGATCCACCGGGACAACCTGGTGCTGACGAACGACCTGGAAGAGGAGGACGGGATCTGCCGGTTGACGAAGTAGGAAAAGAAGTCCAGTGTAACAGGAGAAAGGCGAAAGGATTAAGGATTCAGGGGTAAGGGTCAAGGAGAAAGGTGAAAGGACAAAGGAGAAAGGATAAGGGGCAGGGAACAAAGGGACAAAGAGTGAAGAGATAAAGAAAAAGGTCAAAGGAACCAGGTTGGAGGAGAGAGTTTCAAAACTCCTGGATATGAGGGGTACGGCGGATAAGGAGAGAGGAGATCCATTGCGAATCGGGTTGTTGGGAGGCACGTTCGATCCGGTCCATCTCGGGCACCTTCGAACGGCACTGGAAGTGGCGGAGAATCTGACGCTGGAATGCGTTTATCTGGTGCCTGCCTCGGTTCCACCGCACAAGGAGCGAGGAGCGGTGGCTTCGTTTGCCGACCGAATCGCCATGGTCCGCATGGCCATTCAAGGAACGCGGCTCCTGGGCGCCCTCGATGTGGAGGGCCGGCGGGAAGGCTTGTCCTACACGGTCCAAACGCTTCAGGAGCTTCGGGGTCACTATCCCGACGACTTGGAACTCTTCTTCATCCTGGGAACGGATGCGTTCCTGGACATTCATATGTGGAAAGATTTTCGCTCGTTGTTCGAGCTCTCGCACTTCGTTCTGGTCGAACGTCCCGGGTTTGCCTCGGAGTCGCTGGAGTCCTACCTGGATTCATTGGACGTGGCGTGGACCGTCACGGCATCGGGAGATTACCGCTTCACGTCTTCCGGGAACTTTCTGATTCGAAAAACCGTCACAGGGCTGGACATTTCTTCGACGCACATTCGGGAGATTGCGGCAGCGGGTAAGTCTGTACGCTTCCTGGTGCCGGAATCCGTGGAGGCCTATTTGACGGAAGAGGGGTTATACGACGCGCATGGAGAGCATGGATAAAGCGCTTCTCTGTCTGAAGCTGCTGCAGGAGCGTAAGGCCCTGGATCCGGTCCTGTTCGATGTCGGGAAGCTGACCTCCCTGACGGATTACTTCCTCATTGCGGCCGGTGGTTCTACGCGCCAAGTGCAGGCGATCACAAGGCACGTGGTACGCCGCATGCGGGAGGCCGGGTCGCATGCCTACGGTGTGGAAGGAGAGAAGGAAGGGCAGTGGGTCCTCATGGACTTCGGAGACGTGGTCGTACACGTCTTCTACGAGCCGGTGCGGGCGTTCTACGACCTGGAAAGCCTCTGGGTGGAAGCACCGAGGGTTGAACCTCCGATGGAAAAGGAGGGCGGAGCATGAAAAGACCGAATTCGTGGGGGTTGTTCTTCATCGCGATATGCCTTTTCACTGGGAGCCTTGCCCTTCCCGGGCGGGCCGCGGCGCTCAGCCTGGAGGAAGAGGAAAAGCTAGGCAAGGAGTTTCTTGCGGATATTCGAAAGCATTTCGAGATCGTGGAGGATAAGTACGCCCGGGACTACATCAACGAACTCGGGAACTACTTGGTCGGATTCGTGGGCACCCACCGGTTTCCTTTCCACTTCTACCTGATTGACAGGAACGAGTTGAATGCATTTGCTGCGCCGGGGGGGCACATCTTCTTCTTCACAGGCCTGATCGAAGCCGTGGAATCAGTGGACGAGGTGGCGGCCATCACCAGTCATGAAATCGGCCATATAACGGCGCGGCACCTGGCCCGGCGGATCGAGCAGTACAAGAAGATCAACATCGCCACCCTGGCCGGTGTGCTGGCCGGCATCCTGATCGGTGGCGAGGTGGGCCAGGCAATCACCACGGGGACTATGGCCGCCGGAGCCCAAATGCAGCTCGCCTTCAGCCGCACGGATGAGCGACAGGCAGACCAGCTGGGGTTCTCCTACATGCGGAAGAGCGGCTTCGATCCCTCGGCCATGGTGCGCGTTCTCAACCGCTTTCAGTCCGCCGAGTTGTACGGGACCGATCGCGTGCCGGCCTATCTTCGGACGCACCCCACGGGACCGGAGAGAATGGCCAACATGGACAGCCTCCTGGAGTCAGGTGGGGGCGCGAACGCAACCGAAAAGTCGGAATCCCTGCGTAGACGTTTTCCGTTGTTCCAGACCCTGCTCAAGGCCCTGTACGGGGACCCGGACGCCGCAGAGCGGGCGTTTCATCGCACACTCGAGGCGCACCCGGATGACCCCATCGCCCTTTTCGGGTTGGGCCTTCGTGAAAAGGAGGACTCGAACTATCAGGCTGCTCAAACCCATTTTCAGCGTGCAATGGAGCTTCGCCCGGATCTGCTTCCGTTTCGGGTCCACCTGGGGGAGGCCTATCAGCTTCAAGGCCGATATCAGCAGGCGATCCGCGTGCTCGAAGCCACCCCCAGGGAAGACGCTTCCAACCGAAATGTCCTTTTTCTCCTGGCCACTTCCTACCAGAGCCTGGAGCAGTACGACAAGGCGATTCGCCTTTATGAGCAGCTTCGAAGCAGGGAGCCGGTGGAGGACGAGGTCTTTTATAACCTGGGACTCTGCTACGGACGGATGAACCGACTGGCCCTTGCCCATTACTACTTCGGGCTCTCCTTCAAGAGGGCAGGAACGCTTCCCAAGGCCCGGTTCCACTTTGAAAAGGCCCAGGAGTTGGGCCAGAACGATCCCGAGTTGCTTCGAAAGATCCGCAAGGAACTGGAATCGCCTCCGGATAAGCAGAAACGTCCTCCGGGAGGAAAGAAGTTCGGCGTGAAGAGGAGTAGCCCCTGACCGTGTCTTTTTTGCCGTGCGGCCGCAAATCCATATGATGGAATTTCCTTGAGGGCATAAGCCGCACAGGGGGTTGACTTGAAAAAAAAGGGTGTGGTAGCCTAAAAATACTGAATGAGAGTTCATTCAGTATTTTTAGGAGAAGCACCCCCGAACCGCTGGGGTGAAACACGTGTATTCATCCTGGGACGGACGTTATTGCACATTTCAACGCGATTCGGTATAAAGGCCCCGACTCGGAACTCAGACCGCAAGGCCTTCCGAGCGACATTATCCATGCCGTCTTTCCCGCCGGGTCCGCAAGGTGCCCGAACGGAGCAAACGGACGGGCCGGATTTCGTGGACAATGAATTCGGGCATGCCCCGCGGCCCGTTGCGGACTCGGGACGGGGAGGATGAAGATCGTAAACCGGGTAGAGGAACGTTTGAGGACAGGAGGAGCATGAGATGAATATTGTCGTGTGTGTGAAACGGGTTCCCATGACCCAGGAGGTGGATCTGGAGATCGACGCCTCGAAAAAGGACGTGAAAAAGGACATGCTGGCCTATGTCCTGAATGAGTGGGACAACTACGCCGTGGAAGAGGCGATCCAGCTCAAGGAAAAGACCGACGGTACGGTCACTGCAGTGACCATCGGGGACGAGGACGACGAGGAGGTGCTCCGGCGCTGCCTGGCCATGGGCGCGGATCGCTCCATCCGGGTGGACCCTGGTGACCAGCCCATGGACAGCTTTGTCAAGGCGCGCATCCTTGCCGAGGTGACTCGGGGGATGGAGTATGACCTCGTGATGACCGGGGTCCAGTCGGATGACAGCAACTCGGGCATGGTGGGCATCCTCCTGGCCGAGCAGCTGGGCGCCCCCCATGCAGCCGTGGTGACCGACATCGAGCCCCAGGACGGCGAGGCCACGATCAAAGTGGAGCTGGAAGGCGGCATGGACGAGGTCTCCAAGCTCCGGTTTCCGGCGGTCCTCAGCATACAGACGGGAATCAATGAGCCGCGGTATGTTTCGATCATGGGCATTCGAAAGGCTGCGAAAAAGGAGCTCAATGTGGTCCCGCTGGCGGACCTCGGCCTTTCCGAAGAGGATCTCACGCCCATGACCACGGTGGAGGAGTACTACTTCCCGCCCGAGACGGAAGGGGCGGAGATGATTGAAGGCGATGCAGGAACCGTAGCCGAGGCGATCCTGCGCATCATCAAGGAAAAGGGGGTGAGCATCTAATGGGCGAGATATTCGTGCTGGTCGAACACAGGCAAGGGGAACTTCGAGACATCTCCTATGAGATGCTCTGGAAAGCGAATGCGCTCGCACAGGAGCTGTCGCATTCCCTGACCGCAGTCCTTCTCTGCGCAAAGGAAGAGTCCTTTGTAAATGAAATCGCCGAAAGGGCCGACAAGGTTCTCGTGGTGGAGGATCAAAGGTTGGAAGGGTTCAACGCGGATCTCTACAAGGAGATTCTGCTCAAGCAGATCGAGGAGCATAAACCGTTTCTCACACTCATGCCTCAATCTCCATGGGGTATGGACCTGGCGCCGGCGCTTTCCGTGAAGACGGGATACCCTCTTGCCACGGATTGCGTGGACATTCTCATGGAGGATGGAAAGCCCAAGGTATTGCGGCAGATTTATACAGGAAAGATCTTTTCCCGGGTGGCGCTCAAGGATTCCGACGGTTACCTGATGACGGTCCGGGCCAGTGCATTTCCTCCGGACAAGCCCGAAGGCCGCGGTCCGGGCGAGGTCGTAAAGGTGGAAGCCCCGGCGGACCTCCCTGAAGCTCGCAGACAGTTCATGGCTTTTGAGGATACGGGTGCAGGCGAGGTGGATATCACCCAGGCTGATCTGCTGGTATCCGTGGGCCGCGGCGTGGGGGAGGCGGATAATATCGAGACGGTGAAAGAACTGGCGGACAAGATGGGCGGCCTCCTCTCCTGCTCCCGTCCCGTGGTGGACAAGAACTGGCTTCCCAAGTACCACCAGGTGGGAACTTCGGGCAAGTCCGTGAAGCCCAAGGTCTACCTGGCATTCGGGATCAGCGGCGCGTTCCAGCACGTGGCGGGAATTACCGGCGCGGGCACCGTCATTGCCGTGAACAAGGACAAGAAGGCCCCGATCTTTCGTGTGGCCGATTACGGAGTCGTGGACGACATGTTCAACGTGGTGGATGCGATGAAGGAGAAGATGGGCTAGGAAACTGCTTGTCATGTAAACCCTGTCTTTGGATTTTTCGTGTGAAACGTCAAACGGAACAGGCGTGACGGAAGGGCCGGGCAATGCCTTTGATGATTGCTCGGCCTTTTTTTCTCGCCAAGCCGCGAAGCCGACAAGACACAAAGGACTGCTTTGGATTCCGAAAAAGCACGGTACTCTGGATTCGGAATACTTCAAGGTCATGGGAAGAGAGGGGGAGGCGGAACATGGATTTCACCCTGAGCAAGGAGCAGCAGGACATTCAGAAAGCGGCAAGGGAGTTTGCCATGGGCGAGTTCCCGGACAAGGCCCAGGAATTCGACCGGAACGAGACGTTCGATCTGGATATCTGGCGGAAGGCCTGTGAGCTGGGGTTCGTGGGGGTGTTTATCCCCGAGGAGTACGGCGGCGCGGGGCTCGGATTTTTCGAACACTGCCTCATCACCGAGGAGTTCTGGGCCGTGGATGCGGGCATGGCCAATGCCGTGATCACAGCCACCTTTGGTGCCGAGCTGCTGTGCCTCTACGGCACGGAGGAGCAGAAACAGACCTTCCTGCCTCCCCTGGTGGAGGGAAAGGCGATTACGGGCACGGCCATTACGGAGCCGGATGCGGGAAGTGACGTGACCGGCGCCCGAACGACAGCGGTCCGGGACGGGGACGAGTGGGTGATCAACGGGTCCAAAATGTTCATCACGAACGGGGATCTGGCCAACTTCCTGCTTGTGTTCTGCGCCACCGACCCGGAGAACCCGGACCGGCACCGGCGTCACAGCTTCATCGTGGTGGAGACGGACCGTCCGGGGTACGAGGCCAACAAAATTCACGGAAAGCTGGGCATTCGCGCCAACGACACCGCGGAGGTGGCCTTCATCGATGTCCGGGTCCCGGCAGGCAACCTGGTGGGGGAGGAAGGCATGGGCTTCAAGGAGCTCATGCAGTTCTTCAACCTGACGCGCCTGCACGTGAGCGCCATGGGCGTGGGCATTGCCCGCGCCGCCCTGGAGGAGGGCATCGCACACATCAAAAAACGCCATCAGTTCGGCGTGCCCCTCGCGTCCTTCCAGGCGAACCAGTTCAAGATCGCCGAGATGGCCACACGCGTTCGGGCCGCACGGAACCTCTACTACGAGGCGGCATGGAATGCGGACAAGGGCCGTATCGAGCACGGGCTGATCGCCATGGCCAAGTGGTTCTGCGGGGAAACGGGTGTGCGGTGTGCGGACGAAGCCCTGCAAATGCACGGGGGGTACGGATACATCGACGAGTACAAGGTGCAGCGGATCTACCGCGACGCCAAGATCGTGGAGATTTACGAGGGCACAAAGGAGGTGGAAAAGACGATCGTGGCGCGGACCCTTCTGGGCCGGTGATCTGGGTGAGGGAACCCTTTCACGGGGGAAACGGGGGATCCAGGATCACGTCCTCGAGTCTGCGTTTCGGCACGTGATGCACTCCTCGGTCATCGCGCCAGTATCGGATGTCCCCGTCCTCTTCCACGGTTTCGAGCATGACGGTTTCAGCAGGTTTGCCGAGTGCGATGACGTGGAGAACGGCGTAGCGCTCCGGAATTTGGAATCGCCTGCGGAGGTGGTCGCGGTCCACGGTGCCCACGATGCATGCGCCGAGCCCGGCTTCCGCCGCCCCCAGGAGGATGCTCTGGCTGGCAATACCGTGATCGCAGCCGAAGGACGAGGCCAGGGCGCGATCGCCCAGCACAACGATGTAGGCCGCCGGCCGTTCCCCCGCCTCGGGTCCCTTCCACTCCTTGAGATAGGCGGCCCAGGTCAGCAGGTCAAAGATGGACCGGTTGGTTTCCGGGGTGCAGGAGAGCAGGTACTTGAGAGGCTGCTTGTTGCCCCCGGAAGCGGCCAGGCGGGCGAGGTCCACCAGATGTTCCAGGGTGTCCTTTCCCACCGGGTCATTTTCGCGGAATCTTCGAATGCTTCTCGCCCGGTGAACCCACTCTGCAACGGTCATGACGTGTCTCCGGGGTTTTGAAGAAGGGCAATGAGGCGGAGATCCGGCGGAGGAAAGCGCAGCAGGAGAAAATCCTCGGGGGTCGCCCAGCGGATCTCCTGACCCTCGATGGCCCGGGGTTCCTGGTCCTCCGGGATCGCACAGGCAAAAAAGTGGAGCGTCACACGCTTGGTTTCGTACTCGTACGCCTCGGTGAGGAGATGCTCGGAAGGGTGCACCTGAATGCCCAGTTCCTCGTGAATTTCCCGCATCAGGCACGCCTCGAGGGTTTCTTCGCCTTCCTGTTTCCCTCCCGGGAATTCCCAGTACCCCGCCAGGTGCCCGCCCTCCGGACGCCGCGTGATGAGGGTGCGCCCGTCCCGTTGAATCACTCCGGCGGTCACGTGATGGTGAGGCTTCACGTCACTGCCCCATCCTCTCCAGGCGAAGCCGCAAATAGGCCTCCTCGGCTTCCTCGGTCCCTGGGGCGAGATCCAGGAGCTCCCTGTATGTGCCCAGGGCGGCGTCCACCTCCCCCGAACTCTCCTGCCGTCGCGCACGGTTCAGGAGGAGCTGAACCAGGGCCTGCTTTGCCTTGTCGTTCTCAGGATTCTGGTTCAGGAGCCTTTGATAGACCTGAACGGCGCGTTCGGTTTTACCCTGCCGGTCGGCCAACTCGGCCAGCTGGAGCATGAGATCCACGTCCTCGGGGCGGTCCTTCAGGGCCTTTTCCATCCAGACCTGGGCTTCCTTCTCCCGTCCGGTTTGCAGGTAAGCGACGATGAGGTAATCCATGAGATCGGCGTTCCCGGGGTTCGCTTTCAGGCCCCGCTCCATGAGCCGGGCCATCTCGTCATAGCGTTCCTGGCGGGTGAGAAACTCGAAGCCGAAGTGGTAGCAGTCCATGCGTCCGGGTTCGTGGTTCAGAAGTTTAAGAGCGGCCTGATAGGCGGATTTCTGATTCCCGAGCTTTTTATATGCGAGAAAGAGGAGTTCCAGGGCATCGGCGTCTTTGGGCTGGGCTTTCAAAAACGATTCCAGGTGCGACACGCATTTTTTGAAATCGCCCGTTTCGAACTCGAGCACAGCCAGGTTATACAGCAGGGTTTCGTTTTTCGGGTCCAGGGTGAGGATTTTCCGATAGAGGCCTTTCAACCTCTCCGGATCGCCCTTTTTTTCCAGGACCATCACCAGAAGGAGCAAGACCTCCAGAGAGTCGGGCTCCTGATTCAGGGCTTCCTCGAGCAGGGATTCGGCTTCCTGGAGCTTCCCGTTTTCGAGTGCGCTCTGTGCAAGCCTCAGGCGTCCGGCCACGTCTCCCTTGTCCAGGGGCACGGCCTTCTTCAGATAGCGGTCCGCCTCCTCCTGCTTGCCGAGCCGGTCGTAGAGGCTGGCCAGGTTGTAATAGAGGTTGACATCTTCCGGATCCATCTCAAGGGCGGTACGATACCGTTCAATGGCCCGGTCAATCTCCCCGGCCTGCGTGTAGAGAAATCCCAGCGTCTTGAGGACAGCGGAGCGATCCTCGTCTCTTTCGAGGAACCCCAGAAGCCGCTCGTACGCCTCCACGGCCTCCCTGGTGAGGCCCGCTTCCTCCAGGTGGCTTGCCAGGCGATAGGCAAGATCGGCGTTCTCCGGACGGAGATCCACCAAACGTTTTAACGTGGAGATCTCCCCTTTGCGGTTGCCCATGGCCCTGTACACCTCGAGGAGGTCGCCGAGGATCTGCTCGTCGTCCGGCCGGCGGTCGATCAGCCGCTGCAACGTGGAGATTTCCCCTTTACGGTCGCCGGAGGCCCTGTATACCTCGAGGAGGTCGCGAAGGACCTGCTCGTCCTCCGGCCGCTTCCCGGCCTCTTCCTCCAGCAGGGCCGCGGCCTCGTCCCACTTCTCCAGGGCCAGGATTTCACGAATCAGCCTTTCGCGGAAGCGGGGATCGTCAGGGTGAAGCCCTTGGGCCCGCTTCAGGACGTCCAGCCTCTTGTCAGTGTCGATGATCCGGTCCGCTCGGGCGAGCCAGTCCTCGGCCGTCGGCTCCACGATCAGGACAACGTGCCCCAAGGGCGTACGGTCCTGTTTTACTTCGACTTTAAACCGATACCGGTCAAAGGCCCGGCCCTCAGGCAGAAGCCTGCGAATATCCGTTTCCTCGTAACGGAGGACGTTGACGTCCAGCCCTTTACAAAACAGGCGGATGCCCCGGTTGAAGGGTACGTTTGTATCGATTTCATGAACCTGAAGACGGTCGTTCGGCCTCAGGGCGAGGATTTCGCCGTCCAGGAGCCGGAGGGAGTCCCCATTGCGCGTGATGAGAAGGGAGTGAAAGCGCGGAGGAGTGTTGTAGAGTCCGTTCCACAGCCAGAAGAGTACGGCACCGGCCCCAAGGACAAGGATGACGGCAATTCCGATCGAAGATCTTCGGCGCCGGGATCGTGTGCCTGTTCGAGCCAAGCCGTACCCCCTTGTGGATCGGCTTCACCGGGTTGTGTTCACAAGGATCGGCCGCCCTGAAGAATGACCTTCCTTATTTATTCGACTCAGTCCCTCCCTCTGCGTTCCTTGTTTCCCTAGGAGGTTCCTGAAAACCGCCCCTCCCAGACGAGGAGGATCGGGCTTGCAACGAAGACGGAGGAGTAGCTGCCCACCAGAATGCCGATCAGAAGGGCGAATGCAAAGTCGTGGATCACCGCGCCACCCAAAACGTATAACGCGACCACCACGATCAGTGTTGTAAGGGAGGTCAGGATCGTGCGGCTCAAGGTCTCATTGATGCTGGTGTTCATGACGGATTCGAAGCTGCGTCTACGGAACCGGCGCGAGTTTTCGCGAATGCGGTCAAAGACCACAATGGTGTCGTTCAATGAGTAGCCGACAATGGTCAGAAATGCGGCAATGATGCTCAGGGAGACCTCCCGGTCGGTCAAAGCGAACGCCCCGAGGGTGATCGTGACGTCGTGAATCAGCGCGACAATGGCCCCCATGGCGAACTTGAGCTTCAGGAACCAGCAGAGCCCGAGGGTAACGATCAGGGCGACCAGGATGAGCCAGGTGATGCTTACCCCGATGATGGAGGCTGCATACACGACGAGGGCCAGGGAAAGGGCCATGACAATGCTCATGGCCCACTTGAGCTCAAACCGGCCGGAAATGTAGATGGCGATAAAGAGGATGGAGTAAAAGATGGCGAAAAGGGCTTTCTCGCGAAGATCTTCCCCGACCTTGGGACCCACCATCTCGACCCTTCGAATCTCCACGCCCTGGCCGAAGCGGTCGGTCAAGGCGGCCTTGACCTGGTCATTCAGACCGGACAGCTCCACATCGGGCTGCCGGACGCGGATAAGGTACTCGAACTCCCCTTCCTCTCCGAACTCCTGAATGATGGCTTCCTGGAGAACCGGCGTGGTGAACGCCTTTCGAATCTCCGTGGGCGTGGAGGCCTGATCCAGCTTGACCTGAATCAGCACGCCCCCGGAGAAGTCCACGCCGTAGTTCGGCCCCCCCCGCCAGATGAGAAGGACCGCCGTCAGGACGACCAGGGTGATGGAAAGGGCAAATGCGATCTTCCGCTTCCCGATGAAGTCGATATTGATTCCCGGTTTGATGAATTCCATGAAGGGTCTCCAAATGCTGCGTCAGTTAGTGCGTGCCGGGGTTTTCACCGTCACGCGGGTCGTCCATGAAGCCTGAGAAAAGGCTCCGGTTGTTCGCACGTTGGTTCGGCTTGGCCGTCTATATGCTGATGCGGGCCTGCCTTCGATAGACGTGCAGGTAGTCGAACACAATGCGTGTCATGAAGACCGCGGTGACGAAACTGGCCACGATACCGATGCTCAGGGTCACGGCAAACCCGCGGACCGGTCCCGTCCCGAACTGGAAGAGCACGAGCGCTACGATAAAGGTGGTCACATTGGCGTCGAGGATCGTAACGATCGCCTTGGAGAAACCGCCGTCCACGGCCGCTCGTGCGGGTTTCCCCAATCGGAGCTCCTCACGAATCCGCTCGAAGATCAAAACGTTGGCATCCACGGCCATGCCGATTGTCAGAATCATGCCTGCGATTCCAGGCAGGGTCAGGGTCGCCCCGAAAAACGCGAGCCCGCCCATGATAAAGAGGATGTTCAGAATCA
The DNA here is from genome assembly GCA_050115555.1 of Desulfobacteraceae bacterium. GTDB lineage: Bacteria > Desulfobacterota > DSM-4660 > Desulfatiglandales > HGW-15 > JASFQI01. The sequence goes on from JASFQI010000046.1 coordinate 14,020, forward strand.
GGGCCAGGTCGGCGAGAACACCGGACAGCCCGTAGTAGATGATCATGAAAAGGACAACGATGACGCCCCCGATGATCATGGACTTGAACCCTTTTCGAATGGAGTCCTTTCCAAGCGAGGGGCCGACGGTCCGTTCCTCCAGGATCTTGACCGGGGCGGGAAGAGCACCCGCTCGAAGCACGATGGCCAGGTCCTTGGCCTCGTCCATGGTGAAGCTCCCGGTAATCTGCGCCCGGCCGCCCGAGATGGTTTCACGGATTACAGGCGCCGAGTAGACGTGATTGTCGAGGATGATCGCGAGCCTTTTTTCCACGTTGGCCTGGGTGATACGTTCGAAAAGTCGTGCTCCCCGGGCGTCAAAGGAGAGGGAAACGTACGGTTCTCCGTACTGGGAGTCGATTTGAACGCGGGCGTCCGTGACGTACTCTCCGGTCATGAGGGTGCGTCGTTTCAGAAGAAAAGGAATCTCGGCGGTTTTTCCGGTGTCCGGGTCCTTTGCCATTTTGTAAAGGATTTCGCTTCCCGCGGGAACACCCCCTTCCATGGCGCCCTTGACGCTGTGCTCTTCATCCACGAGCTTGAATTCCAGGAGTGCGGTTTTTCCGATCAGCTCCAGGGCCCTCTTGGGATCCTTGATGCCGGGCAGCTGAATGAGGATGCGCTGGTCCTGCTGGGGACGAATGTCCGGCTCGCTCACGCCGAACTCATCCACACGATTCCGGATCGTCTCCAGGGCCTGGTCTGTCGCGAGTTTCATGATCTGATCCCGCGCCTTGGGGCGGAGGACCATACGGACGGGATATCCATCCTCGGTCTTCGGAGGGGTTTCCAGCTCAAAGTTCGGGTAGTTGTTTTCACTCAACTCGCGGAATTCGTCGACATCCTCCTCCCGCATCAGCGTCAGATTCACCCCCTGGATCGCGTGTCGCTCCAGACGTTGGTATCGGATCCTCTCCGTTCGGAGGTCGTGCTTGATCTCCTCGACCACCCGTTCCAGGTTGCTCTCCACGGCCTTATCCGCTTCCACCTCCAAGACGAGATGCATGCCCCCCTGCAAGTCGAGCCCGAGGTGGATCTGCTCTTCAGGAAGCACTGAAGACCACCACGGAGGCAGGTCCTTGCTCAGGGACGGCATCAGGTAGACCAGCGCTATGAGGATGAGAAAAGCGGCGATTCCCGCACGCCATCCAAGGTTTTTCACGACGTTTCACTCCTTCCTGCATCGATCCAACGAGGATGCCAGGGCCTCCGGCGGCCCGGTCGTTCCGGATCCCAAAGCGTCGCTCTGTTTCTGGTTTCTGAGTCCCTTCAGGACGCATGGAAATCTGCATGCAACGGAAGAAAAAGGGCAATCCTGCATCAGCCGGGAAACACCACTCCGCTCCCGGGCCCGGACTTCTCCCGTTCCACACATCCCCGGCCCCCCGCGGGTTCGTGAAGACCGGGGGGTCAGGATTCCTTTTTCCCAATCACTCCTGCGATGGATCCGCGGCTTACTTTGACGCGAACCTTCGGGGCGATCTCCATAGTGACGGCTTCGTCCGTGATCCCGGTGACCAGACCGTGCAGTCCACCGGAGCTGACCACGCGATCCCCCTTCTTGATGGCCGAAATCATGCTCTTGTGCTCCTTAGCCTTCTTTTGTTGGGGCCGTATGAGCAGGAAGTAAAAAATCGCGAACATGAGGATGAGGGGGATGAACGCACCAAAGGCCCCGCCTTGTCCGCCCTCGGCTCCTCCTGTCCCGCCGGTACCCATTGCATACGCCAAGAAATGCATTCGAAAACCTCCCTTTCAGAGAATGATGGATGTTCTACAGGGAAACGAACATCGTCTTCTTTCATCGCACATGACAGGCTTTTTCCGAAACCGTCAACCCTGTGCAGGGGGTTTCCGGTTCTCGTAAAACGCCCGGCAGAAAGACTCCAGCGCGTCATTCCGAATGGCCGTGCGAAGGCCCTCCATCAACCGTGCATAGTAGTGCAGGTTGTGGATCGTGTTCAATCGGTAAGCCAGGATCTCCCGCGCCATGAACAGGTGCCTCAGGTACGCCCTGGAAAAGTGCGTACACGTATAACACCCGCAACCCTCCTCGATGGGCCGGGCGTCCCGGGCATACCGGGCGTTCTTGATCGTGATCCGGCCTTCCGCCGTGAACAGCGAACCGTTGCGCGCGTTACGAGTAGGGAGAACACAGTCGAACATGTCCACCCCCAACCGGACCGCCTCCACAATGTCTTCGGGCGTTCCCACGCCCATGAGGTACACGGGCCGGTCCGGCGCCAGGTAGGGGACGGTCTCTGCGATGACCCGTTCCCGCGTCTCCTTGTCTTCCCCCACGGAAAGCCCGCCGATCGCGTATCCGTGGAACCCCAGTTCCAGAAGGGCCTCGGCGCTTGCGATTCTCAGGTCCCGGAACACGCCGCCTTGAACGATGCCGAAGAGGGCCTGGTTCTCTCCGACCCCTCGATCCCGGCATCGGCGAGCCCAGCGCGTAGTCAGCTCCATGGAGTTCCGCACGTATGCGTACTCCGAAGGATACGGCGGGCACTCGTCAAAGGCCATGACGATGTCGGAACCCAGGGCTTCCTGAACGGCCATGGCTTTTTCCGGACCGAGCACGTGCTCGGAGCCGTCAATGTGGGATCGAAAAACAACGCCCTCCTCGGAGAGAGTACGCAATGTGGCCAAGCTGTAAACCTGGAAGCCGCCGCTGTCCGTCAGGATGGGCCGATCCCATCCCATGAAGCGGTGGAGTCCCCCCAAGCCCTGAATGATCTCGTGCCCGGGTCTCAGGAACAGGTGGTACGTGTTTGCGAGAAGGATGCCGACGCCGATGCCCTCGAGATCGTCAGGCCCAAGTGCCTTGACCGACGCGGCGGTGCCCACCGGCATGAACACAGGGGTCTCGAACTCCCCGTGGGCCGTGCGAATACGCCCCGTCCTTGCAGCGGAGTCGCTGCAAGTGTGAATGACCGTAAATTCCAGTCCTCAGCCCTCGACCTTGTTCATTCGTCCCTGGCAGATCAGCATGGCGTCCCCGTAACTGTAAAACCGATAACGTTCCTGGACGGCATGCGCATATGCTCTCTTGATCCGATCAAGACCGGCAAACGCCGATACCAGGAGGAACAGGGAACTGGCTGGGAGGTGAAAGTTCGTGATCATCCCGTCGACGGCTCGAAACCGATGACCCGGCAGGATCGTCAGGTCTGTCCAGCCTTCACCCGGAGCCATGCTCCCGTTTTTCGCAGCGACCGTTTCCAGGGTTCGAACCACGGTAGTGCCCACCGCGATCACCTTTCGTCCCTGTTCCCGGGCCCGGTTCACCGATGTTGCGGTTTCCGCATCGATGCGGTAAGCCTCGGCCCCCACCGCGTGAGCCCTTATGTCCCTCGTCCGCACCGGCCGGAAGGTCCCGTGCCCGACATGCAGAGTCAGGGAGACAAGGGAGACGCCAGCTTCTTCCAGACGTTTGATCAACGCCTCGGAGAAGTGAAGACCCGCTGTGGGCGCGGCCACCGCTCCCTTCCACCTCGAGAACACGGTCTGGTATCGGGTCCGGTCCATCTCCGCCCGGGGGTCTCTGCGGGCGCGCCGGATGTACGGGGGCAGAGGCATGCCCCCGATCTTCGAGAGGAGGGCGTCGATGCTTTCGGGGCCTGAAAAGGCGATGCGAACGATGCCGTCCTCTTCCCAGGTTTCCACGGTTCCTGACAGGCCCTCGTCAAAGAGCAGCCTGCTTCCCGGCTTAGGGCGTTTGGATGCCTTCAACAGGCACCGACGCGCCGCCGGGCCCGGGGTCCCGTTTTTCACATGATCCAGGACCAGGACCTCGACCTGCCCGCCACTCTCTTTCCGGCCGAAAAGCCGGGCCGGAACGACCTGCGTATCATTCACGACGAGGAGGGTTCCTGGGTCCAGTAACGAGGAAAGATCGGAGAAGCGATGATCGGAAAAATCGCCTTCATCTCGATCCAGGAACAGAAGTCTCGAATCCGTCCGCTCCGGAGCGGGTTCCTGGGCAATCAACTCCCCGGGTAGATCGTATGTGTACTCCTCGATATCGTGCATGTTGACCGTGACTCAAAAGGGAACACTTATAGTGAAAACGGGCTGTAAAGTCAAACGATTTTCCGTCTCGAGATGGATGTTTCATCGTGTGGCGGATCTAGGAATAACAGATCGCTGGAGGGCGCGTATTCATTTTGCATCGCTCCGTAGAAGCCCCAAATTCCACGACTCGTAGAAAAGGATCGGTACCCTGTCCTCGCTGTGCAGGGCTCTAAGAGTGCTTGTCTTTCGCAGGGTTAACGGAAGAGATAAGAGATCAGGAGTCCTGCGGACATGGCCACAAAACCCATCAGCCTCAGATGGGCACTGGGGATTTCCTGTAAGCGCAGCATCCATCGCTTCATCTTGTCGGGAAAGGCGAAGTAGGGGATACCCTCCACCACGAGCACGAGTCCGAGCAGACAGAAGAGGAGTTTCATGGGAACCGTCCGTAAATAGGGGTCGAAGGTTTGAATCTCGGGCCTTTCCCAAGCCTATGCGTCCCCATCTTAGTGACGGCGTCCGAGGGTGTCAACCGAGCCCTGTAGTCGAGGTTCGAACGCGGGCCCCGTTTTGTCACAAGGTTCTCCATCGCATAGTGCTTGATCTATGGTCTTAGATCGGTTAGCTTGTGCCCATCCAGTAAGGGTTTTCAGGCGGGAAGAATCGATGCGGCTGCGGGCAGGCCCCCCGCCCCGATGGGGGTAATGAAGGACAAGGGGGATTCAAATCCCTGCCTGCATTTTTTTGGGGCAATGCATGGATCTTTACCCCAACCGGGTTCTGATCGACCCGTCGGCCTTGGCTCACAACCTTCGTCAAGTTCGCCGCTTCCTGGGGGACGGGGTCGGCATCACGGCTGTGGTCAAGGCCGACGCGTACGGGCACGGCATGAGGACGGCGGCCGAGGCCTTCAAGAGGGCCGGCGCAGAGCGGCTGGCCGTGGCCCATGTCGTTGAAGCTGTGACACTTCGTGAAGAGGGGATCCGGGGGCCGATCGTGGTCCTATGCGGTGTGCACTCGCAGGACGAGGCCGCAGCGGTGGTCTCGCACGATCTCATTCCGGTCCTGTCGGATTTCGGCTCGGTGGATCGTGTCGGAGAGGAGAGTCGAAGGCGGGGTACACGCAGTCGAGTCCAGCTCAAGATCGATACCGGTATGGGAAGGCTGGGTGTTTCCTGGACGGAGACGGGAGCCTTCATGGAAAAAGCCCTGGCCCAAAGCGGCTTGGAACCGGAGGGCCTCGTAAGTCACCTGTCCTCGGCGGACGAGCCGGACCGGGATTTCACGGAGGCCCAGATTCGTCGTTTTACCGAGGTCCTGGAAACGGCCCGGTCCCGCAGTGTTTCCCTGGAGGCAAGCAGCCTGGCCAACAGCGCCGGTGCTCTGTGGTATCCTGAGGCGCGCTTGGGCATGGTTCGGCCGGGCATTGTCCTGTACGGGGGGCTTCCATCTCCGGATCTGAGGTCTCCAATACCGCTCAGGCCCGCCATGACGCTGAGTGCGAGGGTGCTTCAAGTCCGGAGTATTCCTGGCGGCACCGCGGTCAGCTACGGCCGGACGTACACAACCCCCGGCGAAAGAAAGATAGCGGTGATCTCGGCGGGGTATAGCGATGGGCTTCTCCGGGCCCTTTCCAACCGGGGAACCGTGCTGATCCGGGGGCATAAGTTCCCCATTGTGGGGCGGGTTTGTATGAACCTCGTCATGGCGGATGTGACGGAGTTGAAGGACGTGGAGCCCGGGGACGAGGCCGTGTTCCTCGGACAGCAAGGGAGCGCAACGATTACCGGGGACGAAGCGGCCGAATCCTGCGGTACTATTTCCTATGAGATTTTTTGTGCCGTAGGTCAGTGCGGAAAAAAGCGAACAGAACATGAAAACGAAACTTGAAGCCATCCTGAAACAGACCCTCGAGACATGTTTCGATAAGGGGACCCTGGTCCGGACACCGATCCCGGATTTTGTTGTGGAGATTCCCAAAAACCCGGAGCACGGACACTTTGCCACGAATCTGCCCATGACGCTTGCCTCTTCACAGCGTCGTGCTCCTCGGGAAATCGCACAAATCCTCCTGGATCCCCTTCGGCAGCACTCGGATTTTTTAGAGGCCGTGGAGATCGCAGGCCCGGGCTTTCTGAACTTCACCATTCGAGCCGAGGAGTGGCGGAAGGTACTGGCTGAGATCCTGGAGCGAAGAGAGGACTTCGGTCGAACCGACCGTTTCTGCGGAGAGCGCATCCTGGTTGAGTTCGTGAGCGCAAACCCGACCGGTCCCCTGCACCTGGGGCATGGACGGGGGGCGGCCCTCGGGGATAGCCTCTGCAGAATCCTGGCGTACTGTGGGTACGAAGTGTGCCGGGAGTTTTACATCAATGACGCCGGACAGCAGATCCGGCTTCTAGGGGAGTCCGTGTACAGCCGATGGCGGCAACGGCAAGACCCGTCCTTTCCCTTCCCTGAGGGTGGATACCGGGGCGCCTACATCGAAGACCTGGCTTCGGCTGTAAGCGAGGAAACAAACCTGGACACTCTGGAGCCCGAGAAGGCG
>JASFQI010000047.1:0-20429 GCA_050115555.1 Desulfobacteraceae bacterium
AACGCTGCAGAACGCGTCGATCTTCCTCGTCGAACGATTGAGACCGATCCACCACGACAAGGGCGAGGTTCGCCCCTTTGAGCGTCTGATCGGTGCGTTCCACGCCGATGCGTTCCACTTCCCCCTGCGGCGTGCGGTATCCGGCGGTGTCCAGCAAGCGGATCGGCAGGCCGTCCACGTAGATCAAGGCCTCGATGACGTCCCGAGTGGTCCCCGGCACCTCCGTCACGATGGCCCGCTCCTCTTCGGCGAGCCGATTCAAGAGGCTGGACTTTCCTGTATTGACCCGCCCCACGATTGCGGTGTTCACCCCATCGGCCCAGAATCGCCTCTGGGCGTATGCGTCCCGAATGTCGCTCAATGGAGCGATGACATCCTGCGCAAGTAAGGAAAAGGCTTCCTCCCCGGAGATGACGCCGTTCATTTCCTCAGGGTAGTCGATTCCCACCTCCGTGTGAGCCAAAATATCAAGGGCCACTCGACGCACGGATTCGATTCGTGCCCTCATGCGCCCGCAGAGCTGACCAGAGGCGAGTTCCACGCCTTGTTCGGACTTGGCCTGTATCAGGTCCATAACGGCCTCAGCCTGGGTCAGGTCGATGCGGCCGTTCATAAAAGCTCGGAAGGTGAACTCCCCGGCGCGGGCCGCCCTGGCACCGGCATTCAGCACCATGCGCAGGATGCGCTCCACAAGGGCGTGCCCGCTGTGGGTGTTGATTTCCACCACATCTTCCCGAGTGTAGGAGTGGGGGGCTTTCATGTAGGAGAGAAGCACTTCGTCCACCGTGACCCCGGTGTCCGGATCCACGAGACGGCCGAGGGTCAGGAGATGGCTTGTCCACACCATGGGAGGGTGTTTCGCTCGGAAGATACGACCGGCGATGTCTTTGGCAAGAGGACCGCTGATGCGTACGATGCCGATGCCCGCCTGCCCGGGGGGTGTGGACAAGGCGGCGATGGTATCGGCCATGGATGGGGTGTTACGCATGGATTGGGTGAAGGGCAGGGAGGCGCCCCTGCCTCCTGCCGCTCATTTCCTGGGAATGATGACCACCTTTTTCATCAGGCCTTCGCCTCGGCTGCGTGTGTCCAACTGACCGTCGTCTTTGAGCGTCAGGTGAACGATACGTCGGTCCCCCGGGTTCATCGGATTCGTGGTGACGGGTTTTCGAATGCGTTTCGCTTTTTCCCCCATGCGCAGGGCCAGCTGTGTCAAGGATTCCCTCCGGCGCTGGCGGTATTTTTCCGAGTCGACGACGACACGCACCTTCCGCTCCAGGCTCTTGTTCACGATTTTGTTGACGATGAATTGGAGGGCATCGAGGGTCTTCCCCCGACGCCCGATCAGAAGACCGGAGTTGTCTCCCTGGATGTTCAGGTTGATATTGCCGTCGACCCGCTTGGCTTCGACCATCGTCTCCATGGGGATGAGGGCCAGAATTTTCTCCAGGACCTCTTGGGCAAGACGAAGTTCACGGGTCTGCTCGTAGTCGTCTTCAGGCGGAACCACGGGGCTCGGTGCGGAGGGAGGTCCCTCGTCCTCATCCATTGCAGATGTTGAAAAAGCCTCGGAAACGGCAGGTTCGACATCATGCGGGGTATCATTAGAAGGATATCGTACTTTTATTTTAGCTTTTTTTGTACCTACTAGGCCAAAAATACCAGCTGATCCTGGTTCAATAATATCAATATCTAATTCTTCAACAGGAAGATCAAGATATTTTGATGCGTTTTCAATGGCTTCTTCTGTCGTTTTGCCTTCAAATTCCATGGTTTCCATGCGTGTCCTCCAATACCATTCCTAGTTCGATTTTTTGAGGATACGATACTGCTGACCAATGGAGAGAATGTTGTTCGTCAGCCAGTAGAGTACCAGTCCGGAGGGAAAGTTGATGAAGACGAAGGTAAAAATAAGGGGTAAAAACATCATGACCTTGGCCTGGGTTGGATCTCCGGGCGAGGGGCTCATTTTTTGCTGCAAAAACATGGAGGCTCCCATGAGTAGCGTCAATACTGGAATGCCGGAGGGAGGGGCCATGAAGGGGATATCGAAAGGGAAATGAAAAAGACGGTCAGGAGCGGATAAATCGTCAATCCAAAAGAGAAAAGGTGCATGCCTTAGCTCGATCGAGCTACTTAGAACCCTGAAAAGAGCTAGAAATACAGGTATTTGGATAAGCATGGGCAGGCATCCGCCCATGGGATTCACTTTGTACGTTTTGTAGAGCTGCATCAACTCCCGGTTCATCTGCTCCTTGTTGTCCTTGTATTTTTCCCGGAGCTTGGCCATGAGAGGCTGAATTTTCTGCATTTCCTTCATGGACTTGTAGCTTTTGTGGGTCAATGGCCAGAACAGGATTTTGATAAGTACGGTCAGGATGAGGATCGAGAATCCGAAATTTTGCACGTACTTGTTGAAGAAGCAGAGCACGTGCAGGAGGGGTTTTGCGATCACGTCGGTCCAGCCGAAGTTCACGGCCTTGGGGAGGTTTTCACCAAACGCGTTGAGAACCGTCAGATCCCGGGGTCCGAAGTACAAGGCGAACCGGGCCGAGGTCTGCTCGCCGGTTCGAAGACGCACGAGAGGGGAGAAATAGCGGGCATTGACTGCTCCAGAAGGCAGCAATTTTCCTCGAAAGCGGCCATTTTCCGTATCGGAAGGGACCACGGCCGACATGAAATAATCGTCCTCATAGGCCATCCAGCCGATGCGCCCGGACAGGCGTTTCTCTTCGTCGTCCATTTTCTTGGGCTTGATCTCCTCGAGTTCGCCGTTCAACAGAAGGGCGATGCCCACGAAACCGTAGTAGCTCTTTTTCCCCTTGGGCGGCCGATTGCGCAGGCGCGCCGAGACAGCCCCTTCCAAGGGACCTGCGGTTCGGTTCACGACCCGGGTTTCCACATCGATGCGGTACTGATCGGGATGGAATCGATAGGTGACTTCCTGTGTGAGCCCTTGAGGCGTCTTTCCCTTAATGACCAGGTCCTTGGGGCCGGATTCCGGTCCGACCTGTAAAAGGGTTTCACTCGGCTCATAGAGAATCGGTGGGGACTCTGCCGCTTCATAGGCCTCGAACCCGAACCGGAGCATGCCGCCTTCGAGCCCGTCCACATTGGCCAGATTGATCGGAGGGGATCCAGGTTCCGTGGTCTCGCGGTACTCCTTGAGCTCGAAGCTCATGAGCGATCCCCCGACATTGCTCCACCGAACCGTGTAGAGGGGGGTCTCCACGCGGATTTCCTGCTCCTTGATTTGGGCTTGAGGAGTGGGGGAAACCGGTTGTGCTTCCGAGACTTCGGCAGGCTCCCGGACGGTTTCGGACGGTGCCGCCTCGGGTGCCGGCTGAACGGCCGGCTGTGATTGCTCGGCCTGACTCGGCTCCCTCTGGGGCGGGGGTTGTTTCCCGCTAGGTGCGAACAGGGTCGACCAGAGGATCAGGATGAGAAAAGAAAGCGCAAACGCCACAAGAGTTCTTTTTTCCATGCATTCACTCGAGGATCGAGAAGGGGTTCGGGGCTCCCATTCGGCAGTCCACCGTCCAGCGGGCTCGCGATGTTGGAATCACGAGCTCGCCTAGTCGACGGGATCGTAACCGCCCGGGTGGAAGGGGTGGCATTTGGAGATCCGTACGATCGATTTCAGGACCCCCCGGACCACGCCGTGCTTTTCAATGGCAAGACGGGCATACGCGGAACATGTGGGGTAAAAGCGGCAGGCGGGGCGAAAAAACGGGGAAATCCCCATTCGATACACGTCGATCAGGGCGATGGGGAGAAATCTCAGCCTACGGGAGGCGCTTCTTATGGAAAAGAATCGCACCAAGCTCCTCTTGGGCTTTCCAGAAATTGAGGTCGGCCGCTCCTTTTTTGGCTCCAATGAAGATATCGACTCCTTTGGGAAGACGGCCCTTGTTCAATCGAAAGAACTCTCGGACAAGTCGCTTGATTCGGTTCCTTTGGACGGCGTTTCCGGTTCGTTTACTCGCCGCGATCCCCAGTCTGGTGACGCCCAGCCCGCTCCGACCCACAATGACGAAAAAATGATGGGTATAGACCCTCTTGCCGGAGCGATTTAGATTGACAAATCCCTTCCGTTTCAATATTCTTTGGGTTTTTGGAAATGAAAAGGAGCCCATCCGAAATGGAAAATGTGCCGCATGGGAAAAAACAACAAGGAAAAGCCTCTAAACGGCCAACCTTTTGCGGCCTTTGGCCCGTCTTCGCCGGATCACCCGGACACCGCCTTTGGTCTGCATCCTCGCCCTGAAACCATGGGTTCGGGCCCGCTTGATTCTGCTGGGTTGATACGTTCGTTTCATGTCTCTTCAATCCCGATGCGTGCTAAGGGTTCCAAAATACTGTTTGACGAAGAACAAACTTCTATTTAACCAAGAAGACGATGCCTTGTCAAGAAGATAAAAACCGTTTTTTGAATCTCCCCGCAGTTCCACCTCGGTCCGGACCGAGGGGAATTCCAGAGGATAACGCGTTCTGCTCCATGAATAATCCTCGCTCACCCCGCTTTGCTGCCCCAGCGGGATGACGACTGAGCGAGTGAAGTATTTTTAACGGGCCTCTTACGGTCATCTCAAACGGGGTCGGCTTCCAACCCCTTGGGAACGCGGCGCATGCCATGAAAGGAGAGAACCATGTTGCTTGATCCGGTAGTAGGGCTGTTTTCGAACGATCTGGCCATCGACTTGGGGACGGCGAACACCCTCGTCTACGTCAAGGGGAAGGGTATCGTTCTGAGTGAGCCTTCGGTGGTGGCTGTGCGCAAGGACGCCAAGGGAGGGAACAAGGTCCTGGCCGTTGGAAAAGAGGCCAAAATGATGCTGGGTCGAACGCCGGGGAACATTGTGGCCATTCGACCGATGAAGGATGGTGTGATCGCGGACTTCGAGATCACCGAGGCCATGCTTCGACATTTCATTCGCAAGGTACACAACCGTCGGACCCTGGTACGCCCGCGAATCATCATTTGCGTCCCTTCCGGCATCACCCAGGTGGAAAAACGCGCGGTTCGCGAGTCCGCCGAGTCTGCCGGCGCGCGTGAGGTTTTCCTTATCGAAGAGCCCATGGCCGCCGCCATCGGGGCCGGACTGCCTATCACCGAGCCCACGAGCAACATGGTTGTAGACATCGGCGGAGGTACCACGGAGGTGGCCGTCATCTCTCTCGCCGGCATCGTGTACAGCAAATCCGTGCGTGTGGGCGGGGACAAGATGGACGAGGCGATCCTCCAACACATTAAACGGAAGTACAACCTGCTCATCGGCCTGGCTACGGCCGAGATCATCAAGACGACCATCGGCAATGCCTACCCGAGCAATGAGATGGAAACCATCGAGGTGAAGGGTCGCGACCTCGTGACCGGTATTCCAAAGATCCTCACGATCGATTCGGAGGAGATCCGCAAGTCGATTTCCGAGCAGGTGGAAACGATTGTGGAGACCGTCCGCATCGCCCTGGAGCAGACCCCGCCCGAGCTGGCTGCGGATATCGTGGATAAGGGCATTGTGCTCACGGGAGGGGGGTCTCTTCTCAAAAGCCTCGATGTGCTTCTGCGGGAGGAAACGAAGCTTCCCATCACGATCACAGAGGACCCTCTGTCTACTGTGGTCATCGGGTCCGGCAAGGCGCTCGACAACATCAACATCCTCCGAGAGGTGATGATTAAGTAGAATGTGCAATGTGACATTGAGTCCCCGGGAAGAGTGACCAATGGGTGCTGCCGTTAAAAACGGCGTCACTTTTCCGGAGCCGTTCCGCACACACCAACCCCACCCCCTTGGGCGGTATGGGAGCAATGAGTCCCCTTGGTGAACCTCCGACGAATCCGAGTCATCTGGATCTGGATCCTGTTCGTCTTTATTGCCCTGTTCCTTCTGTCTTCCAACTTGAAGCGGACACGATCCTGGAGTCCTGCCGAGGAGGTGGTTGTGGAACTCGTCGCACCTCTTCAGAAGGCGCTTCACAAGACCGTCGATGGGGTGGGACGGATCTGGGACAAGTACTTCGGACTCGTTCACGTATACGATGAGAATCGGCGCCTACATAGTGAGCTCCATGCCCTGCGTATGGAGAATGCAAAATACCGCGAGATGCTCGCCACGCACTACCGCCTCCAGGAACTGCTTCAATTCAAGGAGCGGACCAACTGGCCCATCATGGCGGCCCAGGTCATCGGAAGGGACCCCACCGGCTGGTTTAAGTCCGTGATTATCGACAAGGGAGCAAAAGCGGGGCTCGCCGTGAATATGCCCGTCGTGAGTTCACCGGGCGTGGTGGGTCGGCTCGTTTCTGTAAGCCCCAACTATGCGAAGGTGCTTCTTATCATCGACCAGAACAGCGCCGTGGATTGCCTCAATCAGGCTACCCGCGACCAGGGTATTCTCAAGGGAGCGTCATCCAAGGTCTGCAATCTGGACTACGTGCTGAAGACGAGCCGCATGACGCCGGGCGATACGATTATCACCTCGGGCCTGGGGGGTGTCTTTCCCAAAGGGCTCCCCGTAGGGGAGGTGGTCAGGGTGTCGGATCGTCCGGGTGCGTTGTTCAAAGATGTCCAGGTGCGGCCCATGGTGGACTTTTCTCGACTCGAGGAAGTGCTCGTGATCATGGAGGAGACCCTATCGGTCAATCCGTAGAAAAATCCAAGGTGGGGGTGTATGTCCTCGTATGGCTCGCATGCCTCCTCTTCATCCTGGTGAAGGGCGGGCTCAGGACCATGATTCTGCCGGGGTATTTCGACGTGGACCTGGTCGTGATCAGTGTGGCCTACCTTGTGACCTGGCACGGTGACTCCTGGGCCGGGGCCTTTGCTCTGGTCATGGGGCTCCTGATCGATGTTTTTTCCGCCGCCCCCCTCGGGCTTTTTTCCGTGATTTATCTGGGGCTGTTCCTAGGAATTCGACTGGGAGATGTCCTGGTGGATCTTCACTCGGTGAAGGGACAGGTGATCGTGGTCTCGTTGGCCGTGTTGATCAAGAAACTCCTGTTCATTGCGTTCCTACGGCTGCTGACCCTGGAGATCAGCATGGACTGGAGCGTGCTCTTCGCCTTTTTCTGCTCGGCGGTGTTCACCGCCTTGGCTGCTCCGGTGGCCTTTTTCTTCTTCGATGCCTTTGGCCGCTCCCTGGAGCGATTCGATGAAGCGCGGGGCGAGAGCGGCCCCTGAACTGGATGCACCGTGCATGCATCGCCCATTCTCCGGCGTCCAGCCTCAAAGGGGGCCAGGGGCTGTAGATTCAGACGGCCTTTTCTAGACCGGCATGATGGCACGATATCGAATTTCTCCGCGGTCCTGAATTAGGGTGAGGGGAATGCGGGAGAGAAGCATTATTGAAGTAGGGAGCGGACCCCTTTGAGAAGCTCGGGCTTTGATCCGATTACGAATGAGTATTTTCAGGTCAGGCTGAAACGGGTCGTTGTCTTCGTTCTGCTGGCCTTTGCCGTCCTGGTCCTGAGGTTATGGCTCCTCCAGATCGTGCACGGTCCGGATTACCGGGTCAAGTCCGAAAGCAACCGAATTCATCTCAGGGACATCCCGCCGTTTCGTGGAATGATTTTCGATCGCGGTGGTCATTTGCTCGTGGACAACCGGCCTGCATATCATCTCTATGTGGTGCCCGAGGAGATACAGGACGCCGATGTGCTCCTGAGCCGATTGGAAAAGCTCGTCACTGTCGACCCGGAGGCCCTTCAAAAGAAGCTACGCGGAGTCCACCGCAGCCAGCCGTTTCGACCCCTTCTTCTCAAGCGGGACGTGTCCCGAAGGGAGTTGGCTGCGCTCGAGACAAACCTCTTCAACCTGCCCGGCGTCATGATTCAGGTAAAGCCCCAGCGCCACTACATGCGAGGAAAGCTCGCAGCCCATGTGATTGGCTACCTGGGGGAGATCAACGAGTCCCAGTTGAACAGCGGAAAGTATCCGGAACATCGACCGGGAGACCTGATCGGGAAGTCAGGAGTGGAGGCCAGATGGCAGTCGGACCTCCACGGCTCCAGGGGAGGGGCGCAGGTGGAGGTGGATGCCGCAGGTCGGCGTCTGAAGGTGCTATCGCGCGTTCCCCCGGTATCCGGGCTCAATCTTACGCTCACCCTGGACAAAGACCTCCAGGCCTTGGCCGAAGAGGGTTTGGCAGGCCACAAAGGGGCGATTGTGGCCATGAACCCCCAGAATGGGGAAATCCTTGCCATGGCGAGTGCCCCCGCTTTTGATCCGAACACCTTTATCGGCGGAATTGATCCGGTTTCCTGGAAGCGGATGGTTTCAGGTGGAAAGTACCCACTCCAGAACCGGTGCATCTCGGGCCAGTATCCGCCCGGATCCGTATTCAAGATCGTCGTCGGTCTGGCCGGTTTGGAGGAAGGGCTCGTCCAGCCCGAGGAGGAGGTATTCTGCAGCGGGCGGTATCAGCTGGGAACCCACACTTTTCGCTGCTGGAAGCGGTATGGACATGGAAACGTGAACTTCCACAGGGCCATCCGGGAGTCCTGTGACGTGTACTTCTACAAGCTGGGACGACGACTGGGCATCGATCGCATTGCCGAGTATGCGAAGAGGCTCGGCCTGGGTATGCCAACCGGCCTGAACCTGGGAAGCGAGCGCCCCGGCCTGATCCCGACCCGTGGGTGGAAGCTCAAACGATGGGGTGTCCCCTGGCAGCCGGGTGAGACCATTTCCTCCTCCATCGGTCAGAGCTTTGTGCTGGTCACTCCGATTCAGATGGCCCGGTTGGCATCGGCTGTTTTCAACGGGGGCGTCCTTTACCAGCCCAAGGTGGTTCAATGGGTGGGAAAGGGGGATAAAACAGTTTATCGAGTGGAGCCTACGGTGATATCCCGAGTGGGGGCGAAGCCCGAGAACCTCAAAAGGATGCAGCGCGCCCTGGTGGCCGTGGTGAATGAGCCGCACGGCACCGGCTGGCGGGCGAAAATCAAGGGTGTTCAGGTGGCGGGGAAAACAGGGACGGCTCAGGTCGTGAACCTGGAAACGGAAAAGGCGGGCACGAAGGGAAAGGAAGTGCTGGAAAAGTATCGGGATCATGCCTGGTTCGTAGCGGTGGCGCCTGCAGGGGATCCGGAAATCGCCGTAGCGGTGCTGGTCGAAAATGCGGGTCACGGAGGAAGTGCTGCTGCGCCGATCGCCCAGCGCCTGATTCAGGCGCACCTGGGCATGGAAAAGTCAGGCGGTTGAGAAACGCCCTGACAGGATTCTACTCAGACTTTCTTTCACAAAGGAAACGTCATGTTTGATCGACGATTGCTCCAGAATTTCGACTGGGTCCTCCTCCTGTTGCTCGGTCTCATTGCATCGATGAGCCTGGTCAATCTGTACAGTGCCACCTACGGCCTCGGCGGGGGCGGGGTTTCGGCCGTGTTTACGCGTCAGCTCTACTGGTTTTTGATCGGATTCGGCGGGTTTGTGGTGATGACCCTCTTTGATTATCACCAGCTCGAGCCTCTGGCCTACCCTGCCTATGTCGGCTGCCTCGGCCTCCTGGTCGTGGTCCTCATCGTTGGGGCCGTGACTTCCGGGTCCCAGCGCTGGCTCAGCCTGGGGGGGGTTTCCGTTCAACCCAGCGAGCTGACCAAGTTCGTGGTCATCATCGCACTGGCCAAGCTGTTCAACGACCGTGGAGACTCCCTCAATGCGTACCGGTTGAGAGACCTGTGGCGGGCCTTCCTGTTGATTTCCTTGCCGTGTGTGCTGATCTTGAAAGAGCCGGACCTGGGCACCGCACTGTTGCTCGTGATCGTTTCATTTTCCATCATCCTGTTTGCAGGGGTGCGCTGGCAGTCCCTGGCCCTCCTGGTCGCCGGTTTCCTCGCGGCCGTGCCCTTTGTCTGGTCGACGTTGCAGGATTACCAGAAGAAGCGGATTCTCACCTTTCTTCGGCCCGACATGGATCCCCTGGGTGCCGGGTATCACATCAACCAATCGAAGATCGCCATCGGTTCGGGTCAGCTCTGGGGAAAAGGGTATCTGGAGGGAACGCAGACGCGTCTCCACTTTTTGCCTGAACAACATACGGACTTCGCCTTTTCCGTGCTTGCCGAGGAGTGGGGATTCGCCGGATCCATGTTTCTCCTCGCCACTTACCTCTTGCTGATCATTTGGGGCATCCAAATCGCCCGCAACTCCAGGGATCGTTTCGGGACGTTTCTTGCCGTCGGTATCGTTGCCGTGGTTTTCTGGGAGTTGGTGATCAACGTGAGCATGGCCACCGGGCTTCTGCCCGTGGTAGGCATACCACTTGTGCTCTTCAGCTACGGGGGCTCGTCCGTGGTTTCCACCCTTGCCGCCATGGGGCTCCTGATGAACATCAGCATGCGGCGTTTCATGTTCCAGTAACCGAAGCGAAGCGCCCTGCGGGAAGGCGGATATCAAGGAAATCCGCGTGATGCGAGATGTTGGGATCATCCAAGTCGAAATCGGGATCGTTATCGAAATCGAAAAAGAGATGGCGCATTGACACGAAAAACCGAACATGGAAATCCCGGGGTGTGTGCACTTGAGTCCTGCCCCACAGGCCGTCCTTACGGGTTTTTGTTGCAATGGGTTTGCCTCTGTGATATTGGAACCTGATCGTAATAAACCACTCCAAGAGAAAAGCCGTGAAGAAAAAAAAGAATGAAATCAATGCATTTCTGGGTAGTGACACGGAGTTCGAGGGAAAACTCACCTTCGTGGGGGCTGTGCGTGTAGACGGGCGCTTCAAAGGGGAGATTCTTACGGAAGGAACCCTGATCGTCGGGGAATCCGCAAGCATCGAATCCGACATTCACGCTTCCCATATCATCATCAGCGGGGAAATTCGCGGCAACATTGCCGCGGACGATCGGATCGAGATCCATGCCCCGGGCAAGGTCTACGGCAATATTCAGGCCCCTACCGTGGTGATGGACGAAGGGGTGGTTTTCGAAGGGCACTGCCGGATGACCAGGGACGAAGGAGAGGCCGCGCAGGAAGACGAAGACAAGAAGCTGGCGGCGGTTCCCTGAAACCGGTGGAAGATGCCTTGCTCGTGCATTTCTCATCCCGCTCAGGCGGGCAGGCGAAATCCCATCACACACAAAACCGTTCCGGCGTCGAAGGAAAAAAAGGCTTTGACAAGGGAACTGTTTTTTTATAAAAGGCGATACCCTTGATCAAACATTCACAAAGGGAAGGATAGCGCCGCCATGTTGAATATCGACTTCTCGCTTTGGCCCGTCGGGGTCTTGTGGATTCAGATCGCCAACTTCCTTGTTCTTCTGCTTCTTCTCAACATCATCGCCTACCGACCGATCCGCAGCATTCTCGCCAAAAGAGCCGATGAAATGAACGGCATGCAAGAGGCCGCGGAGTCCTTGCAGGAGAAGTATGTGCAAAACGAGCAGCTTCTCCAGGAGAACGTCGTCGAGGCGCGCAAGGAAGGATTCGGTGTGAAGGAAGGGATCAAGAAAGAGGGCCTCGATCAGGAGAAGGGTATGCTTCAGGAGGCCGGCGCAAAGACCGAAGAGCAGCTTGGAAAGGCGCGGGAGGAAATCAGCCAGACACTGGCAAGCGTCCGCCAGACCCTCCAGGGCGAGGTGGACCAGTTCTCGCAGGAGTTGGCTGAAAAGATACTGGGGAGGAGCTTCTGATGTTGGCAAGAGGGATGATCCACCGAAGGACCTGGATGTACCTGGCCGTCCTGGTTTCCACCCTGTTCCTGCTCGGAGGAGCAGAACTCGCCCTCGCCGATACCCACGGCGAGGCCGCCCAGCATGAAGAGGCCGCCGAGGGGCATGGAGGGGAGGACAGCGGCGCCCTGATGGACCTCCTGGCTCGTTTCATCAATTTTGCCCTCCTCGTGATCATTCTGGCTGTGGTGCTCAAGAAGTCCAACGCCTTCGGCTTCTTCGGCGATCGGGTGGAGGAGATCAAGAAGCGAATGGAGCGGCTTCAGCGGGAGAAAGAAGAGGCTGAGGCCAAGTATCATGAGGTCGAGTCCAAACTGAAGGATTTCGAAGACGAGAAGAAAGCCATCCTCGAGAGCGCCCGGCAGGACGGTGAAGCGGAAAAGGAAAAAATTCTCGAGGAGGCGCAGAAGCGCGTTTCCCAGATGATGGAACAGGTCGAACTGACCATCCAGCAGGAGGTCCAGGATGCCAAGGATCGCCTGAAGCATGAGGTAGCGGATCTGGCGGCGGAGAAAGCCCAGGAGATGATCTCCAGGGAACTGAAGGAGGAGGACCAGGACCGGCTGGTGAGTGAATTCATAGAAAGGGTGGGGAAGGTACATTGAGCAGTTCAAGGATTGCGAAAAGGTACGCCAAGGCCCTGTTCAGCCTGGGTCAGGAGGAGGGAAAGTTCGAGCAGTACGGACTCGAACTCAAGGAGTTCGCCGAGTTGTGCCGGGAGCAGGCGGAGTTCGGCGCCGTGATCGCGAACCCCGTATTTGCGGTGGAGGAGCGCAAAAAGATTCTTCAGGCCGTGCTCGAAAAGAGCGGCTTCTCCACAACGGTGAAGAACTTCCTGACGCTCCTTCTCGATAAGGATCGCATGGGGGCAATCGCCAGCATCTCGGAGTATTACGAGAAGCTCTGGGATGAGGCGACGAATGTCGCAAGGGCCAAGATCGTTACGGCACGCCCCTTGAAAGAAGACGCGCAGAAGGCCCTGAAGGAAGCGCTCGAGGCCTTGACCTCGAAGCAGATCAAGTCCGAAATCCTGGAAGACCCGTCCCTGATCGGGGGGGTCGTGGTGAAGATCGGGGACGTGGTGCTGGACGGCAGTGTGAAGGCCCAGCTGGAAGGTCTTAAAGAATCTTTGAAAAGGGGTGGGATCGACTGATGGAGATACGAGCTGAAGAAATAAGTCAGGTAATCAGGGGCCAGATTAAGGACTACGACAAGAAGGTCGAAGTGACCGAGACCGGGGTCGTGCTGTCGGTCGGTGACGGCGTCGCACGCGTGTACGGCGTCGAAAAGGCCATGGCCTTGGAGATGCTCGAGTTTCCCGGCGGAATCTACGGTCTCTGCCTGAATCTGGAAGAAGACAACGTCGGTGTGGCCATCATGGGGGACGACACCGAGATCCGGGAAGGCGACGTGGTGAAACGGACCGGGCGGATCGCCGAGATCCCGGTCGGGGACGGCGTGCTCGGTCGCGTGCTCGACGCCGTGGGGAATCCCCTCGACGGGAAGGGCCCGATCAACACGACGGAAACCCGGCGGATCGAGATGGTGGCCCCGGGCGTCATCGCCCGGCAGCCGGTGAGTGAACCCATGTACACCGGTCTCAAGGCCATCGACGCCATGACCCCCATCGGCCGCGGTCAGCGCGAGCTGATCATCGGGGACCGCCAGATCGGCAAGACCGCCGTCTGCGTGGATTCCATCCTGAATCAGAAGAACACGGACATCTACTGCATCTACGTGGCCGTGGGTCAGAAGAAGTCCACCGTGGCCCAGGTGGTGGACGTCCTGGAGAGGCGCGGCGCCATGGAGTATACGACCGTGGTGGCCGCCTGCGCGAGCGACCCTGCGACCCAGCAGTACCTGGCGCCGTACTCGGGGTGCTCCATCGGTGAGTACTACCGGGACAACGGCAAGCACGCGCTGATCATCTACGATGACCTTTCCAAGCAGGCCACGGCCTACCGCCAGGTCTCCCTTCTCCTCAGGCGACCCCCTGGACGGGAGGCCTTTCCGGGCGACATCTTCTACAACCACTCCCGGCTCCTCGAGCGGGCCGCAAAGCTCAATGATGAGCTCGGTGCCGGATCCCTTACGGCGCTCCCGATCATCGAGACCCAGGCCGGCGACGTGTCCGCCTACATTCCCACCAACGTGATTTCCATCACGGACGGTCAGGTCTACCTGGAGCCGAACCTCTTCTTCTCCGGTGTACGCCCGGCCATCAACGTGGGGCTTTCGGTCTCCCGCGTGGGTGGCGCGGCTCAGACCAAGGCCATGAGAAAGGTGGCCGGTACCCTGCGTGTGGACATGGCCCAGTTCAGGGAGCTGGAGGCCTTTGCCCAGTTTGGAAGCGACTTGGACAAGGCGACCCAGCGGCAGCTCAACCGAGGCCGACGGCTCGTGGAGGTCCTCAAGCAGGGCCAGTACCAGCCCATGGATGGCGAACGGGAGGTCATGATCCTCTTTGCAGGCGCGAACGGTTACCTGGACGCGGTCCCGGAGGCCTCTGTCCTCGACTATGAAGCACAGATGCTCGAGTTCATGGACAGCAAGTATCCTGAGCTCCTTCAGGAGATCAAGGACAAGGGCGATATCAGCGACGAGCTCAACGAAAAGCTGCGTAAGGCCCTGGACGAGTTCAAGGACATGTTTCAGCCCGTGGCCTGATGTGAAGTCCGACGTTGAAGGGACGACCGTACTCATGGGCCCAGGGCGGGGAAAAGACGACCCCATCCCGTTCAACCGAACAGTGGAAGGCAGAGAAGGATAGATGGCGACTCTAAAGGATATTCTGCGGAAAATCGGTGCGGTGAAGAAGACGCAGCAGATTACGCGTGCCATGAACATGGTGGCCGCGGCGAAGTTGCGCTCCACGCAGGGAAAGGTCGAGGCCTTTGATCCGTATGCTGCCAAGTTTGCCGAAGTCTTGGAAAACCTTGCCAGCCGGATCGACCCGGATATTCATCCTCTGTTGGTCAGGAAGGAAACCGTCAGCCGGGTAGAACTCCTGCATTTCTCTGCGGATCGAGGTTTGTGCGGAAGCTTCAATGCGCAGCTCCTCAACCGTGCGGAGCGATGGTTGAAGGAACAGCAGGGCGGGGGCGTGGATCCTTCCATGACGTTGGTAGGTCGAAAGGGGAGGGACTACTTCAAGAAGACGGACGTGGCGGTCACCGAATCCCACGTGCAGGTGTACGGCAAGATCGACATGGCGTTCGTCAACCAGATGACCCGTCAGTTCACGGATCGTTTCCTGAACGATGAACTCGACGAAGTGTATATGATGTACACCCGTTTTGTCAGCATGGCGCGTCAGGAGATCACCCTGGTCAAGCTCCTTCCGGTTGAGCCGCCGCAAAAGGCGGCGGAAGAAGCCGAAACGCTCGCCGAGTACCTCTGCGAACCCGGTGCGGAGGAGCTCATGATCGATCTGCTGCCCAAGCACATCAGTGTGCAGATCTACAATGCATTTCTGCAGAATGAAGTGAGCGAGCACGCAGCCAGGATGGCGGCTATGGACAATGCGACCAAGAACTGTAAGGAAATGATTCAGAGTTTGACGCTGGCATACAATAAGGCCAGGCAGGCGGCCATCACGGCGGAGCTGATGGACATCGTCGGCGGTGCTGAGGCGCTCAAGACGGCCTAAACGTTTTCCCAGTAGAAGGAGGTCTTGAATATACCATGAATGAGGGCAGAGTAATTCAGGTCATGGGTCCCGTTGTGGACGTCGAGTTTGCAGAAGGAGAGCTGCCGTACATCCTGACAGCACTCCTGATCACAAATCCCGCCATCGACGATACCGAAGACAACCTCGTGGTGGAGGTGGCACAGCACCTCGGAGACAACGTGGTCCGGTGCATCGCGATGGATGTGACCGACGGTCTGGTTCGAGGCCAGGCCGCAAAGAACACGGGAAAGCCGATACAGATGCCCGCAGGGGACCCCACGCTGGGACGCGTCCTGAACGTGGTGGGACGACCCGTGGATGGCCTGGGGCCGGTCAATGCCACAGAGTTCAGGCCGATTCACCGGCACGCGCCGGGCTTCACGGAACAGGACACCTCGGTGAAGGTCCTGGAGACGGGCGTCAAGGTCATCGACCTCCTGGTGCCGTTTCCCCGGGGCGGCAAGATGGGGATGTTCGGCGGTGCAGGCGTCGGAAAGACGGTTGTCATGATGGAGATGATTCACAACATCGCCATGCAGCACGGCGGCATCTCCGTGTTCGCGGGGGTGGGGGAGCGAACCCGCGAGGGAAACGACTTGTACCTGGAGATGAAGGAATCCGGCGTGGTCGAGAAAGCGGCCCTGATTTACGGGCAAATGACCGAGCCTCCCGGCGCCCGCGCCCGAGTAGCCCTGTCCGCCCTGACCGCGGCCGAGTACTATCGGGACGACAAGGGGCAGGACGTGCTTCTGTTCATCGACAATATCTTTCGTTTCACCCAGGCTGGTCAGGAAGTGTCTGCAACCCTGGGCCGCATCCCTTCCGCTGTGGGGTATCAGCCGACCCTGGGAACCGACCTCGGCGAGTTGCAGGAACGGATCACCTCGACCAACAAAGGCTCGATTACATCGGTCCAGTGCGTCTACGTCCCGGCGGACGACTTGACGGACCCCGCTCCGGCCACGACCTTTGCCCATCTGGACGGGACGGTCGTTCTCTCAAGGCCCATCGCGGAGCTGGGGATTTATCCGGCAGTGGACCCACTGGACTCCACCTCCCGCATCCTGGACCCGAACGTTATCGGGGAGGAGCACTACAGCGTATCTCGCGAAGTGCAGCAGATTCTCCAGAAGTACAAGGACCTTCAGGATATCATCGCCATTCTGGGCATGGACGAACTCTCGGACGAGGACAAGCTGACCGTGGCCCGCGCCCGGCGAATCCAGCGTTTTCTCTCTCAGCCGTTCCACGTGGCCGAAGTCTTTACGGGCACGCCAGGCAAGTACGTGACGGTGCAGGATACGATTCGGGGATTCCGGGAGATCATCGACGGCAATCACGACGACCTGCCCGAGGCGGCTTTTTACATGGTCGGGAACATTGAGGAGGCCAAGGAAAAGGCCGAAAGAATGGCGTCCGAATCGTAAGCAGAGGGGATGAAGCATGGCGATGTTGCATCTGGAAGTCGTGACACCGGAAAGGGTGCTCGTGAGCCGGGACGTGGACACGGTGGTCGCGCCTGGAACCGAAGGTGAGTTCGGGATCCTTCCCGGTCATATCCCGTTCCTTTCCGGAATCCTTCCCGGGGAGTTGCGGTACGAGGCCGAAGGCAAGAAGGAATACATGGCCGTGGTGGACGGATTTGCTGAAGTCTCCGAAGACCGCGTGTCCATCCTAGTGGATGCCGCTGAAAAGGCCATGGAAATTGATATCGAGCGGGCCAAAAACGCCATGGAGCGGGCCCGAGAAAGGCTTGCTCGGGAGCGGGGCGTAGAAGATGTGGATTTTACGCGGGCGGAGGCCGCGCTCAAGCGAGCGATGATTCGCCTCAAGGTGGCTGAAAAGGTCTAAAGTACCAGCCTTTCCCAGAGGAACGGATTTTATATGGACAAGGCAAGCCGGCAACGGCTTGCCTTTTTTATTGACTTTTAAAGGGTTCCAGATATTATGCAATTTTGGTGAAGAATGGATTTGAGTTAGGATTGACGAACACTTGGGGAAACCGTGCCGTTGTGTTCCCCGAGACATATTTACTGGGGCGTGAGGCTCCAAAAGGGAGTAAAGCCCAGGGGCGTAAGATGGAAAAAGGTGAAGAACTGGATCAATTCGAAGTCTTGGAAGAGAAACTGGACGCGTTGATTGGCTATGTGGAGTCCCTGAAGAGGGAGAAAGACGTGCTGGCGGAGAAGATGCAGATTCAGGACGAAAAAATTTCCGACATGGCCCGTGAGATCGAAACGCTTCGTTCCGCCAGAGATCAAGCCAAGCAGAGGATTGTCACACTACTGGAAAAGATAGAGCAAGTGGCCTTATAAGCTTGGGAATAGAACACGACCCGTGATGGTTTCATGAATCGCCGGATGTGGGGGAGGATGGAATAGGTTCAAGTTCAAGCTTCGGAAATCCCTAGAAATAATGAAGAGATATCGTTTGCTTTGTCGAAAAGGGATACGACGCAACGGAGAACTTGGGCTTTTTGTCAAACCATCCGCCCGGATCCGCATTCCATGATGGAAGCAGGGGCGGTCTCAAGAGGTGTAGCCGGATAGATGCAGCCAGTACGTGTAACCATTCTGGACCGGGACTACCTGGTGCGCAGCCCGGACAGTGCAGAGGACGTGAAAAAGATTGCAGAGTACGTGAATCAGGTAGCCAGCGAGATCCGGGAGAATACCGAGGGCCTGAGTGAACGAAAGGCTGCGATCCTTACGGCCATGCACATCGCCGGTGAGTATTTTCAAGCGCTAAAGGGTCTGGACGATAATAACGCCCAGGCGCGCCAGCGTATCAAGGCTATGATTTACGACATTGATACCGCCATGGGATAATAAGGGCTCTTGCGGTTCAAGCATTAGGAGGATATCGGTACGCGGCGAGGAGCCTGGGATTCAGGGTAGAACTTTGAATCGAGAGAATGGCTCAGGCGGGTTGGGACAAAAAGGATGACCAAGGCCTGACCGGGTTGCGCTTCCGGTTGATCGTGTGCCTTGTACCCATACCTCTCGGTCCGAAAGAATGACGGTAATGGACGAAACCGAGATGAGGCACTTGAGGGCCATTCCTTTGCGGTTCCTTGAGTGCATGTCTCCATTTCCATTCTGAGAGGCCGATCCCTTCCCCTGCCGCGCGTCGGCACGCCCCGGCAACATTATCCTGACTGGTGCAGGGGTGCATCCTTTCCTTTCTCTTTCCTTGCCTGTTCATCCATTGCCCTTTGAGACCCATTGCGGGCTGTTTGTACCGTTGAAACCAGGATCCCTCGGCGCTGTAACCCGATGCAGGGCGAGTGCGGGATCAGCACATACAGAGAGGTGGCAGCGATGACGACCATACAGATCATCCTCGGTAGTGGGGTTGGTGTGGTGGTTGGGTTCATGATCGGTTTTTGGACGAGAAAACGGATCGTTGAAAAACAAATCGAATCCATAAACGACTACTCCAAGAAGATCATCAATGATGCACACAAGAAGGCGAAGACAATAAAGAAGGAGGCTATGCTTCGTGCCAAGGATACCCTCTATCAGATGAAGCTGGATTTCGAAAAAGACACCAATGAGAAAAAGGAAAAGCTTCAGCTGTTGGAAAAACGCCTGTTCACAAAAGAGGAAAACCTCGATAAAAAGATAGAACAGTGCGAAGCGAAGGACAAGCGACTGATTACCCGGGAGAACCGGGTGGAGCAGATGGAAGGTGAACTCAAGGCCAAGGACGATGAGTTCAATGCACTCATCAAGGAGCAACGGGAGCAACTGGAGCGGGTGGCGGGATTATCCACCACGGAGGCCAAAGAAATCCTGCTGAAATCCCTGGAGGAAGAAGCCAAGCATGAGGCTGTGAAGACCATTCGCCGCATTGAGACCGAAGCGAAGGAATCTGGGAAGCGCAAATCGCAGGAGATTATGGCCACGGCCATCAAGCGATATGCCGGAGATTATGTAGCCGAAAAGACGGTGTCCGTGGTGAACCTGCCGAGCGAGGAGATGAAGGGGCGTATCATCGGCCGGGAGGGCCGTAATATTCGTGCCATTGAGGCTGCTACGGGAATTGACCTGATTATCGACGATACACCGGAGGCGGTCATTCTCTCGGGATTCAATCCGATCCGCCGCGAGGTGGCCAAGGTGTCCCTGGAGAGGCTGATCGAGGACGGACGCATCCATCCGGCCCGCATCGAAGAGATCGTTCAGAAGGTAGGAGAGGAGATTGACGCGGGCATCAAGGAAGCTGGGGAACAGGCCACGTTTGATGTGGGCGTTCATGGCATCCACCCGGAACTTGTGAAGCTGATCGGTCGACTTCGATATCGCTCCAGCTATGCTCAGAATGTGCTTCAGCACTCGAGGGAGGTGAGCTTCATCTGCGGGATGATGGCCTCGGAATTGGGCGTGGATGTGAAACGCGCGCGAAGGGCGGGGTTGCTGCACGACATCGGAAAGGCCGTGGATCATGAAGTAGAGGGTCCCCATGCACAGATCGGAGCGGAGCTCGCAAAGAAGTATGGTGAGTCCGCTGAGGTCGTTCATGCCATTGCTGCACATCACGAAGAGGTTCCCCCGGAGACCACCCTCGCGGTCCTGGTGCAGGCTGCGGACACCCTTTCCGGTGCTCGTCCCGGTGCTCGTCAGGAAATGCTCGAGTCCTATGTCAAACGCCTCGAGGATCTCGAGAAGATTGCACTTTCCTTTCGAGGCGTGAGCAAATCTTACGCCATTCAAGCGGGACGTGAGATCCGTATCATGGTGGAAGGGGATGCCGTCACGGATGACGAAGCCTTTATGCTGTGTTCGGACATTGCAAAGAAAATTGAAAAGGAGCTGACGTATCCCGGGCAGATCAAGGTGACGGTGATTCGAGAAGTTCGGGCGGTCGGCTATGCAAAATAGCGGGTTCAGACCCGATTCCTACCTCATTCCAGAGGCCGGATTGTGCTGCACGCTGAGCAAGAAGAACCAACGGCCGGGAGGATCGGCGGCGTGGTATGGACCGAACTCTTTTTGACCAGAACGGAAAACCGGTGGCCTACCTCCATACGGATTACCACGGAAGTATTTTCCTCTGGGACGGGATTGCCGTGGCGTACCTGGAC
>JASFQI010000048.1:0-20332 GCA_050115555.1 Desulfobacteraceae bacterium
GCTGAAACCGGAGGACAAGGCGGCCATCGTTCGAACCCTCGTCAAGGAGGGCCCCACCTTGATGGTCGGCGACGGGGTCAACGACGCCCTGTCCATGGCCGCAGCGGACGTGGGGGTTTCCATCGGACGAACCAAGGCCGACCTCGCCATTCAATCCTCGGATATCGTCGTGATGCGGGACGATGCCGCAAGCCTGTTGACCCTTCTTCGGACGGCCCGAAAGCTCATCCGTATCATCAAGCAGAATTATATCTGGGCCGTCGGCTTCAACACCGTCGGGATTCTGCTGGCCACATCGGGCGTCCTGAGCCCTTGGCTCGCCGCACTCTTTCATCACATCAGCTCCGTCCTGGTCGTGCTCAACTCCGCCCGGCTGGTTCGAAGCGGGGGCCCTTCACAGGTCCCTTCCCCGTAAAGGGTAAAGCGCTGCGTGCGACGGGCCGAACCAGGATGGAACGCACCTCCCCCTTTCGGCGTCTACTGGATGCCACTCGCCTGAACCCTGCGGCCGAGGACCCGCCCCCCCAACCGTTCCCGGCGCAGGTCATGCCCAATTTTTTAGGACATCGATCAAATGGGCTTGACAGGCGCGAAGCGCAATGGTATTTAGGAAGGCCTTAATAGATTAGCGCTCCCAAATTCAAAGGGGGTACCGGATCCAAAAACGAATCCATAAAACAGGAGGGCCGTTGAACGTGCAAAGACCGGATATTCGAGCGCTGGAGGAGCGGGTACAAAATCAATTCGGGACGTCTCTAAATGGGTTTATGAGAAAAATGATCGAGGAAAGGGCCCTTTTTGATTACCAGGTGGCGGAGATGCTGCACATCAAGCCGGCAACGGTTGGATTCCTGAGGCGGGACCTTGGGTTGAAACGGGACGGATTCAAGCAGCGCTTCGAGAAACGGTACGGACCCGGTTCCGTGGAAGCGTTTCGCGAGCTGTCCTCCCGACCGGAGACCGCCCTCAAGGACATTGCAC
This sequence comes from Desulfobacteraceae bacterium, assembly GCA_050115555.1. GTDB lineage: Bacteria > Desulfobacterota > DSM-4660 > Desulfatiglandales > HGW-15 > JASFQI01. The sequence continues at coordinate 982 of JASFQI010000048.1, forward strand.
GGCGGTTCGGTTTTTCCAGGCAGTACGCGTGGGTCATCTTCGAGAAGATTTGCGGAAAGCCATACTCCGACGCCTTTCAGAAAAAGCGCCGACTTCGACGCCAGGAAAAACAGAGAAAGGTGCGCGAAAAGCATTTTCGATCCAAAAAGCTCCGTGGTTTTCTAAAAATCGAGAAGGAGCTGAAGGAGCGCGGGATCCCCGCCCGCCTCGTCCGGCAGGGGAAGCGGTACGTGCTGGTGACCCGGCGAAGCACGCTCAACCTGAAGTACACGAAAACGGCCGTCACCATCGGGAACAGGCAGTACTTCAAATTTGTGAACGTGGGGTGTAGGGACTCGGATTGCGATTTTTACATCTGCCGCTGCAGGGATCTGGAGCGGAGCATCCACTACATCATTCCGAAGGAGGCCATGCCCGCAAGTACCATCTCCCTTCCGCCACAGTCGCACTCCGAACAGAGCAAGTACGGAAAGTTCCTGGAAGCGTGGCACCTGTTGGAAGAAAACCCTCAAAAGCGGCAGGCCGGATGAAACGATCTGCCCGAGGCCCTTCGGTAGGAAAGAGGCCGTGACTTGGTTCAATGGTCGGAAACCCGCAAGTCAAGGAGAGTCCGAATGAAAAAGATGGTAGGGAGTTTTCTCATGTTCGTCGCCGTTTCTTCTATCGCCTTTCCGGTCAGTGCGCACATGCTCTGGGTCAACCTTTATGAGTCCTTTGCGCATCCCCCGGGCCACGTCATTGCGTCCATCGGGTGGGGGCATACCGTGCCCCTGGATGATCTGCCGGGGGCGCTCAAGCTGGAGTCCTATGAGTTGATCGGTCCAGATCATGGAAAGACGGCCCTTCAACTGCCGCTCTCCGAGGAGCGTGACGATTTTCTACCCACCCCTACCGGATTGCAGATATCGAGTGGGGATCTGGGCATAAGGAAGTTCACGCTGGAGGAGAAAAGCAAACCTGGAACCTACCAGGTCTCTCTGGTCTCGGCGGACAACTATTTTTCGCTCTATCTGGACGAGGAAGGCAGAAAAAAATGGGCCCCAAAGGCCATGGATGAGCTGGAAAACGCAACTCAGGTCTTGGCGGGGATGAAGTACAAGTCCTGTGCAAAGGCCTATTTCACCCTTGGCGGCGAATGGACGCAGCCGGAGCCCCTCCACAACGACCTGGAGCTGCTCCCATTGACCGATCTAAGTGATGTTCGTGTGGGGGACCTGGTGAAGTTTCGAGTAACCCTCCTTGGCGATCCGTTATCCACAACACCCGAAAAAGGCCTGGAATACCTGACCGCCCACAGCAATACCTTCGGTGGCCCGGACAAATTCTTTCTTGCCTCCATGCTTCACAAGGGGGAGGCCCAGTTCCGCATGCCGGCAGCAGGGCAATGGGTTGTCAACATCTACACGAGCTATGACGTGGACCCTGAAAACGGACCGGAAGAACTCATTGGGAAATGCACCAAGGTCTTTTATTCAGGGACCGTCAGTTTCCACGTAAAGCCCTGAATTTCCGGTTTATACCCAATGATCGTGGAGAAATATGAAAAGGAAGGAGAGGGAAATGATTCAAAGCACGGAGAAGAAAAAAGAGGGATGGTGGTCCATGAAAGCCCGGAATCGGCTGCAATCCAAAGGGGCCGGACTGATCAACTTCGAGTCCCGAATCCAGCCGAAGAACTCCATCACCGAGGACATCGATCGGATCATCGCCAGCCGGTTCCAGAAGATGTAGATCGAAAAGGAGGTGGGCTAAAGGGCTTCCACAATCACTCGCTCCGCGTCGTCCACGCGGATGTACCGGTGGTATCCTTTGACCCGGACCTCCACCTGATCCCCCTCGATTTTTTCGATCTTAACGATCGCGCCTGGTGCAAGGCTCATCTCGGTCAGCCGGTCACGGACCGATCCGCGGGCTTTGATCTTGACGATACGGCCTCGCTGTTCGGGGGCCAGCTCCGACATGGGGATCGACGGGGCTCCTTCACGAAGCTTGCTGCTTCGTTTTTCTTTCAGGCTTTCCAATCGCTGGAAGGTACACGCCACACATTTTTCTTCCATGACTCCTTCCCGGCAAAAAGCCCGGAAGGCCTCGATCCAGTCCACCCCGGCCCGGGGACACACATCGAGAAACTGGACGAACTGAATCAACCGATCCAGGACGGACTGCGGAAGGGCGTGCTCCATTTCACAGGCCGCGTTTTCAGCGGTTCCCGACTCAACGCCCAGTATCCTGGAGAAAAAATCGTTCAGCACCTCATGCCGCCGGACCACCTCTTCAGCCGCTTTTACCCCTTCCGCGGTCAGGGTGATCACGTCGTAAGGGGCATAGTTGATGAGACCCTTTTCCGCCAGAACGCGAAGCGCGCCCGTGACGGACGAGGCCTTGACCTTCATCGCCATGGCGATGTCCTTGGCCCGGGCGGCCTGCTTTTCTGCGATGATATGATAGATAGTCTCCAGGTAATCTTCCTGGCTTGCCGTTATGGATTTTTTCGGGGGCATCCGCGACATCCCTTCATGATGGAGTAGTCTTAAGGATACTATGAAAGAATACGGGAATCCTTATTTTTTGTCAACACGCCGAAACTCGCTCCCTCCAAGAGTGAAAATGCCCCTTACAGCGAGATGAGCCCCCCCTCCCTTCCCTTTCTCTGATCGCGTCCCTTTGGGAACCATCCTTTTTCGCCTTACATCCTAGGTCACCCTCCGTACCAAGACGCCCTCATTATCGCGGTCACCGTCCCCAACGGTTCCGCCAAAAAAATAAAATGCAGAAGGGGGAAGCCCTGTGAATATCCGTGCAGATGGGGGAATTGACTGCCATGGCCTGATCGAATATTAATTGCGTTTCAATTACTATAAAACGGGCTCTTGAAATTGCGCCAACCATCCAAAGGCCCGAATATACAGGAGTAACGCCTCTTCTTTGCATCCAGAAAGCTACGAATGTAAATGAAGGGGCGGAGCTGTGCCTTTCAAATCGCAAGATTGCTCCACATAAGATTAAATAAACTGAATAAATGCAATATAATGATAGATATAGCCCATGAAATATGCGTGAAAAAAGGAGAGCAATTATGTTCAGGCAGAAAACCCATCCTTTGGATCGCCCGCTGAGAAGAACTGAAAACGGGCGGATATTCGTTGAGCCCGGTGCGAGGGAATCCGGTTTTACACTCCTCGAGATCGTTATCGTCCTGACGATTATCGGATTTCTGCTTGCAATGATCGCCCCGCGGCTCGGCAACATCGGGACCTCCGCAGTGGATACCATCGATGACAGCAACATCAAAGACATGCGTGGATACGTCATGCTCTATCAGCAGAAGAAGAACCGTCTTCCCAACAAGCCTATCACCATCGTGAACAGCAGCGCGGGCAAGGGTTATCAGATGCCCCTGATCGATGACGGGGACGCGGACAACGGCCCCGAGACCATCGGGTATGACTTTCACAGACGCTGCAAGCTGGAACTTCATATTCTGAACAAGGAAGAGGCAGAAGAAATCAAGAAAATGGGAATTAGAAGATTTGTTGTACTGAACGACTACAAGGGAAGCACAAACTCCGATTTCATCAAGGACGGGGAGAACTCGGACCTCAAGCCCCAAACCTTCGCCACAGGGGACGCGGGACGGCCCTTTCACATCGTGGACGTCGATGAGGGCGTGGGCGTACTCATGATCGGCGCCGGCGCGGACGGCAAGGACTCGAAGGTCAAGGCCGAGGTGAGCGAGGGGGACGAGGTGGGAAACCCCGACTGGATGTACCGGATCGTCCTGGGACTCGGCTCCGATTCTTCCCTGGTCTCGGACGGCATGGTGCAGAACGAGGGCCTGTCCCCCAGGGGGATGCAAAATGCGGATTACAACACCTTCAACAACTACACCATGGTGCTTCCCAGGCTCCAGGCCACGCTGGACCGGATCGGCGGCGGCGCGCCCAAGCAGATCACCGGAGGCAATGCCAAGTACGATGACGACGATGAAAAGGCCATACAGAAGCTCTATGACCTGAACCAGGCCCAGGAACTCTGGGAGGTCGAGGTGTGCAGTCCCCTGGGATACAAATGGCCGCAGGATGAGGTTGAAATGTGGCAAGTAGTCGACATTGAAGAGAAATTTTAGCAGCCATGCCCATCAAAAACAGGTCAGCATTCACCGTCCTGGAGCTGCTCCTGGTCCTGACCATCATCGGCGTCTTTTCCATCGCCCTGTACAGCCGCCTGGCCAAGGTCAGCGAGGAGGCCGGGGTCACCACGGCCCTGGAGGAGATGAACAACATCAAAAAGGCCGTTGTCGATCTGTTTTATCCGGATCTCGGATTCGTGCCCGAAGATCCCGGCGAGGACGGCATGTTGATTAGCGAAGACAACCCCTCGGCCGCGGCGGACGATCGTCCCTGGTTTGCGACACGATACCTCTGCCTCAAGGACGACCGGGCCGGGACCGGGCAGACGCCGGACCCGCAGACGAGCCCCGAGAGCTACGAGATGTGGATGTTCCTGAGGTCCCAGATCAACCCCGAGAACCCGGATGACGCCGGCGCCCTGTCCATGGCAAAGGCCAAGCTTTCCTGGGACCGATACCGCCAGAAGGGGTGGCGGGGGCCCTACATGGAACAGGACCTCATCGCCAGACTGGACGCGGCGGATGCGACGGCCATGCCCCTCGTGGCCACGCCGTGGGCGGAAAAGTGCGAGGAACTGGCCCAACAGGCGGAGGAGGCCGGTGACGGGGCCGAGGCGGAAACGCTCCGCCGGGGCAAGTACTATCTCATCGTCTCCGAGAACGAGTTGGACGATGAGGGGCAGTACTCCAGCGCTAAGAACACCGCGCGGATCATCTGTTTCGGGGCCGATTGCGAGGACGGCGGCTCCTACCTGAAATCGGATGCACAGACCGGAGAGGCGGCGCCGGCCACGGTCGAGGATTTGAGAAAGGCGAACGTGAACGATCCCTCCGACCCGGAGTGCTACTACACGGAAGACGATATCGTGGTGTTTATCTTCGGCGGCGGCGCTGTAAGGCGGCCTTCAAACTGATCAGTGACCATGGAAAGAAACGGTTCATGTCAAAAAAAAGCATGAAACAGAACCTACCGGGCGTTCCGTTCTCATCGGGAAAGATCCTGGCCGTTGAGGCGGGAGAGAAGGCCGTTCGGGCGGTCGTGGTGAAAAAAGAGGGCAAACGGGCCGCTCTGCTGCATGCAGCAGGCAGGGAACGATCCGGGGGCGACCTCACGGAAGACATCAAGAGGCTTCTCGAGGAAGAGAAACCGTTCAAGGGCCCCGGAATTCTCGTGACCGACGAGGTGAAGTTCCTCGCCAGCGAACTCACCTTCGACCGGGCCGACACCCTTCCCCAGGAAAAAATCAACGCGGCCGCCATGTGGGAAATCGAGCCCTATCTGGATTTCCCGCCGTCGAAGGGCCTTTTCTCCTGCCGGCTCCAATCCCACATGAAGCGTGAAGACGCGGTTCCGGCCCTCATCTTCGCTATTGAAAAGGGCCGTTACGCCCGGTTCTCCGCCGCATTCAAGGCTGCGGGCGCCAGGCTCCGATCTGTATACTCCCCCGAGGCGGCCCTTGCCCATGCGTCCTCGTTCCCTGCGGCAGGCCATCACAAGCTCATCCTGGACTGCCGCGAAAACGCCTTCAACGGGGTCGTGCTCACCTCGGACGGCCCCACCGTGTTTCAGGAACTGCCCCTGGCCTCCGGGGAGATCCCGGCCCACGAGCAGGCGCGAAATCTGATCTACGACATGGATGGCTCGACCGGGGGGCTGGACGGGGTCGTGATCGCCGGAAGTTCGGTTTCCCCGGAGCTCATGGACGGGCTGACCGCGGGACAGGACAACCTGAGGGTCTGGGGGGGACGTGATTTCGGGGCAGAGGGGCCTCAGGCCCTCGAGATCGGCCCCGAATACGCACTGGCCGTGGGAGCGGCCCTCCAGCACCTGGGATTCGCCCTTGGAGGGTCCCTGGGAGTGACCAATCGGGTGCCCCTTGCCCAGTCCCTGTCCAAGCCGTTCCGGGAGAACAAGCGGCTCGCCCCCGGAATCGTCCTGGGGCTTTTCCTGGTCTTCCTGGTCGGCCACTTCGCCGTGACCAAGCTAGCCCTCGCCCGCTACCGTGCGGCGGTCAAGGAACTGGAGGCCGAGAAGCAGAAGCTCCTCGAACCCCGCATGGAAAAGGAAAGGCTCTCTGCCGTCCTGGCCGAGATCCAGGCGAAGCACGATTACATCGTCAATGTCCTTCCCAACAGCAACAATCACCTGCTCGACCTGCTGAGCGCCGTTTCAGATCAAATCCCCAGAGACGTGGTCCTGAACCGGGTCTCCCAGAGACCGAACGGGACCTACCGCATCGAGGGGAACGCCTTTATGGGCCGGTCCATTTCTTCCTTCAACTCCGCACTCTCAAGCATCGAGGGATGCAGGTCCACCCACCTGGAATCCGTCCAGCGGTTGGAAGACGCCTCAAAGGGCCGGCAGAAGCTTCTCCCCTACGCATTTGTCATCAATGTGACGTTTTGAGTGGTGTCCATGAAAAGCAGACAATTCACAAAAATGGAGCAGGCGGGCATTCTGGCCGCCATCGTGGTCATCGGAACGTTCCTGTACCTGAAGTTCGTCAACCGCGACCCCGGCAGAATGCTGAAGCGAGTGAAGGTGGAGCACGCCCGGATCGTCGTGGAGACGGACCGCCTGAGGCACGAAGACCGCGTGGGAACGCAGAAACAGGCCGTACGCAAGCTCAGGGAGCGCATCTCCGGAGCAAACCGCCGCCTCGAGGAGGCCGAAACCGCCCTGGCCAAACCCGGAGAGATGGACCGAATGGCCGGCAGGATCGTCAAGACTGCGGCCGAAGGCGGCCTCATCATCAAGGAATTCAAAGAGATCAAGGATGCCATCGCCCTGAAGGAGATCCTCGCCTCAACCGGGGACAAGACGCTCTATCCGCAGAGGTATTTCATGATCGTGCTGAAGGGCCGGTTTCTCGACCTGCAGCGGTTCGTCTCGGAGATCGACGGCCTTCCGAAGCTGGTGGTCGTCCGAAAGGTGGCCATCGAAAAGCTCGAGGAGGAGTCTTTCATCCGTGCGGCGCTCTGGATCAGCATCTGAAGGGAGAGAAAGGGCCTGAGCGGGTGGCGAATCCGCACCCATCACCAAGGAGAAGAGGCATGAGGTTTTCTGGGTTTATTCTAAGCGTTTTCTTGATCATGCTATGCGCCTACCCCGTCTTCGCCGAGGAGACGGCGGAGGCGCCGCCGCCCGCAGCGGAATCGGAGCCCGCCCCAACGCAGGAGGGTACCCCGCCGAAGGCAAAGCCGGCCGGCGAGGAGGACATTCAAAAGGCGATGGAACAGGCGGCTCTGATGAAGAAACGCGAACCGTTCAAGATTCAGCGGGAGTTCGAGGCCCAGCAGGAAGAGGTCGAACCGCCCGAGATCAAGGTCACGGGCATCATGCGGGCCCACGGAAAAACCGTGGCCATGGCAGAGATGCAGTTCGAAAAGGTGGAGGGATCCGTCCTGCTGAGACCGGGCATGCGGGTCTCCATCCCAAAGCCCGAAAGAGAAAACTCGGAATCCGATCGGTGGATGACCTATTTCACCGTGCAGTCCATTACGGCCGAAGGGATGATCATCGTCCTGGAGAACGGAGAAACCGTCTGGTATCCGGTGATGGGCGATATCGACTAACGAATTCAAAAGGGACCTGAAAAAACATTGAAAACACAATTTGATGTGCCTATACCGAGCCGATCTGCCACCCCTTGCTTTCCCCTCCAGCCGATACGCAGAGTCGAGCGGAAAGCTCTCAAGAAAGGCCCTGCCGGACGTGCCGGGGCCATGGTCCTCATCGGCGTTCTGGCGTTCTTCGCCTTCGGGTGCGCCTCCGGCGTGCCGGTCAAGCCCCGCGACCCCGGGCGGCCCGAAGCCCTTCCGGCCGTCGCCCCCCGGGAAAAGCGGCCCGTGGTGACGGTGAAGGAACCCGTGGTGAAGCATCAGGGCGACGAGGCCGCGAGCCTGAAGGATCCCTCCACCCGGACCGAGACCTTCGAGGCGGAGAAAACGGATTCCCGAGCCCCGGCGACCCGAGCCCCGGCTTCCGTCCCCCCCGCACCCCCGCAGCCTGAGATGGACGAGGAGACCATCGGGTCCCTGGATTTCCGTGACGAGAAGCTTCCCAACATCCTCAAGGTGGTTTCCGCGGTCATGGGCGTCAATGTGCTCGCGGATAAGGACCTGGAGGAGGATGAGATCACGATTTACCTCCAGGACGTGAGCCCCCGTGCCGCGCTGGAGGCCCTGTGCAAGCAGGGCGGCTACTGGTACGAGGAGGGCGACGGGTACATCCGTGTGACAAGCGTGAAGAAATCGGGCCGGATCGTCATGGCGCCCGACGGGACCATCCAGCGCCTCATGTTCAACGAGATCAAGCTGCCCAGGGCGCTCATGATGCTCTCGGAGAGGACGGGCCGCAATGTCGTATGCAGGGATGGCGCGCTCGACAAGGAGATCAACATCCTGATGTCCAACGTGTCCCTGAAGACCGCCATTGAGCTCATCTGCAAGCGGTACAACCTCTGGTACCGGCACGACCCGGAAGACGACTCCTTCGTCCTTATGAAAGCGGCGGAATTCGGCAATGACATGGTCATGGATTTCCGGCCGAAGACCCGGGTCTTCAATCTCAAGTACGCCTCCGCCCCCCAGTTGGCCGAATCCCTGGCCCTGGCCATGGGCAAACGGGTGGAATACACCCCCCCCACGGTCATCAGGACTTACGAGCACCTGAAGACCGAAAAGTTCGACGACGACGAGCCCACCATCCAGACGGCGAAATCCGAGACCAACCTCGCCGAGAACGTGGCCGGGCCCAAGATCAACGAGGACTCCGTCACCGCCGGAAAGCTCGAGGCGCTGGTGAGGAACAAGCTGGAGCTCATGCTGACGGACGAAGAGCTGCGCCGGATCAACCAGGAGGTGGGGGTGGCCCTGGTCTCCCTCTTCATGAGAAACAACGCCATCATCGTCTGCTCGACGGATCAGGCCCTGGTCCGGGAGATCGGCGAGCTGATCGCCCAGCTGGATACCCCCACACCCCAGGTCCTGATCGAGACCAAGATCCTGAGCGTGAACCTGACGGACGATTTCTCCTCCTTTTTCGACATCACCTTCAACGAATCGGACGGCGAGGGGACCTTCTCCTGGACCTCCACGTTCGCACCGTTCACGGCGGTCGGCACCGCGACCTACAACTTCGTGGACGCCATCGACGGATACGACATTAATACCACCATGCGGCTCCTCAAGGACAACGGCATGGTGAACGTGGTGGCCAGTCCTCTGCTCGTGGCCGCCCAGAACGCCGAGGCAAAGGCCTTTATCGGGATCAACGACTATCCCATTGTGACCAACATCGATGTGGAGACCAACCAGGATGATGAGGGCAATATTACCCAGATCATCCTGAAGCCCGAAGTATCCAAGGTGGAAGTCGGCACCGAACTGATCATGACGCCCCAGATCAACGAGGACGGGAGCGTGACCCTCCGCCTGTTCATCAAACAGTCCAACATCAGCGCCACGCGACCCGTGATCCCTTACTACGACGGCGTGGCCGAAGTCCTCCGAGACTACGAGGTCAACGTGGTGGAAGAGGATCGAATCGACACGATCATCACGGTTCCTCCGGGCAAGACGCTGGCCTTGGGGGGCCTGGTGAACGAGGAGGACAGCGTCACCGAGAGCAAGGTCCCTTTTCTGGGAGACCTGCCGCTCGTGGGGTTCTTTTTCAAGGAACACGAGACCGTCAAGGAAAGAACGGAGACGGTCTTCCTGATCACACCCCACATCATCATGGCGCCGGCGGAAGTGACGGACGCCTCCGAGAAGGCCCTCGAGGGACTGGAGCACCCCATCATCAAGCACAACAAACGCCGGCTCCTCGAATTCAACAAAGAAACAAAGGGCTTGAGAAGGAATTAGACCCCAAACCGGGTGAAGAACCCCATGCCCGAAGGAAAGGTGTGCAATCCAACATGATGGAACTGAAAGACATGCTGATAGAGGCCGTCAAGGAAAAGGCCACGGACCTGCACGTGACGGTGGACAGCCCGCCCGTGCTTCGGATGCACGGCCATCTGATCCCCATGGACCATGACAAGCTGGACAAGGACGATACGCGGCGATTGCTCGAGAGCATCCTCAGCCCGTCCCAGCTGGAGGTGCTTCGGGAGAAGCAGGCCGTAGACCTGGCTTACAGCCTGAACGGTTCGCAGCACACGGGCCGGTTCCGGGTCAACATCTTTCACCAGCGGGGGGCGCTGGCCGGGGCCTTCAGGCGCCTTTCCGATGCGATCGTCCCCCTGGAGGACCTGAATCTGCCGCCGAGCCTGTACAAGCTCTGCGACATGAACAACGGCCTGGTGCTGGTGACGGGCCCCACGGGAAGCGGCAAGACCACGACCCTTGCCACGCTCATCGACCGGATCAATGCGACCCGTCCCTGCCACATCATCACCATCGAAGACCCCATCGAGTACATGCTCGAGCACAAGAAGGCGCTCATCAACCAGCGCGAGCTGCACAACGACGTTCCCTCGTTTGCCGAGGGTCTGCGATCCGCCCTGCGGGAGGACCCGGACGTCGTCTTCGTGGGCGAAATGCGGGACCTGGAGACCATGCGCACGGCCATCATGGCGGCGGAAACCGGCCATCTGGTGTTCGCCACGCTCCACACCCGGGACGCCACATCCACCATCGGCCGTATCGTGGGGGTCTTCCCCACGGACGAGCAGGAGCAGATCGCCCATCAGCTCTCGCTGACCCTTCGGGCTGTGGTCTCCCAGAAGCTGGTCCGGACCAAGGACGGCGCCGGGCGGGTCCCGGCGGCCGAGGTCATGATCGTCACCTCGGGAATCGCCAACATGATCCGCCTGCACAAGACGGAGCAGATCCGCTCGGTGATCGAGACCGGGGCCAACCAGGGGATGCAGAGCATGGAGCATTCCTTTGTCAGGCTCTACAAGGAATGCAAAATCGATAGGGAGACCGTGCTCGGCAACGCCAGGGACGTGAACTATGTGGAACGGCTGCTGCGTTAAAAGTGACGGGAGAATAAGATCATGCTGAACAAACAAAATACAAGGCCCTCCACGCCCGGACCCGGGGCCCGCCAGGTCAAGCTCCTGGGCCAGGCCCTGGTGGAGCTGGGCGTCATCAACCAGGCCCAGCTCGAAGAAGGCCTCAAGCTGCAGGCGAGGGTCAAGGAGCGCCTGGGCGCGGCCCTGCTCAAGCTGGGCTACGTGACCCAGGAGGACGTGGCCCAGGCCCTGGCCACGAGCCACGATCTGGAGTACATCGATCTCGAGTCCTCGGACATCGGGTGCAATGCGAGCGACCTCATCGCCGAGCCCCTGGCCAGGCGGTACAACGCGGTCCCCTTGCGGGTGGAGGACGGCAAGCTCCACATCGCCTGCGACATCCCCCTTTCCGCCCAGGTCAAGGGCAACCTCCAGCGCCTCACGGGCATGCCGTGCACCGTGTGCCTCTCCACCACCTCCAGGATCACGGGGGTGTTGAAGGAAATCTATAATGGTGAAGAAACCCGTATCGACCTCTCGGAAGACGCCGCCATTATCAAGCTTGTTGACGGGATCATCGAAAAGGCCGTGCGGGAAAGGGTGTCCGACATCCACTTCGAGACCGGCAAGAACCAGCTCAGGATCCGGTTCCGTGTGGACGGGGTGCTGAGGGAGATCGAGACCCACCCCAAGGAGATCTCCCCTCCCCTGATCTCCAGGATCAAGGTCCTCTCGAACCTGAACATCGCGGAAAAGAGGTCCCCCCAGGACGGGGCCCTCACCTATACCAAAAACGGGGAAAGCGTGGACATCCGGGTCTCCGTCCTTCCCAACATCTACGGTGAAAAGGCGGTCCTGCGACTCCTTTCCACCGACAACAAGCGAACCGACTTCGCGGCTCTCGGCCTGGAGCCGGACAACATCGAGCTCTTCACCTCCTTGATCAAACGTCCCCACGGCATCGTGCTCCTGGCCAGCCCCACCGGTTCCGGTAAGTCCACCACCCTCTTCGCCACGCTCCGCTATCTCCGGTCCGAAGAGACCAACATCACCACGGTGGAAGACCCTGTGGAGTACAAGGTGGACGGCGTGACCCAGGTCCAGGTGGACCAGGCCATGAAGGTGACCTTTCCAACGGCCCTCCGGTCCATCCTGCGGCAGGACCCGGACATCATCATGATCGGTGAGATCCGGGACCGGGATACCGCGGTCATCGCGCTTCAGGCGGCCCTCACCGGGCACCTGGTCCTGGCGACCATCCACACCAACGACGCCCCCAGCGCGCTCACCCGCCTTGTGGACATGGGCTGCGAACCCTTTCTGGTGAGCTCCACGGTGTGCGGCATCATGGCCCAGCGGCTGATCCGAATGAGCTGCCCCCACTGCAAGACCCCCATCGATCCCACCCCGGACGAATTGCAGCGCTTCGGCCTGGACGCCCTGCCCGAGGGCGCCTCCTGGGCCAGGGGACCCGGGTGCCGGTACTGCCGCAACACGGGATACAAGGACCGGATCGCCATCTGCGAGCTCTTCCAGGTGGACCGGGAGATCCAGCAGGAGGTGGTCAAGAACTCCTCCGCGGAAAGGATTCGGGACGTGGCCCTGAAAAACGGCATGCGAAGCCTTTTTGCCGACGGGCTCATCAAGGTGAACCACGGCATCACGCCCCCCGAGGAGATCATGCGGGTGACCATGCTGGATTAAGAAAGGCAGGTGGGAAAGTGAGCAGGTGAGCAGGTCTTTCTCACTTTCCCGCTTTCCCACTTTCTCGATTTTAACGATGCCCCTATACGAATACATCACCCTGGACGCCGCGGGAAACGAGGTCTCCCAGACCCTGGAGGCCCCGGACGAGCGGACCGCCGCCGCCGACCTCAGGGCCCAGCGGAAAATGGTCCTCGCCATCCGGGAGGCCTCCCTGGCCAAGGAGAGCGAGGCAGACTCCTACGAGATCTCCTGGCTGGATCACCTGAGCCCGGTCGGCCTGGGGGACGTCGCGGTCTTCTTCCGCCAGCTCTCCTCCCTGCTCAACTCGGGCGTCACCCTGGTCAACGCCCTGTACGTGCTGGAGGAGCAGGAAAAGAAGCGTCGTTTTCAGAAGATGATCGGACGAATGCGCCTGGACATCCAGGGCGGGTCCTCGTTCCTCAAGGCGCTTCAGCGCTACCCCAAGATCTTCGACTCCAGGGTGTGCGGCATGGTGGACGCCGGAGAGGCCAGCGGGACCCTGGGGGTGATGCTCGACAGGATCGCGACCCACCTGGAAGAGGACGCGGCCTTTCGAAGCCAGCTCATCACCGGGGCCATCTACCCCACCGTGGTGATCATCGTGGTCGTCTGTGTGGTGGCCTTCCTGGTGGGGTTTGTCATCCCCAAGATCACGCCCCTCTTGAACCTCAAGGCCCAGAAGCTCCCGTGGAGCACCCAGCTCATCATCGACATGAGCGAGTGGTTCAAGGTCTACTGGAGGCACTTCTTCGCGGCCGCGGGCTTCCTCGGCGGGCTCGCCTGGTTCTCCTACCGCTCCATACCGGGGCTGCGCTACTGGGTGGACCGCCTGAAGACCAGGGCCCCCATCGTGGGGCCCGTGTTCTACTACGCCGTGGTGGTCCAGTTCACCCGAAACCTCTCCACCCTCATTGGGAGCGGGGTGAGCGTGCTGGAGTCCCTCCGCATCGTCCAGGGCATCATCCGCAACACGGCGGCGAGACGGGTGGTGGAGACCATGGAGGAGCATATCCTGAGGGGGGAGAGCCTCTCCGCCCCCATCAAGGCGGCGACCTACATCTTTCCCCCCATGGTGGCCAGCATGGTGGCGGTGGGCGAGGAAACGGGCAGCGTGGATCACAGCCTGGGCATTGCCGCGGACATCCACGAGAAGATCCTCAAGACCTACATCCAGCGCATGACCGCCATGATCGAACCCGTCCTGATCGTCTTTCTGGGCTTTCTCGTGGGCTTCGTGGCCTTCGCCCTGATCTCCGGCATCCTGGCCATGTATCAGGTGTGAGGGAGGAAGAGGGCCCAACGGATGAATCGTTTCCTCAGGGCCGGCCCACTGCCATTGAGCATACCTGCAGAAACCTGCAACCTGACACCCGAAACCCGACACCTGAAGCCCACCCAACACGGAGGTCGCATATGAAAACGACTCGAAGGACCCTCACGGCCCTGGTCGTCGCCCTGTCCCTGCTCGCTTCGGGCTGCGCGCACAGGACGGTGATGGAAAAGGAAGAACCGTATGTAAAAGAAGACCACAGCCTCCTGCTCATGGATATCGGCGCCAGGCCCATCGGGGCGGCCGTGACCATCGCCGGATTTGTCACGTTCGTGGCCCTCTCCCCGATGACCCTGGCCGGCGGCACCGCCGAGGATTCCTGGAACAAGCTCGTGGTGGAGCCCGCCGGCTACACCTTCAAAAGACCCCTGGGAGAGCCCTGAGGACCGTGCCTCGCCTGCCTTCCCCGCCGGCGGCACCCCGGCCGCGGGGTCCCGAAATCGCACTTCCATCTCTGCCTGAAAGCGATCGAGCGACACTTCAACCGCTGCAACGAGAGCCTGATCAAGATTCTCCGAAAACACCTGAATCAGCCGAACGCCACCGAAGAGACCTGATGCACCTTTCCCGGACACGTCCCAGAGGATTTCACCGCTCCCGAGGCCGGAGACGAAGGCTGCAGGCCGGCGCATGGCTCCTGGGGATCGCGATCTGGGGGCTCTCCATGAACCCGAGGCCGGTCCGGGCGGCCGTGGAGGACCTGGTCTTTTCCTATCACAACGACCGGGTCTTTCTGATAACCCATGACACACCCCTGCTGCGCATCCTGGAAACCATCGCCGTTGCCGCCGACATCAGCATCCACCTGATGGAGCCTCCCACTGCGACCCTCTCCATCGAACTCTACGACCGAACCCTGGAGGACACCCTGCGGGCGCTCCTCCTGGGCTCCAGCTATGCCGTTGTCTACGAGGCCGGTACCCCTCCCGTGGTGACCTACCGGCAGGGGACCCGGACCTTGCCGGGCGTCGGGCCGGCCGCAAAGACCACCGGCCCCAGGCGGACCCCTGCACCGGGGCGATCCGGCGGCCCGTCGCGCACCCGCCCGGGCACTGCCCCCGTAACCACGGATCCCGGCGCGGTTTCCGGTTCCGACCCTTCCCTGCCACCCGGGGCGACGTCCGTTTCACCCGAACGCTCCGGCAACGGGGCCGGCGGCGGCAACCAAGCCCAGTCGTCCGCCGGGAGCCAGGCATCTACCGGGACCGGGGCTGAGACCGGGGCGGCCCAGGCCGCCGCCGGGACGCAGACCGGCGCCGAGTCCCCGTCGGGTGTGGAGATGGATGCATCCTCATCCGAAGGAATCCCTCCCACGGTTCGATACCTGCTTCAGAGGGGGGCCTCGGCCGCTGATATCGATGCACAATGCCAGCAGAGGATGGCCGACCTAGAAACCCGGATCGCGACCTGGGAATCGGATTCCAGCTACGACCATTTCCTCACGCACGACCGGAAAGTGCTCGACATGTATGAAACCTACGTGTCCAGCCAGTGACCGGCTGTCCCGGTAACCGGGGCCGGACAGGAGAAAGTGAGAAAGCGGGAAAGTGAGCAGGTGAGTTTTTCTCACTTTCCCACCTGCTCCGCAGTTCACCTGCCCACCTGCCCTATTTATTGGAGAATTGAAATGCGCAAGACAATCATCGCCTTTCTGGCGGCCCTTTTTGTTGCAGCGGTCGCCCCCGGACCCTCCCCTGCCGGGGATCTGGTTTACGCCGTGAGCCATGGGTACACGCCCCTGAAACAGCCGCCCCGCTACTGGGAGGTGGGCGTGACCTCCAAACCGCCGCCCAAGGGCGTTCACCCCGAGTATGCCGTGGGCGAGCCGGACGGGCGGCTTGCCGGCTGGGCCCGGAAAAAGGGGGACCTCATCCTGGGCTTTGACTGCAAAACCGGGATCCGGAACGTGGACGGGCCCGATCTTTTCATCTGGCACTTCGGCCCCGGCGGAACGCGGGTCTATGTCAGCACCGAGCCCAAGGCCCCGGCCGAGTGGCACCTTCTGGGGGTCCTCCCCGGGACCGAGGAACACATCGTTGAAAAGCGCGGCATGGAAATCGGCGAGCTGGACAGGGTCTTTTTCGTGCGGATCGAAAAGTGGGACGCCGGCTTCTGGGGCAAGGGCCGCTTCATCGATGCCGTAGCCGGCATGAGTGAGTGAGCAGATGTTAGGTGTCAGCAAACCCCGAATCCCGAATCCTGAATCCTGGCACCTGACACATGAAACCCGACACCCGACACCGGAACGTACAGCCATGAAACAAAACCCATACTCCAAAGACTGCAAACGAATCATCCTCCTGATTCTCCTGGCCGCCCTGGCCGCCGCCCTTGCGCCCGGGCAGGCCTCGGCCGAGTCCATCTACGCCTCGGAGGTGGTCCTGGCGGTGGGTGAGGGAGCGGACGAGGTCGTTGGACTCTACCCGCCGTATCTCACCTATGCACTGGCCCAGCCGGACGGGGGGGAGCACGCCCTGGGCGGGCCTCCGGATTTCTGTCTTTATATGGAGGGCCTCGGCGCGTCGGGCTGGATCGAGTATGCCGGCTCCATGGTGTTGCGCTTCGACACCTTTCTGGAGGACGGGGCCGGGACCGACCTCACGGTCCACCACTGGGGGGAGGGGTCCACCACGCCCGGCACCTCGGACACCGTGGTCTCGGTCAGCTCGGACGGAAACACCTGGATCCCCCTTGGCCCCCTGAACCGGTATCCGTCCTATTCCTGCCCGGGCGCCAGCACCGGGTTCGACTTCTCGGCCCAGGGGGTGGACCGCATTCACCTGGTTCGCATCGAAAAAAACGCGACATGCGCCCCCCCCGTGGGAAACAATTGTGATTGCGACATGTTCATCGACGCAGTGGAAGGGCATTACCCGGGCATCCTCGAGCAGCCCACCGTGACCCTGGCCTCGGGGGACCCCACCGAGACCTCTCTCACCCCCGGTTTCTTCGCCATGCACTGGGATCCGGGGAGCGGTTACGTGCACACCCGGTCCCAGTGGCAGATCAGCGGAACGTCCGCGTTTTCCACCCTGGTGATGGAATCGGACGGCGCAACCCATCTGACCTCCTTCGAGGTGCCGCTCTTCCTCCTGGAGACCGAAACGGACTACGCCTGCCGGGTCCGGTTTTACGACGACCAGGACACTCCGTCCGAATGGTCCGAGCCCTTCTCCTTCCGGACCGCGGCGGCCTCCACGGGCCAGGCGGTCTATGCCTCGGGCGCTGTCGAGGCGGTGGGGGGGAAGGATTCCGACGGCACGTCCATGCCCGTGGTCCGGGACCAGAAAAACGTCTGGCCCTCGTACCAAGCCGACGGCGGGCAGAGCGCCCTCGGTCCCCCGGACTACGACATCCTGGATGGGAGCGGCCTGGGCGGGTATGCCTCGGGCTGGTCCGACTGGGGGGGGCATTTGATCCTCTCATTCGACCAGGACCTGACCGACATGCCCGGGACGGACCTGATCGTCTACCACTGGGGCCCGGGAGCCAGAAATTCGGATCACAGCACCTCCTTTATCTACGCGGGACGGGACGGGGACGCAGAATGGACCCTCCTGGGCGAGCTCTCCCAGTCGGACAGGGGCGTGATCACCACGGACTCCTATGATTTCGAGGAGTCCGGCGTGTCCGACCCCGTTAATCTCGTGAAGATCGTCAAGAACTACAACGGGTCGGACGAAAAGCTGTGCGGGAAGTACATCGACGCAGTGGCGGGCAACCCGGCCCTGGGGCTGGTCCCGGGACCGGATACGGACGGCAACGGCATCCCGGACGAACAGGAAGTGGATTCCACGGTGGACCTGAACGAAAACGGGATCCCGGACATCAACGAACCTGATCGGATCAAATGCGTCAACACCGCGGTGGGGGAGGGACAGATGTGCGTGGAAATCCCGGTGAACAGCAATGCCACCGAGATCCTGTCGATTTACTCCATCGACCCGGCGGCCATTGCAGACAGCACCGGCCGGCCCGAGAACCTGGCCCTGGGGATCGTTTCGTTCAAGGTGAGGGTGAACGCCCCCGGCGCCGAGGCCCAGGTGGTCGCCTATCTCTCCGCGTCCCTGCCGGCCGACACCGGGTGGTACAAGTACGACGGACTCAACGGCTGGCAGGACCATTCCGAAGACGCGGTCTTCGAGGCGGACGGTTCCGTGACCCTGACCCTCCAGGACGGCGGGGTCGGGGACGCGGACATAACGGCCAACAGCGTGATCGTGGACCCGGCCGGGCCCGGCCTGCCTCCCGGAAGCGTCATCGGCGGCGAGGGAGCCGGGTACGCGGTCACGATGGAAGGAACGGACGCAGACACGGCCGCGGCCGGGGGATGCTTTATCTCCACGGTCATCGGCCCCTGAAAAGACCTGCTGTCATGGATTTTTTCCTCCCTGTCGAAACAATACGTCTTCCGGCGCGAAACACATCGCGCCGAGGATGCATTCTCCCAAAAAGAAGCCCGTTCCGCATTTTTTTGGCAAATCAGTGAAAATCGCGGAAGTCGGGCTATTTACAGAGGTCATCCCCCATGTTATCGCTATTGCAACACGATTGCAGTAGCCCCGGCGGGGAAGGGATTCCCGGCCGTCCCCGGCGGTGCGAAGACAGGAAAATGAACATCGTAATAATGAAAGGAGGCGATACATTCAAACAAAGAAAAAAAGAAACCGGGAGGATATCAACCACTTTATGGTATTGTTCAGGATAACAAGGAGGGATGAAAGGTGAGGAAAACGTTGAAAGGAACATGGAACGGCATGGCCGTGATGCTGGCCTTCATGCTCGTCTTCTCAGCGGGCATGAGCAGCGCTTGGGCGGCCAATTGCGGAGATACGGACTTTGACGGCGTTACCGATACGACGTGCAGTTGCGGCGACGTCGTCGTTGGCGGCTCTGGCGGCGTGCAAGGCGCGGGTCCCTATACCTATACCCTGACTGCCGACCTGACCTGCTCCACCCGTCACGGCCTGATCGTCGGCAACGAGTATATCACCATTGACGGCGCCGGCTTTAAGATCGACGGCAGCGGTCTGGCCATGTCCAGCCGTAATTGCGAGGTTATGGTTGCGCCCGAAGAAGAACCGGACCGGATGTGGTGCGTAGGCCATCCTTGCCGCCAGTCGGCTGACGGCAACGTGCTGGATTCCGGGATCGTCAATGCAAACACCACGTTAGGCAATTCATGCAACCCGGCCGCTG
>JASFQI010000049.1:0-20305 GCA_050115555.1 Desulfobacteraceae bacterium
CATCGAATACGCTCTTTTTACGCTTGGTGCAAAAGACCCCCGAATCGCCCTTCTCTACCAGGATGACGAGTTCGGCATGGAGGGGAAAAAGGGATTCGATGCGGCGGTGGAAAAGTACGGCCTCAACGTGGTGGCCACTGAAAAATACAGCCGCAGCGTCATTGACCTCAGTGCCCAGGTCCACAACATCAAGGCGGCGAAACCGGACTATGTCTTCATGACAACCATTCCTTCACACAGCATCATGTTCCTGAAGGAAGCCATGAAAGTCGGCTTGAACGTGCCGATCCTGGCAGTAGCCAACACGCGTTTCGAGCAGGTGATCGAGGTGGCAGGGGATGCAGCGGCCAATTTCTACACCACGGAATACACGGCCCTTCCGGGCGAGACAGGCGCTCCGAGCATGGAAAAAATGATGGAGCTCTGGTACCAAAACAACCCGGCCGACACGGTACCCCCACGGTACTACATTCTTTCCCACGTCAATGCCATCATCATGGTGGAAGCCATCAAGCGCTGCGGAAAGGACCTGACCAGGAAGAAACTCATCGAGACCCTGGAGTCCATGAAGGACTTCGACACCGGCGGAATTACGGGAAACATCACCTATTCGGACACCGATCACTGCCCTCTTTCGGCGATGCGGATCGTCAAGGCCAACCCTTCGACCGTGCGTTACGAGGCCGTAACCGATTGGGGTCAGCCTAAGTTGACCATAAGGTAGCGCTGCCGCAAAGCAAACCGGAGGGGATGGTCTTTTCCATCCCCTCCGGAACCGCATGATCACGAGAGCATGACCCGCTGGATTCCGTGTTCCAACCCTTCCCATACCGGAACACGTCCCGAGTTTCTCAAAAAAGCCCTGTCGACTCCCTCCACCCGCCGCGTTTCTCCTGTGAAAGAAGGCGTGAATCGAATCCTTCTTTCTCACCCCTGACGTGATGTCCTTCCCGTCTGAGATCGGAACCGGGTGGTCCGGTGAAGGAAATGTCGTTCAGGCGCGCGCTACGCGGTGAACGCGTTTGACAGCTTCGGGTCGGTGGGATAGGATGATTTGTTCGGTGACTTCGGGACGGCCTTTTCGTCCCGAGATGAAGAGAAGATCGATTCTTGTAACGAAAAGGAGAGTACCATGAAAAAGAGTTTCCGCATTTTTCTGGCGTTGCTGTTCGTTCTCCTCCTGGGGGTGGGAATGGCACAGGCCAAGCCCCTGACCGTGGGATGCGACACCAACTTCATGCCTTTCGAGTTCAAGGGGCCCGACGGAAAGTACACGGGCTTTGACATCGATCTCTGGGCCGCGATTGCAAAGGACCTGGGGCTCGAGTACGAGCTTCAGCCCATGGACTTCAACGGCCTCATTCCGGCGCTCCAGAGCGCAAACATCGATGCGGCCATTGCCGGTATGACCATCAAGAGCAAACGAGAGGAAGTGGTGGACTTTGCCTTCCCTTACTACGACTCGGGCCTCCTGCTCATGGTCCGAGCCGATGAGAAGGGCATCGGCGGCATCGAGGACCTGGGCGACAAGGTGGTGGCCACGAAGCTCGGCACGACCAGCGCGGACTTTGCCAAGAAGATCAAGACCAAGGACATCAAGCTGTTCCCCAACATCGATGGGGCCTATATGGAGCTTCGGAGCGGTGGTGCGGATGCCGTGATCTTCGACAAGCCCGCGATTCTCTACTACATCAAAACCGAAGGCAAAGGGGCCGTGAAGAACGTGGGACCCCTGTACGAAGGTCAGCCGTACGGCATCGCCTTTCCCCAGGGAAGCGAACTCCGGGAGAAGGTCTCCATCACGATCCTGAAATTCATGGAAGACGGGACCTACGCCGAGATCTACAAGAAGTGGTTCGGAGAGGCGCCCAAGTAACCTCTGTCCACACCGGGTTTCTTGCCTCAGGGGGCTTTACACTTCGAGAAATGCCCTTTCCGGGCAAGAGCCGAATCCCCTTGCTGCAAGAAGACCAGAGGAGCGGTACCGCCCCGCCGCAGAAAACGCCCTTTTCGGGCCAGCGGATGGGGCGTTACGCTCCGAGGCCGAGAACGTCATGACGCGCCCTGTGGCCGTCTCCGGCGCCGGCCTGCCGTGAAAGGAACGACATGGGCTTCGAATTCAAGTTCAGCGTCATCTGGGAATCCGTGCCGATCCTTCTGACCGGGGTCAAGCTGACCATTCTGATCACCTTCTTCGGGCTGGTGATCGGGTTCATACTGGGGACGTTCACCGGGCTCGGGAAAACCTCCCGGAACCGCTTCCTGTATGGGATCTCGGCCGCCTACGTCGAGAGCATCCGGGGAACGCCCCTGATGGTGCAGGTCCTGTTCCTCTACTTCGGGCTGCCCATGGTCCTGGGAATGCGGGTCCCTCCGATCGCGGCGGGCATCTCGGCCATCGCCATCAACTCGGGCGCGTACATCGCCGAGATCGTCCGGGGGGCCATCCAGTCCATGAACCGGGGACAGACCGAGGCCGGCCGCTCCATCGGCCTTTCTCACGCCCAGTGCCTCCTGTACGTCATCTGGCCCCAGGCGTTCAAGCGGATGATCCCGCCCCTCGGAAACCAGTTCATCATCAGCCTCAAGGACACGTCGCTCCTCGTGGTGATCGGGGTCGGAGAGCTCACGCGGACCGGCCAGGAGATCATCGCCGTGAACTTCCGCGCCTTCGAGGTCTGGCTTACCGTGGCCCTGATGTATCTCGTCCTCACCTTGAGTCTTTCGTGGGTCCTGAGCCTCACGGAACGAAGACTGGAAATCAAAACGTGATCGAGATTCGAGATCTGCACAAAAGCTTCGGCGACCTGGAGGTCCTCAAGGGCATCAACCTGCACATTCGCCCCGGGGAGGTGGTCGTGGTCATCGGCCCCAGCGGCTCGGGGAAGAGCACCCTTCTCCGGTGCATCAACCGCCTCGAGGAGATCACGTCCGGGACGATCATCGTGGACGGGCACGACCTCTACGCCCGGGAAACGGACATCAACTTCATACGCACCGAGGCGGGCATGGTGTTCCAGCAGTTCAACCTGTTCCCCCACATGACCGCTCTCAAAAACGTAACCCTCGGCCCGATCAAGGTCCGCAAGGTGCAGCGGAAGGAAGCGGAGCGCCTGGGCATGGAACTGCTGGCCAAGGTGGGGCTCAAGGACAAAGCCCACGTCCACCCGGATCAGCTCAGCGGCGGACAGAAGCAGCGGGTGGCCATTGCGCGGGCCCTCTCCCTTACGCCCAAGGTCATGCTCTTTGATGAGCCCACCAGCGCCCTGGACCCCGAGCTGGTGGGGGAGGTCCTCGAGGTCATGCGCCAGGTGGTCCGGGAGGGCATGACCATGGTGGTGGTGACCCACGAGATGGCTTTTGCCCGGGAGGCGGCCGACCGGGTCATCTTCATGGACGACGGCATGATCGTAGAGGAAGACGTCCCCGACGAGATCTTCTCCAACCCGAAAAACCCGCGAACATCGGCATTCCTGGGCAAGGTCCACTGAACCGGCGAAAGGAATCCGTTCTCCTTCGCAGAAAACGAACCCCGACCTGGCGTGGAGGCATTCGGTGTGAAAAAGCAGATGGATCCCCGCATGCACTCGGCCGAGCACATCCTGAACCAGACCATGGTCCGCCTGTTCGGCTGCGGCCGTTGCGTGAACGCCCACATCGAAACCAAGAAGAGCAAGTGCGACTACCGGTTCGAGCGCCCCCTGACCGGGGAAGAGGTCTCTCGTATCGAGCATGCGGTTCAGTTGGTGATTCGAGATGACCTGCCGGTCACGGAAGAGTACCTGCGCCGGGAGGCATGCGAGGAACGTTTCGACCTGGGGCGCCTTCCTGCGGATACGGGCGAGGAGATCCGCATCGTGCGTATCGGGGATTACGACGCCTGCCCCTGCATCGGCCCGCACGTGCACTCCACGGCCGAGATCGAGGGGTTTCGCATCACGTCCACCGATTTCCAGGACGGCATTCTGCGCATCCGCTTCAAGCGGTCCTGAATGGACTATGGCAGAGAAGAACAAAACGGGCCGTTCCGGGCTTCGGGTCTTCTCCGGGGGACAGGATCCCACGGCGAGGATCGGATCGGTTTCCGTGGTCGTGGCGCCGGAGCACAAACCGCCTTTTCCCGTGCAGGCGCGTGTCCTGGAGGAGGACACGTTCCTCGTGATGAGCGCAAGGCCCACCGTGTGCGAGCCCGAAGAGGACCCCATCCGTCTCATGACGCGGCTCATCGAGACCCGGCCCGAGGTCCCCGGGAGCGTGCGGATCAGCGGGCGCAGGCCCTACCGGATACTGGCCATTGTCCACGACGTGAACCAGGACCCGACCTGGCGGGAGTCGTGGGTGTCCGAGGCCCTCGAGGGGGCCCTGCGGGCTTCGGAAGAGCGGGGAATCGAGGCCCTTTCGCTGGAGATGCTCGGATGCGTACACGGCCGGTTGGACCCGTTGCGCTTCACCACCCTCCTCATCAGGACGATTCGACGGATCGATCCCGGGCGGATACAGCGCATCTGGCTGGTGTCTCCTCGAGGTGTCCGGGAGGCCGATGTGGCCCGCCGCCTTCGAGCGGCTCCCTGACAAGGGCCGGCCTCGACCCCTTGAAAGCCGCTTGACCGTGACTGCTCCCGTTCTATAATGCCTGCATTCACCCCTGGAGCTGCAGCCGCTGCATTCCAGGAATCGACCTTCTCTCAAAGCGGCCGGGGCTGAACGACCTTCCAAGCCATGGCAGGTTGAAGGGAGGCCCTGTTCGAGGCGGAGTTTGCACATGATACGAGCATTCGACGGAAAACGACCCAGAATCGCCGAATCGGCTTATGTGAACGAGGCGGCCTACGTGGTGGGCGACGTGGAGATCGGCGAGGGATCCAATATCTGGCCCGGCGCGGTCATTCGTGGCGACTTCGGCCGCATTCGCATCGGCCGAAACGTCTCCGTGGAGGACAACTGCGTGATTCACTCCGGGACCCCTTCCCCCGCGTCCGGAGACGTGGAGATCGGGGACCGTGTCCTCATCGGGCACGGAGCCGTGCTCAACTGCCGCAGGATCGGGAGCGACGTCCTGATCGGCATGAACGCCACCGTGCTTCACGACGCCGAGGTCGGGAGCGAGTGCATCGTGGCAGCCGGCTGCCTGGTGGGCCAGGGCATGATCGTACCGGATCGTTCCCTGGTGGTCGGAGTGCCCGGCAAGATCAAGGGGCCGCCCACGGAAGGGCAGCTCTGGTGGGTGCGTGAAGGGTACAAGGAGTACAACGATCTGGTCCGACGTTACCGCTCCGAGGGACTGTAGGCGGTGAAGGACCGCAGGGAGGCTTCCATGGCATTGCCGTTCTCACCAGGGGTCGGGGGACCGCGGATGGACCGCCGCGAGTTCATTCGGTGGATGAGCCTGGCCGCTGCCGGCGCAGCCGCAGGGTGCGCCGTGAACCCGGTGACCGGGGAATCCCAGCTCATGCTCGTGAGCGAGCGGGACGAGATTCAAATCGACAAAACCAACTCCCCCCACCAGTTCTCGGCGGATTACGGGGTGACCCAGGACCGGGACCTGGACGCGTACATCCACCGCACGGGCCATGACATGGGGGTCCTCACGCACCGCCCCGACATGCCTTACAACCTTCACTGCGTGAACGCCCCGTACGTGAACGCATACGCGTTTCCGGGCGGGACCATCGCCTGCACCCGGGGGATCCTGCTCGAGCTGGAGAGCGAGGCGGAGCTCGCCGCGCTCCTGGGCCACGAGCTGGGTCACGTAAACTCCCGTCACACGGCACAGCAGATGTCCCGGAACATGCTGATTTCCGCGGCCGCAGGAGGTCTCTCCTCTGTGGCGTCCGTGGGCGATTCCCTCCTGGGCGACCTTGTCTCCGGTCTGACCGGGATCGGCGCCGGAGCGCTCCTCGCCAAGTACAGCCGCGACAACGAGCGCGAAGCGGACGCACTGGCCGTGGAGTACATGAGGCGGGCGGGGTACAGCCCGGACGGCATGCTGGGCCTGATGGAGATGCTGAACAAGGAGTCCGGGAGGGGGTCCAACGCCTTTCAGCTCCTCTTCGCCACCCACCCCATGGGAAAGGAGCGGTATGCCCGGGCCCGGCAGTTGGTGGAGACCCGGTACCAGGCGGACCGAGGCCGTCCCGTTTACCGGGAGAGATACATGGACCACACAGCGCGCCTCCGCACCATCCGGGACGCCGTAGTGTCCATGCAGGAAGGGGACAAGGCCCTGTCCAAAAAGGACCCACGCGGTGCCGAAGGGCACTACCGCCGCGCCCTCGAGGTCGCTCCCCGGGATTACACGGCCCTGGTCAAGATGGCCGAGTGCCAGGTGGCCCGCAAGCGGTATGCCGACGCCCGTTCCTACGCGGAAAAGGCCCAGCAGGTCTACCCGGGAGAGGCCAGGGCCTACAACGTGAGCGGGGTCTCCCGGCTCATGGAGCGCGATTTCGACGGTGCCCACGAGGAATTTGCGGCCTACGAAAAGCGGCTCCCCGGAAACCCGAACACCGTCTTTCTCCTGGGATTCTCCCTGGAGGGCATGGGGCGCAAAAAGGACGCTGCCCAGGCCTACTACAGCTACCTCAAACAGGTCTCCAGCGGTGACCCGGCCCAGTATGCCTACCAGCGCCTCGTGGAGTGGGGCTACATCAAGTCTCGGAAGCAGTAAGCAACGGATGGCGAAGCTCGCCCCATACCCCGGCCTGCCGTGGCCCCGCCTGATTCAGGGCACCCTGATTCGGCGGTACAAGCGCTTCCTGGCCGACGTGAAGCTTCGAAACGGGCACGTGGTGACCGCTCACTGCCCCAACTCCGGGAGCATGCACACGTGTTCCGAGCCGGGTCGGCCCGTGTACCTCTCCCGCCACAACGATCCCCGCCGAAAGCTGCGTTACACCTGGGAGATCATTCATATGCCCGACTCCCTGGTGGGGGTGAACACCCTGGTCCCCAACCGCCTCGTGCGCCAGGGCGCGGAGGAGCATGTCATTTCCGAGCTGGCCGGGTACGCGCAGGTGCACCCGGAGGTGAAGGTGGGTCAGCACAGCCGTATCGATCTCCTGCTGGAACGCGGGGACGAGCGCTGCTACGTGGAGGTCAAGAACTGCACGCTGGTGGAGGGGGGCACGGCTTCCTTTCCGGACGCCGTCACCACGCGCGGCCTCAAGCACCTGGTCGAGCTGCAGGACCTGGTGCGGGCCGGCCACC
Organism: Desulfobacteraceae bacterium; assembly: GCA_050115555.1. Classification (GTDB taxonomy): domain Bacteria; phylum Desulfobacterota; class DSM-4660; order Desulfatiglandales; family HGW-15; genus JASFQI01. The sequence continues at coordinate 7,204 of JASFQI010000049.1, forward strand.
GGGCCGTGATCTTCTTTCTGATCCAGCGCATGGACGCGAAGCGGTTCGCCCCGGCGGACGGGATCGATCCGGCATACGGCGCCGAGCTTCGAAAGGCCGCGGCCCGTGGCGTGGAGGTCCTGGCCTACGACGTCCGCCTCGACCTCGATCGAATTCAGGTGCGGCGGGCCGTACCCTGCCGTCTCGCGCCCGAATCGGCCTGACGGCCTTTTGCGCGGGCGCACCCGGCACCTGCGAGGTCTCATGCACGATTCCAAAAAAGCGGTCCTGTTCGGGCTCTCGGCCGTGCTCCTGTGGTCCACCGTGGCTTCCGCCTTCAAGCTCTCGCTGCGGTACCTGGAGCCGCCCCAGCTCCTGCTCTACTCGAGCCTGGTCTCGACCCTGACGCTCTTCTTAGTCCTGGCCGTCCGGGGGCAGCTTCGGCTCCTTATCTCCTACCCTGCCAGGGTCTACCTGCAGTCGGCCGCGTTCGGGTTCATGAACCCCTTCCTCTACTACCTGGTCCTGTTCAAGGCATACGATCTCCTGCCGGCCCAGGAGGCCCAGCCCTTGAACTACACCTGGGCCATCGCCCTCGCCCTCCTCTCCATTCCGCTGCTCAATCAACGTCTCACGCTCATGGACGGGGTGGCCACCGCAGTGAGCTACGCCGGCGTGGTGGTCATTTCCACGCGCGGAGATCTGTCGGGCCTTCACTTCGCCGACCCCCTCGGGGTGGGGCTTGCCCTGGGAAGCACCGTGATCTGGGCCCTTTACTGGATCTACAACACCCGGGACCACCGCGATCCCGTGGCCGGCCTCCTGCTCAACTTCCTCTTCGGTCTTGCCTTTATCCTGGTCTACGTGCTGCTTTTCTCGGACCCGTGGCCCACCGACCCCCGGGGGATTTTCGGTGCGGCCTACGTGGGCGTCTTCGAGATGGGGCTCACGTTCGTTCTCTGGCTGACCGCGCTCAAGCTCACGGCGAGCGCCGCCCGCATCGGAAACCTGATCTTCATTTCCCCTTTTCTCTCCCTGGTGTTCATCCATTTCCTGGTGGGCGAGGACATCCTCGCCTCGACCTATGCCGGGCTGGTCCTCATCGTGAGCGGCCTGATCCTCCAACAGCTCGGCGTACGAAGGAGGTGCGTGCGACATGCCCGGAACTAAGATCATTTGCACCATCGGCCCGGCCAGTGATTCACTGGAGGGAATCCGCTCCCTAATGGAGAACGGAATGAATGTTGCGCGGCTGAACTTCAGCCACGGGGATCGCGATGCACACCTGGAAAAAATTCTTCAGATTCGAAAGGCCTCCCGCGAAACCGGGCATCCAGCGGCCGTACTTCAGGATCTGGCGGGCCCGAAGATCCGGGTTGGCAGTGTCCCGAAACCGGGTATTTTTCTTCGGGCCGGGGAACGCTTCGTGCTCACAGGCGAGTCCGTTGCTGGATCCCTGGAAAGGGTGTCCGTCTCGTACCCCGGTCTTGCGAAAGAGGTGCAACCCGGGGATCGCATTCTCCTGGCGGACGGTCTCATGGAGATGATCGTGCGCCATGTGGCAGGCCTCGAGATCCATTGCGAGGTGATCACGGGCGGCCTGCTCACGTCCAGAAAGGGAATCAACTTACCCGCAGGAACGCTGCGGGTTCCGTCACTCACGGATAAGGACCGCGAGGACCTTTTCTTCGGGCTTCAGCACGACGTGGATTACGTAGCTTTGTCCTTCGTACGACGGGCCCAGGACGTGCTCGATGTCAAGGAACTCATAAGAAGCCAGGGTTTGGACACACCTGTGATCGCCAAAATCGAGAAGCACGAGGCGGTAGAAGAAGCGGACGCCATCCTAGAGGTTTCGGACGGTATCATGCTGGCACGCGGCGATTTGGGAGTTGAGATCCCTCTGGAGCGTGTCCCTGGGATTCAAAAACGCCTCATTCGGCAGGCCAACAACCGGGGCAAGCCCGTGATCACGGCCACGCAGATGCTCCGCTCCATGGTGGACTCTCCCAGCCCCACACGGGCCGAGGCCACGGATGTGGCCAACGCAGTCCTGGATGGAACGGACGCCGTCATGCTCTCCGAGGAGACGGCGAGCGGCAAGTACCCTGTGGAGTCCCTGCGGTTTATGGTCCGAATCCTGGAGGCCACAGAGGCTTCGTTTCCCCACGCATGGTACCTTAGCCAAACGCCAAAGGACACCGTCTCCGAGTCCGTGGCCCACGCTGCATGCGTGCTGGCGGACCACCTCGGCGCCTCTGCCATCGTGGCCCCCACGAGTTCGGGAAAGACCGCCGAACACGTCTCTCGATTCCGCCCCCGGCAGCGGATCATCGCCCTTTCCCCAAACCCTGCAGCCGTTCGCCGCGCCGCGCTCTACTGGGGTTGCCACCCCGTCCACACCGAACCCTTCGGTGGCGGCGATGACGTGATCCAGGCATCGGTCCAGGAGGCCCTTCAACACGGATGCGTATCAGCTGGGGACCTCCTCGTGGTCACGGCCGGACATCCGTTCTGGGTCCCAGGCTCCACGAACATGATCCGCGTGAGGAGGGTGTAACCGGGCCTCGCTCGCAGGTGCCTCTTCCCCTCGACTTGGCAGGAACAGGGGATAACTCGATTTTTGCGGTGGAAGACGGCACTGTTTTTTGATAACATGTGACGCTTAAATTTTAGCGGAATCGGGAATGCGGACCCGCTCTTGATGTGAGCCGTCTCGCTCCCGAATCGCTTGATTGCCCTGCATCGCACCCGGCGCGTCCCATGGGTGAGCGAGGCTCGTCCCGCTCCCCTCCGCCCGGCCCAAGCCTTCATCCGGTATCTCCCAGAGGAGCGAACGCGGCCGACCCGGCGTTTCGTTTTCCCGACCCCGGGCACGGGAGCGTTTTCCTGTGGGTGTTTCCCTCGCATCGGCGTGATGAGGAGGTGGGACGGGTGAACGCGGGCGGGGCTTTATCAACCAAGGAAGGAGCACACCATGTCAGACACGGCCCAACTGATCCTCGACGGCAAGACCTTCGATATTCCCATTGTGCAAGGGACCGAGAACGAGCGTGCGATCGACATCACCCAGCTTCGCAAGAAGACAGGGCTCATCACCCTGGACCCCGGATACGCCAACACCGGGGCCTGCAAGAGCAGCATCACCTTCATGGACGGGGAGGAGGGGATCCTCCGCTATCGGGGGTACCCCGTGGAGCAGCTCGCCGAGCGCTCCACCTTCGTGGAGACCGCTTACCTCCTGATCAACGGGGAGCTCCCCACGCGCGATCAGCTCACCCAGTTCTCCGTTCTGCTCAACGACCACAGCCTCGTCCACCGGGACATGATCCACTTCTTCGACAACTTCCCCCGGCGTGCCCACCCCATGGGCATCCTCTCCTCCATGGTGAACGCTCTGCGGGCATTCTACCCGGAGCTTCCGGAGCGCTCGGAGGAGGAAGAGATCAGCATGACCTTTTCGCGGCTCCTCTCCAAGATCCGAACCATGGCCGCGTTCTCCTACAAGCTCTCCCGCGGGCACGAGATCGTCTACCCGAGACCGGATCTCACGTACGCGGCCAACTTCCTGAACATGATGTTCGACAGCCCTGTCCGCCCTTACGAGCTGGACCCGGACATTGCCAACGCCCTGAACGTCTTCTGGATCCTGCACGCCGATCATGAGCAGAACTGCTCGACCGCGGCCGTGCGCCTCGTAGGAAGCGCCCGGGTGAACCTTTACGCAGCCATCTCGGCAGGCATCTGCGCCCTCTGGGGCCCGCTTCACGGCGGGGCCAACCAGGCCGTGGTGGAGATGCTCAACAATATTCAGGAGAACGGCGGCGACCCTGCCCCGTTCATTGCGCGGGCCAAGGACCGGAACGACCCGTTCCGTCTCATGGGCTTCGGGCACCGGGTCTACAAAACGTACGACCCGCGGGCGCGGATCATGAAGAAGGTGGTAGATATCGTGCTCGAAAAACAGAAGATCCACGATCCGCTCCTGGACATCGCCCGTCGGCTGGAGGAGGTGGCCCTGGAGGATGAGTACTTCGTGGATCACAACCTGTACCCGAACGTGGACTTTTACAGCGGCATCGTCATGCGGGCCATGGGCATCCCCACGAACATGTTCACGGTCATGTTCGCCATCGGCCGGCTTCCGGGCTGGATCAGCCAGTGGAAGGAGAGCATCGACGATCCGGACTGGAAGCTCCACCGGCCGCGCCAGGTGTACACGGGCCCCAAGGAAAGGGACTACGTTCCGATCCGAAAGCGGAAGTGATCGGTACGAACGGGGTATTTCCGAAATCATCTCGAATCCCAAGGAGGCTGCGCATGGATCTGGAAATCTTCGAGTCAATGGATGCACCGGAGCTTCGAAGCTACATCGCCTTTCTGCTCTGGCACTATCGGGTCATGGACGCCTTCTGGTTCATCAAGATCGGCGAGCGATTTGATCAACCCACGGCCGAACGGCTCAACGAGCAGGTCTGGGGGACGGTCGCGGGAATGGCGGCCCGCGACCTCAAGAAACGCTTCGGCGTTCAGGAGCGAGGTCTGAAGGGGTTTGTCAAGGCCCAGAAGTACTTTCCATGGTCCGTCCTGGTGGGGTATCATGTGGAGGAAAAGGAAGATGAGGTCCTCATTTCGATCCCCTCCTGCCCCACCCAGGAGGCGCGCCTGAGGCGGGGGCTCGAGGAGTTCGACTGCCGGGACATGCACCGCGGGGAGTTCGAGAGCTTTGCCCGGGAGATCGACGAGCGCATTCGCGTGGAATGCCTGTTCGCCCCCCCGGAGCCGCGTCGGGACAATCTCTTCTGCAAGTGGCGGTTCACCCTTGCGGATCAAGGGCCGACCGACTAGGACGATGTGAGTTTCCATGGAGGGGTGAGGAGGAAGAAGGCATATGGCCCGCGGTGCAGACGACGAACTCAAACGACTCAAGCAGGACTACCTGGACCTGGACCGAACCCACCAGGATGAGAGGGAGCTTCTGGCCCGGATCATTCAGGCCCTGGCCACGTGCGCATCCTCGGATTCCCGGATCGCCGAGCACGTGGAGGTCCTCCGGCGAAAGACCCATCCCGACGACCCGCTCGACTCGGCAGCGCTCGAAGCCGAGCTGGATCGCCTCAAGAACCGGCTTCTCCTCCTCGAGGAGGAACCCGAGACCGTGGAGGGAACGCTTTCCGGCCTTGACGAATCCGAAGCGCGCTTTGTGGAGGCCTGCCGAATCCTCCGTCGAATCATGGTGACCCTCCTGGAAGACTTCTATCCCATTCGGCCCCAACTGGAGTCCCAGGCCGATGGCATCCACCTGGTGTGCTCCGGGGATGTGGAAAACCTGGATCTCTCCGGCCCGTCCAAGGCGTTCATGTCCTTTCTGGAAGGGCTCAAGGAGAACATTGCCGGCGACTTCCGGGAAATCAGCAACACCCTCTTCACCCTCCTCGATCACGTGAAGGAACTGGAAAAAACCTTTTCCGATGAGTTCGGGGGCCATGACGGACGCGTCAAGGAGATCGAGTACTTCGAGATGGAAGTGAACCGCGAGGTGGGAACCATCGTGGAGTCCTTCGACCTTCACACGACCGTCAGCGAGATCAAGCAGGCCGTCATTCGAAAGATCGACAACATCAAGGAGATCATATCGCACCGGAAGCAGGAGGAGATGAGCCGGGTCGAGCGATTCCAGGAAAACATCGAGTCCCTGACCCGACGCATCCAGGAGGTGGAGAAGGACGCGCGGGAGATGAGTCAGCGGGCCGAGCAGGCGGAGGTGGCCGCCTCGAGAGACGAGCTCACAGGGCTTTACAACCGGAAATCCTTTGACGAGCGCATAAGGGTTGCGCTCGAGACCTTCCGCAACGGGGGACGTCCGTTCGCGTTGGTGCTCTTCGACGTGGACCGGTTCAAGGACATCAATGACACGTTCGGCCATGTGGCCGGGGACAAGGTCCTTCAAAAGGTGGCCGACTGTCTTCGAAGCACCTTTCGAAAGAGCGACTTCATCGCCCGGTACGGCGGGGACGAGTTCGTGGTCCTGATCGAGGAATTGAGCCGGGAGTTGGCCCGCGACAAGATCATGACCTTCATGAAACATTTGCAGCGCCTTCGATTCACATCCCACGCCCGTGGGGACATCACCGTGGGCGTCAGCCCCGGGATTTCCATGGCTCAGAAGGGGGATTCGGCCGAAAGCCTTCTGGAACGGGCGGATCAGGCCATGTACGATGTCAAAAACAGGAGGCGCTAGGGGGTCGCCATGACGCCCGCAACGCCAAACGCCTTTAGAAACCGCTTTTCCCCGCCCTTGAAAACCGCCCTGGACGACCTCTACCGGACATACAACCGCCGGTGCTTCGCCTGCCCCGATCCCCTTCAGTTCCTCTATGCCTACACGGACCTTCGGGACCGGGAGGTTGCCGGGCTGGTGGCGTCCTCTCTGGCGTACGGGCGTGTGGCCCAGATCCTGCGGAGCGTCTCCACCGCGCTGGGCGTTCTGGGCCCCTCACCCTTCGACTTCGTCATGCACGCCTCCCTGTCCACGCTTCGCTCTGCCCTCGCAGGCTTTCGGCACCGGTTCTCCACGGGCGAGGACATCGCCGGGATGCTCTGGGCCGCCCGCCTTGTCATCCGGCGCCACGGCTCGCTGGAGAACGGCTTCCTGGCCGGGCTGAGGCCCGAGCACGAGACCGTTCTCCCGGCCCTCACCTCTTTTGTTCGAGCCCTCCGTTCTTCCGGGGCCGGCGCGAGCTTTCTCCTGCCTCAACCCGAAAAGGGAAGTGCCTGCAAACGGTGGCACCTGTACCTCCGCTGGATGGTGCGAAAGGACGAGGTGGATCCCGGGGGGTGGGACCGGGTGCCTCCGTCCATGCTCATCGTGCCCCTGGACACGCACATGCACCGGATCGGTCTGCGTCTCGGAGGCACCACGAGAAAGCAGGCCGACGCCCGCGCGGCGTTGGAGGTCACGAAATCGTTTCTTTGCATCGCGCCGGAGGACCCGGTCCGCTACGATTTTTCCCTGACCCGTCTCGGAATCCGAGCGGACACGGACCTGGAGGGGTTTCTTCGCCGCGTGCGTGAAGTTGCATGTACTCCCCACGCTTCTTCACCGAGCCCCACACGAATTTCCGAAAGGAGGGCGCCATGAGGATCTTCATGACCGGAGGGACCGGATTCGTCGGATCCGCCCTGACGCAGACCCTGACCCAGGGAGGGCATCGGGTCACTGTGCTCACCCGCTCTGTTCGACCGGACCGAGTCCTGCCCCAGGGAGCCGAGTTTCAGGAGGGCGATCCCACGGAGCCGGGTGCCTGGCAGGAGCAGGTCCCTGCTCACGACGCTGTGGTGAACCTGGCCGGGGCATCCATCTTCACGCGCTGGACCCGGAAGGCAAAGGAAACCCTGAGGGAGAGCCGCCTCCGGACCACACGCAATCTGGTGAACGCCCTCGAGGAAAGCAAGAGCCCCCCGGCTGTTCGCTTCCTGAGTACCTCCGCGGTCGGGTACTACGGGTTCTGCGGGGACGAGGACCTGACCGAGGAGAGCCCGCCGGGAGGCGACTTTCTCGCGCGCCTGACCGTGGACTGGGAAAACGAGGCGAGGAGGGCGGAGGAGACGGGAGCATCCGTGGCTCTCCTGCGATTCGGCGTGGTGCTGGGAGGCGGAGAAGGGGCCCTTTCCCGCATGATTCCCCTTTTCAAGAAATACCTGGGAAGCCCACTGGGATCGGGGGCCCAGTGGTTCTCCTGGATCCACGTCCACGATCTGGTGTCCATTCACAGGTTCCTGCTGGAGCACCCTGACATTCAAGGCCCCGTCAACTGCACGGCCCCCAACCCCGTTCGGAACCGGGAGCTTACGAAGGCCCTGGCCGACGTGCTGGGGAAACCCGCCTTCCTGCCTCCGGTACCCGGGTTCGCCCTCCGGACTGTTATGGGGGAGTTCGGAAACGTGCTTCTCAAGGGGCAGCGCGCCCTGCCTGAAAGGCTGACGAAGGAGGGATTTGCGTTCGAGTACCCGGATGTGAGAAACGCCCTCGAAGACCTGTTGGGCAGCGCCTGAACAAACCGGCTCCCCCCGGTCTTCAATGCCGCGGACCCGTGCCCGGGAACGGCGCAGGGTTTATCCTTCGGTGAGTCCGACCACCAGGTGGCTGTTGCTGAGCGAACCCAGGCTCACATAGGTTTTTCCCTGAATCTCCATGTTGTACCCGGGGGTCAGGGGAAAGAGCCCGTGGGCGTTCCAGATCACGCGCACGTCCCGGTCCCTCTGGACCATGGCCTTCTTGCAGAGGTCGGCCAGGATATTCCTGGCCTCGGATGCCGAGCGCCCGCAGGAGGCCGTGACGATTTTCCGATCGGACTCTTCAGCAGGGGCCGCCGCCTGATCGGGTTTTTCCTCCCCGCTGCCCGCTCCCTCGAGCAATGCATCCACATCTTCCTGGGAGAGAATCTCGTCGTTCGTCACCATAACCGGCCTGTCCTTCCTTGGGCGGATCCCTTCGAACGAGTGGAGCGCAGGCCTGCGCCCCCCTTTCGAATCCGATACCGTTCGCGGGGTTTCGTATAGGTTATCGGCCGATGCAAGCGTGATCTTGAAAAAAAAGAGCCCCTTTTGAAAGGGGCCCCTTTGCATGGGTCTTTATTTAGACGAAAACCCGTCCAGGATTCTGACAAATGGAAACTAATTCAGGATGAACCCAAGAAACACATCCTCCATAGAAACCGCCTCATTCTCCTCAACGTCCTCCTCTACCTCCTCGAGGTAAATGATTTTCCCCCGAAAGTGCTCCAGGACCTCGTACTCCCCGTCATCGGCCATTCGAAGAAGGCTCTCCGAGCAGGAAGGGCAGGCGGGCCCATGTTCCTCATCATACTCAAAGAATCCCGGCACCCAGTTCCTCTGTATCGCCAACTCGATGGACTCCACTTCCACCCCGCAAATGGCGCATCGTACCATATTTGTATCTACCTCCGAATTCGACGATCCGACGAATACCGATTGAGTCGAAAAAGCCCGGAACCCTGAGATTTGCCCCTGCGATTCCGGCAGGCAACAGCGGTCGCGTGATCTTTCCGAGATCGTCAATACTGAAAAAACCGGGATATAGCAAGCGGAATATGATCATTCAGGGAGTGCACAGGCCTCAATCAAAACCCAAAGCGCCCCCCGTAGTTCCCAGAGCCTTCTGACCGAGGCGGCGAAGGGCCTCGCTCACGACCTCGGACACACCCTTACGGGCCCCCTTGCCGATATCCCGAACCTCCAACGGAGGCAGGGGCAGGACGATTCCCTTTCCCTGGCTGATCACGGCGGAAACCGTCACCCGTCCCCCTTCCACCCGAAGGCGGTCAATGGTCAATGCGGTGTGATTCGACGCTTCGGATTCCCCGAGCAAGGGGCCCTTCCGGTCCATCCGCTCCTTCAGGCGGTCTGCAAACACGGAAAGGTTGCTCCTGCCGAAACCGGCCTCCTCGTAAACGAGGTCCACGCCCCGAATCTCGATATCCCGCACGTGAATCCAGTCCCCCAGAAGGCTCGCGGGTGAGACCGAGATGGAGAGCTCCTCCAGGTACACCATGCGGGGCGTCCGGAATCCTTCGGGATTCTTCAGCTCAATCCCTTCGAGGGTCACTTCACCCTTCAGGAGCGAGAGGCGGCAGGCCTCCACCCGGGTGTCCACATGCAACAACCGCGGCCCTGCCTCGTTGATCGCTCGGGTGATCATGGGATCCGCAAAAAATACCACGGCGATGGCAAGGATCCCGACAAGGCAGACAAGCCCCACGAGTGCATAAAGCAGTCGTTTCATCACGCCTCTTGTTCCCTGGTGAGCTCTCGCCCGACGAAGCGGCGCACTTCCTTGTGCGGAGCTGTCGTGAACAAGCGCCATGTTGAAATACGCGGGACGGAACATGGCGGGTTTCAAACGGAAGTCCCGGAATTCTAGGGGAGGAGGTTGAATTTGTCAACGTGAAGGGCCAACACGCGAAGGGCCCGCACAGATCCCGACACTTCTCGTGATCGTCACCTTGTGGTATTCTTAGCCCCGGATGACACAATCGAGGAGGAACATTCTATGAAGGCGCACGTGGAGATCGTGGAGGGAGACATCACCAGGCAGCAGGTGGATGCCGTGGTCAACGCAGCAAACACGTCCCTTCTGGGCGGAGGCGGCGTGGACGGCGCCATTCACCGGGCCGCCGGTCCGGAGCTGCTGGAGGAAACGAGACGCATCGGAGGGTGCCCGACCGGAGAGGCACGGGTGAGCAAGGGGTATAAGCTGCCGGCCACCTGGGTGATCCACACGGTGGGACCTGTCTGGGGAGGGGGGGGCCGGAACGAGGAGAATCTTCTGGCATCCTGCTACCGGAACAGCCTGGCCGCGGCCCGGGAAATCGGAGCCCGGACCATCGCCTTTCCGTCCATCAGCACCGGGGCCTACGGCTTTCCCCTGGAGCGTGCCACCGAGATCGCAATGAAGGAAACCCGGGCCTTTCTGGAGGAGGACGAAAGCCTGGACAAGGTCATCTTCGTCTGCTTCGGCAGCCGGGCCTATGAGACCTATCAGCAGGTGTACGAGCGGGTCTTCGGGGGCTAGTCGGGTCCCGGTGAATTCTCCGGTTCGTCCATGAGAAAGAGCCGGTGATACTCTTCCTCTGAGAGGTGCTTCCGGAGGAGATCCCCCAGATGATTGAAGAGGGCTTCCAGGTCCTCGCTGCTCATCCTGCGGCAGAGGTGCCTCAAGAGGGTGTCATCGGAGAACATCTGGAGGTAGCAGGCGACCGTGGCCTCGTCCATGCGGCGGTCCATACCGAACCCCAGGAGGCCGTCGTATTCCTCCACGAAACGGTAACTGCGCCTGCCCATGAATCCCCCTGAAAGAACCGGCCGACGCACGAACGGCTCCGTCCTCTGTCCGTGGTCAGCTCGATCGTCCGCGCTTCCCGCCTCCGACACGCACCTCGATGAGCTCGGCCACGATGCTCACGGCGATCTCCTCGGGCGTCTCCGCCCCGATGTCGATCCCGATGGGAGAGTGGACCCGGTCGAGGCGTTCCTGAGAGATCCCCTCCTCCCGCAGGCGGTTAAAGATGATGCCGATCTTTCGGTTGCTCCCGATCATGCCCACGTAACGGGCATCCGTGTCGAGCGCCTGAGCCAGCACCTCCTTGTCGTGGCTGTGCCCCCGGGTGACGATCACCAGGTAGGAGGCCGGATCCACAGAGAGCTGCTCCATGAGACCTTCGAAGGGGGCCTGAATCACCTGGTGGGCCTCTGGAAAACGCGCGGGATCGGCAAACTCGGCGCGGTCGTCGATCACCACGACCTGAAAACCCACCCGAGCGGCCAGGGGGGCGATCTGACTCGCCACATGCCCCCCTCCGAATACATACAGGGTCGGATCCGCGGCCACCGGTTCGAGGAGCACCTCGATCACCCCTCCGGACCCGTCCTCGAGCATGGCCACGCGCGTCTGCTTTTTCCCCTGAAACCGCGACAGGGACTGCACCAGGGCCTGTGGCATGGGCCGTTGTCCCAGCAGGGAGCCGAGCACGTCCCCTTCGAACTCCATAAACGCCTTTGGGGTCTCGTCTCCGCTCCAGCGGTCCGGGTCCAGGGCGGTGGCCAGGACACCGGCGCCCCCGCTGCGAAGGACCTCCAGGGCCCGCTCAAAGACCTGCACATGCAGAGAGTTTCCGGGAAGGACAGGTTCGAGAAAGACCTCGCCCTCTCCCCCGCAGATCATTTCTGTGTCCTCTACGTCCTCTCCGGTGAGGTGAAACTCGTACCGGGAGGCCCGACCGCTCTCGATCACGCGCCGGGCCTCCTGGAGGACCCGTGCCTCGAACGTGCCGCCGCCGATGGTCCCCTGAAAACGGCCGTCCTCCAGGACCACGAATCGAGTGCCGGCGTCCCGGGGCGCGGATCCCGTCCGCTTGATCAACGTGGCCAGCACGGCCGGGCTGTTCTCCTCGAATGCCTTCAGAATGTGGGGAAACAGGGTCTCCATCCGCTTACGTCCTTGTCATACGCGTGTACTGCTGCTTCTCCAGGGACCCGAGGATCACGTCCACATCCCGTCCCCATGGGGAGTCGAGGATGCCGGCAGCCAACTCTTCCGCCGCTTCGGGCGCCTCGGTGAGGTCCAGGCGGTTCAGAAACACGGTTCGTCGAACCCCCTCCGGGGTCCCCTGAAACAGGCCCTGCTCATGCGTAAACAGGGAGACCAAGGGGCCTGCGGAGATGAGGTCCCCGGGGCCCAGCCCCGTGACCGACTGAAATCGGTCCATTCGGAACACCAGGTCCCCCTGCAGGGTTTTCCCCAGGGCGTCCAGCCCGGCCATGGCCACCACCCGGGTGACCTTGCCGGGGAGAACGGGCTCGGAGGGCTCCGGGGCCTTGAGCGGCCTTCGGGCGGCCCCGTCCGCCTCCACCAGCAGGTGATCGATCCCTTCGCACTCGAAGAGGAGATCGGCCAGGTCCGTGGAAATTCCCTCCGCCTTGCCCGTGGGAAGCCGCCGCCGGGCCAGGAAGGCCGCCCCGTCCGTCTCCAGGGCCCGGTGCAGGCGATCGCGCCAGCCGTCCTCGTCCGTCAGGACCATGTGACCGAACTCCAGGGCCTGCCTGAACCAGACCTTTGTGGTGGTGGTCGCCAGCACGCGCCGGCCCTTTTGAGAAAGTGCCCGGGTCAGGGCCAGCAGGAGCGTGCTTTTTCCTCCACCGCCCACCAGCGCGAGAAGCTCAGACGGGGCCGGATCCAGGGCCGAGATCAGGTCGTCCACAACGTGCTCCATGTCACTTCTTCCGCAGCACCCGGCTGTCCCCCACCCGCACGGTGAGCTGGGTCAGATCGAAGTACTCAATAAGGGGAATGGTATACTTCCGCGACGCCCCGGTCATCTCCTTGAACTGGGGCGTGGTGATCTCTCCGTGCTCTTTCAGGAAAGCAACCAGCTGGTCCCGAAGCGCCTCCACGGCGCGGTGGTGGAAGTAAAGGTCCTCCTTGACCTTGACCAGCACGCCTTCCTTGGCCATCACCTCGAGGATGTCCCCGGCCGTGTTTCCAGAGAACCGGTCCTTGAGCTCCTTGAAGTAGGGAGGCTGGAGACCGCCTTCCACGTAAGTC
>JASFQI010000050.1:0-20232 GCA_050115555.1 Desulfobacteraceae bacterium
GGGTTTGCTTCTCCAGCAAGGGGAACCGTTGAAGGTCCTGGAGAGATCGGATGTCGGCTGTCCGGATCCCTTGTGCGTCCATGAGCTCACGCCAGTAGGGCGTGTGCTCGTAGGCCCCCTGAAGCACGCGCTGCAACCGCTCCAGCTGAAGCGCCTCGAGCCGTTCCCGGGGCCACCACTGGGTTCGGTTGAGCTCGCGGAGGATCCGGAAGCTTGGTCGGCCCAGAAGCGCCTCTTGAAACCGGAAAATGTTTCTCGCAAGGATGGGTATCATGATTCCCCCCGTAGCAACGTGAGTAACCCCTTCAGGATCTCCCTTCGCAGGCCTTCGATCCTCCATGCCTCGATTGTGCGATAGCGGACCGGGACCGTATTCTCCACGAACGTCTCCCCCTCTTCCCATGAAGCCCCCGGGAACAGGGCCCGAGCCACCATGTGCCTCAACTGCGCCCTGCTCAAGCCGTGCTTCTCGGCCAACAGGATGAGGTACTCCACAAGCTGCTCGCCCTTGCGAAAGGCCTTGAGCCGCATATCCCCCACCACGGGCAAGCCGAACCGGTCCCCAGGGACAAGCAGAGCATTTCCAGGGCAGGCTTCCTGAACATCGAGGGACCTGTCCCCCCCTGTGCTCCACCAACACTGGAATCCTTCCGCCCCGTTCAGCCACGTGTTCAGAACCAGGGCCACGGTCTCCGTGTTGCTCCGGTCGTGCGCATTCGCCGAGCCATACGCCCGCACCCGAATGCCGGTCTCCTCTTTGAGGATCCGGCACCTTCGGTAGGTCCTTTCATCCGCAAACCCGCCGTAATAGACGCTGTCCACACACCCTTTCAAAACCGTGCCCTGCCATTGGGGTCTGGAGATGTCCGCCCGGGCTGCCCAGCGCGCTTCTGAGGCTCCCAATGCGTTTCGGCCCCGGGTCCACATGTCCATGAAGAACCGCAGCGCCAGCCAGTCCCCCCAGTGGGCGGGCTCGTCCGTGGTCCACCACATGTTGGATCCATACCGAATCCGATGGGTCTTCTTGCCTCCGAAAAAGCATTGGAGCTCTGTGCGGTCCCATCCCTTTTCGTGAAAGTGCTCGACAAACTGTCGCTGGACCGCAAGGAACGCGGCCTTGTACTCCGGGCTGAGGGCGGCGCCGATGTAAGGCGATGTCAGGTAATGGGTGGTGAGGTGGTCCCGGCTCTCCCCCCTTCCCGGCCAGTGGCCTTCGTAGCGGTATGTCTTCTTCGAGAGCTCGGTCGGCCAGGAATCCAGGTATGGCAGGTACAGGCACTCCACAGGGCGCTCCCCGCGGCGGCAGTCCTTGAAGGCCTTGCCGGTCAGGAGAGGGCCTACGCGCTCGTCGTACTCCTTCCACACGACACGGATGGTTTCCCCCCGTCCCTGGAGCTTCGGCTCAAAAGCCCAGAAGTTGGGCACACATCGGTGCTCATGGGCCAATCGATAGAAGTCATGGACCTTTTGGGGGATGTGGTAGGCGTTCATTTCCGGGAAAAAGGCCAGCTCGTCCGGCATGCAGGCAGGATGCACCTCGAGCCGCACCGGAATCCGAACCTCCCCGGCATCCCTGGCCGAGACCCGAATGATCCCGGTATAGATCCCGGGAGCGGCATCCTTGGGAATATAGACGTCCACCCAGAACGTCTGATTCTGTTGGTTCTCAATCCCCCGCACCCGATCCGGAATGGACGTCCTGGCCCCCGGCTCCAGGGGAATGGTGTAGGCCGGATGCCATTGGCCCTGGGAGGTCTGGGTATACCAGTTGCAGTAGAGTGTAATCTCATCCGGTTCCACTTGCTCCCCTTCCGGCCCGTTCAGCGGCCCAAGCGTGACCCGGATGTCCTCCAGCTCACCTTGAAGGGCCTCCACGCACAACTGAAAGTCCACGTACTCGCCCCGCATGCCGAACAAGCCCACCTCCAGGCCGTCCCACACCGCGTTGGCCTCTCGAAAAGGGGCGTCCCATCCCATATCCGGTTGTAAGGGCTCCGGCCGGACCGGGTTCAGCTTGACCAGCGCAGGCAACGCCCACACGTGCATGGATCCTTCGGGGGGTGCTGAAGGCTCCGCGACGCTCGGGGGCCGGATCTGCCCAAGCGCGGCCTCCAAGTCCAGCGATGCAGAGGCGCGAGCCGTTGCCTTGACCGGCCGACTCGCATGTCCGGTCCGCGAGACGGCAACGACCTCAATCTCCATCGGCTCCAGGGGCGGAAGGCTTGAGATGGAGAACTCCACGGGATCCTTTTCCCTGGGGTGAGGGACCTGCCATCGATCAAGTCTTTGCCCGTTGATGTTTACGCGCCAGCAGAAGACGTTTTGCGCGTTGGAAACCCACACCCGAACAGCCCCTGTAGCCCGCCCGGCATGCCCGGGATCGGGCTCAACGCGGACCACCGGTCTGGCGGGAACGATCGTCTTTTCCGATCCGACCTCGACCCTCAGGAAGGGGGCGTAGCGGCCCGACTCCCGGCTGTGGACGAAATTGTTGAAAAGCGCCGTGGTCCCACCTTCCATCATAGCGATTCCGTCCGTATCCCCTACAGCCATGGCAACCACCAGCAAAGGATCCACGGCCACGGAGATCCATCCATTCGACTCCTTGCGCAGCTCCGCCCAGCTGCTCAGGCTGTGCCCGGAGGAGAAGGTCACGTCACAGAACTGGGAACCCGGCCATGCCCACGGCCTTCGTGCTTCGTGGGAGGCAAAATTGTAGGTTGCTCCGCCGCCGCGGCTATAAGCCCTTCGACGACGTCCCTCCACCCAGTCCTGGTTGATCGTGGAAAGGCGCACATAGCGTAGCTGGCGATCAGGCTGGACCGGATGCAGGAAGAGGCGGGCGGAAAGGATCTCTCGGCCTTGAATCGGAGTCGCGTCAAACCGGATGGCCGCCATTTCCTGGATGGACTTGAGCTTAAAACGGCGGGCCTTTCCACTGCTGCTGTCTCGCTCCCCTTCGTTGGCATCGGAGAGCCAGATGTCCGCCGTGGCCTCGAGCTCAACATTTTCGGCAAGCGCAGTCTGCTGAAAGAGCAGGATAAGAATCGTGCAGAGGAAAAGAGGTGTACGGCTACACCCAGTACGCATGATTCACCCCCTGCACCGCCTTACGCACCAATGCCCGCAGGGGTCTCCGAATCGTGCAAGGCGGTACGGCCCTTGGCTCGTACCCATTGTGGCGCACCATCTGCCCAAGTTCGGAAAACGTCCGAGTGGGATAGACCTCCCGATGTTGACTCAGCCATTGACAGAAGCGCTCGAACCGCCGTGCCACAATCCGGTTGAGCTTTCCCCCCTTGTACTGGACATCCCGAACCTTGAATAAACTGAAGCTGTGAAGAATCGCCACGGCGTCGGCACCAGCTTCACAGATCATCACCACAGCATCCCGGCACTCCTTGAACGAGGCACCCATCAGATCCACCGGTTTGGCCGGATACAGACCCGGCAACCGCGGTTGTCTAAAACCAGACAGGGCTACCTCCAACACGTCGCCATACCACTTTGAGCCGTTGTATGCCGCGCCTGCCGGAAAACAACACTGCCCCCCTGCGTAAGGAAAGGTATAGCTGCTGTCCATCCAAATTCCAGCATCCTTCAATATACCAAGCGTCTTTTCCGAGGCCCCCATGTTCCCCGCCCGAAATGCCACGGGCCTTGAACCGGTCCACTTCTCAATGCGCCCGGCACCCTCCTGGATCAATGCGCTTTGCCGCTCGGGTACGAGGTCGGCCATCTGGTCGGTTCTGGGATGAGACCTCCCGACCTTTTGAAGACCGTAGTGAATGTGGTTGGGGTGAACATGCAGCTGCACATCGTGCCCCCGCTCCACAAGAAACCTGCACACGGGTGCGGTTTCTCCGGGGTAGCCGAGCTCATCGTTGAACGGTTCCACGAAAAAGGTGGCTTTGATGTCGTATTGTTCCAGGATGTCGCAAATCAAAGGAATCCCATATCGCTTGCCGCCATACTCCCCCATCATACCCAGACGGGGTGGGACGGGCTTCCAGGCCGGGTTCTGCCAGGCACCGCCCATGCTGCACTCCACATCCACGGTAATAAAGACGGCTGGATTGGAAGTCGCTAGGGTCACGGCTCCTCGTTCCCGACAATATCCATCGCCCGCGCCCCCAGCTTCTTCACCATCTGCCGCACATCGACCAGGAAGGGCACTGGATCGCTCCAAAGGAACGAATCGTCGCGGGTCCAGGGACCAGTGTGCCAGAGAAAGGTGGCTGCGGCCCTGAGCTTGCCCAGGTGCTTCTGACCCGGAGGCAAAGGATCTTCCCTCATCATTCCCAGGAGCCAATTGGCATCCCCTCCGAGGATGCGTGTTCGGAGGCCCAGGCGGTAGGTGTCCTTTTGCATGCGCTCGGGCTCGAAGTGGCTCTGCCAAAGCCGAAACGATGCCTCGAATCCCGCCATGATCACCGTGGGCAGGCCTCCGCTGAAACGGGGATTGATCTCCAGAAAAATGTACTTCCCCGTTTCCGAATCGTAATGGAACTGCACGCCTGCAATGCCCTCGTAGTCGATCGCTTTGAGCAGCCGGACCGCATCGCTTACAAGCTCTTCGTGGTGGCAACTTACACGTTGAACCGTCACACCGCCGGCCAGCGGCATGTGGTGCTCTCCGATGTAGTCCCCTGCCATAACCAGTGAACCGTTGTGCATCAGGATCTGCACATGGTCCTCCACGCCTGGATGATACTCCTGGACAATCACGTTTTCCGGAAAATCCTTGACCTGTTCGCTCAATCGTTCGAGTACCGCTAGGGTGTCAGCGTAGGCCGCCTTCCAGGGTGCTTTCCCTCCCCTGACATTCTGCCTCCGGGTGCGGAGCACCAGCGGAAAGCGTAAGGCGCGGTCCCTGCCTTCAGCCAGGATTTGATCGAGCCGCATGCCGTGAGCCACGGGGATCCCCAGTTCCACGCACAGCGTCTGCAGGTAGTCCTTGTCCGTTGCCTTGTCGAAAGACTCGCGGCTGGGCGAAAACAGGTGGACATTGGGTTCGAACCGCTCCCGGATGTCAATCAGTGCATTGTGGTAAGCCTCAGAAACCGGCATGATGGAGCCCACATCGAGTCTTCGAACCAGCGCCTCCATTTCTTCAGCGAACCCGGGATGTCCGGGTCGGGATTCTAAGATCCAGGCACTCGAGGTAAACCGGCTGTACGCCGACTGGCCCGACTCGGAGTTGACGACCGCATGGACAGAGAGCCCGTTTCGGGCCATGCTGCGCACGACCCACAGCCCCACCTGCGTGTCGCCCACAATGGCGAGCACCCGATGCTTACGATCCTCAGGGCGTACGCCTCGGCTTCTTATCGGTCTCACCGCTTTCATCGGGACAAAACCCCAACCAGCATGCTCTGCACCTCACCAGCGACCTCGTCCCAGGACCTCACTCCGCTTCTCTCCACGACCTTGCCGGGCTCCCAATCACGTCCCAGGACATCGACCAGGGCATTCCTCAGTGCCGCCACTTCCCTGAGGGGCACAATTCGGCCGGCATCGGGTTGCGGCAGGATGTCCCGAACGGCCCCCACATCCGTGGCCACCACAGGCCTGCCGCAGGCAAGAGTCTCCAGAACGGCATTGGGGCATCCTTCCCGGTACGACGCCAGTACCCCGACATCCGCCGCATTCAAGTAAAGAGGCACCTTTTCGTACGGCTGACGACCAGGCAACAGCAAACGCTCTTTGACACCGCACTCCGAAGCAACGGCCTCGAGCTTCTCCGACGTCCCGCCCTGGGCAGGCCCTCCGACGATGACAAGAACGACATCCCCCGGCAGACCGGCAAGGGCGCGAATCACCTCGATATGCCCCTTTCTGTGTCCGAGATGGGCCACGGTCACCAGGATGCGCGCCTCCAAGGGCAGCCCGAGCGCTTGGCGGCATCGCTGCCGGTCCTGCGGAAAAAACATGTCCGGATCAATGCCATTGGGAATGACCTTGAGGCGGGATTCCGGAGTTCCGAGCTTCCGGGCCTCCTGAGCCATAAGGGTGGAGTTGCTGAAAACAATGGAAGCGCCTTCCAGCGCCTTCGTGCACTGCTCCCGCTGGGAGCGGATGGGCAGGCATTCATAAATCTTCCCGCGAAGAGTGATGGCATAGGGCAATCCCACATCCCTTGCCAGTGAAGCCACGGCGACCCCATCCGGCCACAGAAAATGTGCGTCAAGGAGATCCGGGGTCCATTTCCTGGAAAAGGCTCGAAGCCAGCGGCTCACGCCCCGTGCGTAAAAACGCGCATCCAGGTTTTTCAGCACACCCGGGAAATAGAAAAACCGCGGCCGATGCACCTCGAGCCCCTCCCAGGAGTCCTGCTCAGGGCCGGGATCCGCTCGTGTCGCGGTGATCCCGGGGAACCAGGGGACCGGAGAACACACCCGAAGCTCTTCCCGCCGGGCCAATGCAACCAGCCGCTGGTGAATGAAGACGCCCCACGTGGGCTGCTCCCTGTTTGGGTAACAGTAGGAAAAGGAAAGCACCCTCATGCCCGTTCACCGCGCGCGGCACGAAGGTAGAGTTTCCGGTATCGTCGGGTCATTACATCCAGACTGTAATGGGCGCGGACGTGAGCCAGACCGGCATGGGCCAGATTGCGGCGCAACGCTTTATCCGATGAGAGATCCCGCAGGGCAGCGGCGAGCCCTTCTACATCGCCCGGTTCTATGATCCTCCCGCACCGTCCGCCGTCCAGCAGGTCCTCCACGCACCCTACCCGTGTTCCAATGGATGCAACGCCGCAGGCCATGGCTTCGTTCAGCGCATTGGGATGTTGCTCGCTGTCGCTGGAGAGGACAAAGATGTCGAGTCCATTCAGAAAAGCCGGCGCGTCTCGTGTGCCTCCAAGAAGGTGGAGGTGATCTTCTAGCCCTAAGGATCGAGCCAACGTCCTCAGAGGGCCGCGTTGATCCCCTTCGCCCGCAATCCGGACCTCCAGATCCACACCCTCCTCTACCAGGTGTGCGCACGCCTTCAGGATCAGGGCGTGGTTTTTCACAGCTCGAAGGTTCCCCAGGGAGCCAATCACCAGGCGTTCCCGGCTGGGTGTATCCTGACGAGGAGAGAAGCGCCCTGTATCCACGCCGTTCGGGATGACCTCGGTCCTTCGTCTGGGCCAGCCCCAATGCCTCACCAGCAACTCGCGGGATTGGCGGCTCACCGTGAACAGATGATCCGTAAGGTGCACAAGAACCCTGGAGGCGAATCGACGACGCCACGGCATGTACCCTGCCTCCCCCAACCCGTGAAAGCTGAAGATCAAAGGAACCACAGGCCATGCGAAAAGCCGCCCCAGGGCCATATCGGGCCAGGCCCCCCAGTTCCGGCAATGGATGACATCGGGCCTGATCTTCTGAACCAGCTCCCTCAGTCGAAAAGGCAGCCGAGGCTCGTTGGGCCTTGAGTTGAAACGGTAGACAGGCGTTGCTCCTGGAAGGGCATCCCGAATTTCCACCTCGCCTTTCAGACAGGCAATGGAATGGGAGAAGCGATCGCCGGCCAAAGCAGAGATCACCCCAGCCATGGCCAACTCCATGCCCCCTGAACCCAAGCCTGGGACAACGTGCAGTATATGACAGTCAAAAGACATCTTCGGGCTCCGTTCAAATCCCCCGCAGCAAAAAGCCAGGGAATCACGAGCCAAGCAATTTCAAATGGACGCGGAAACGAACATCACGGCTTTCCTAGCCTTCGTCCGTCTCCGTGAGCGATCCTTGGGTTGTTTCACGTTTGCTGTTTTCAAAGGCTCTCTTTAAACAGACGGGAAGCAAGAGATACCACCAGAGGGCTTCGACGTACATTAAATGCCCGGTTATGCCATAGGTGGCGTACCCCATAATCACCGCAGCGACTCCTGAACCTGTCCATTGATAGGCCGTGCGTTGGGGTTCCGGCAATTCTTCACATTTTCGGGTTATTTTAATGGCCATAAAAAAACCATTAATGAATAGAATAATTAACAACCCAAACCCAATATACCCTAATTCAGCAGCGGATTGTATATATGTGCTATGCGGGGATAAGCCCGCAACCCTTGGTGAGTATTGTCCGATGAACTGGTTGAAATTCCCGGGCCCTACGCCGAAAGGATGGTCTTGAATCATTTGAAGACCTCCCTTCCAGGCTTCGATACGCATCATTGTGGATTGGTCATTCGATTGCGCGCCTTCGACAACCGCATCTGCATGCGTAACGATGTTCTTCATTCTTACGATAAATTGCTCATCGGAAAGGTACAACACCCCCATTGCCGCTATAGGCAAAAAAATCAATAACTTCTTTCTAACCTGTTTCGGCGCTGTGAATAGCATGGAGACACCTGCCCCCAGAAGGGCAAGAACCGCCCCACGGCTTCTGCACAAAACAATGGTGTTTACCGAAAACGCTGCTGTAATGAAGCACAGAATTTTTCCTCGCCATGACGAGCGCATGAACATGATGCCCACAACTACCGTCGCTGCCACCATGAAGGCGGCCAATGCATTTGCATCGAGGAAATCAGATCCCCCAACGACCCCGTCCAGTCGCCCGCCCGTAAAAGCCGACCTGGGAAGGGTGTACGCCTTGAGTCCCAGAAACAAAGCCCCTATGACCAATGCCCACAGCACCTTATCCAAATCTTTGAATAGGGTGGCCACATGAGTCATCATGAAGCAAAAAATGAGTATTTTTAGCATCTTGACGGAAGCGTGGTCCGTAATCGTGTAGCGGTTGACCGTTTCAGGTGAGGAAAGAGTCAGTAGCCAAATCAAAAGCAATAGGAGAATGGCGAGCTTTTCCTGGGACAGGAAAAACTGCTCAAATTTCAATTTATCACGGTGTAAAACGATGCTGATTGCCGTGACAGCGGCGAGAATCAAAGAGTATCTGAAACCAAAACCATGCAAAGGGGCATGCCACCATTGCAGCTCGGGTCCAACGATATAATGAAAAATATATCCAATAATTCCGTATATTGGATGGTATAATCCGGCCGCAACAAAGGTCAAAAACAGAACAATAAATATGATCGTCTTGATCATCATTGAGTTATACCTTTATGATTGAATCTCCCTGAAGCGAAATTCGTGCTAGGTGCGAGCGAAGTACGTTCAATACGTGACTTTAAGATAAGTCTATTCAATAACATTAATAAATTTATACTTACCAGATACCATTTTATCCCTCTTTAAATCCCTCCTTATTTTTATATCATCGATTTGAAAATCGCTTTTAATAATTTTTACTATTCGATTTTCATCATCCTTCGCCATATCATCGCATTTTATTGTTAATTCATTTCTGCTTTTCCTATACTCTAGCGAGAATTCTTTTACACTGAACCTGCCATAAAATAGATGCGTAAAATACTCACCATGAATGGTTTTACCATCCGGGAGAACGATGACTTCGGATTCACGCCCCTTTAATCCCGATAGTCGCCATGAACTTCTCCCACAGGCACAGGGTTCGTAGATCAGCTCTTCCGCGATATCGCCAACTTGGTAGCGAAGCAAAGGCATAGCGTAGTTATTCAAATTCGTGACAAGGATCTGATGATCGATTAATTCAACATATTGATTTTCCATTACGATATGCAAGCCATCATGCTTCTCGCATTCAGTGGCAATTTGGCTTACTTCTCTACATCCATACGAATCAAAGACTTTAGCTTTAAATGCGCTTTCAATCACTTGCCTCATCTCTGGCCAGAGCATTTCCGCTGAAGAGATGATCGCTTTGGGAGGGAATACGTCAATTTTCTTTTCAATCATGTAATTTGCCAAATAAAAAAGTGAAGATGCATATCCTCTCAGGATTTTAGGCTTCATTAGATTATAATAGAAGAAATATTTTCGAATGATATCGTCGTCCAAGTCGAACGTATTCAGAGGTAATAGATTCTCTCGTGCCCAATGGTACACTACTTTTTTCAGGTTGAGGCCTTTTCCTATATCCCTTTCCGCGCCCCAGACAATGGCCTCCAGCGCATCTTCCCGGCAACCGACAAAATCCTTCCACGCACGAATCGCAGCTGCACCTCTCCAATCGGAATATTCTCTGTCCTGATAGAAATTCAGCGGATTTCCTGTGGATCCTCCGGTCGAGTTCAAATAGAGGTCTTCCTTTACCACAGCGGTGGAAATCAGGTGCTCAAAGTGTTCTTGCACGTTGGATTTAGTAAGGACGGGGATACGGGAAATCGCATCGTCCTCAAAGAGCTCATCCTCTTTTAAAGGGATCTTTTGGAACAGCTCCCGATAATATGGAACATTTTTATGACAGTAGAATAATAGTTTTTGAAGTTTATTCTTCTGATATTCGACCATTCTCTCGATAGGCCAATACTGGGACTTTTTCATAAACGCCAAGAGATCCTGAATATTTTTTCGTGTTTTTCTTTGAAATATTTTATTGATCATCATTAAGGAGCTTCTCCAACTCAACGATTTCAAACGCCATTCTTTCTTCCCAAGACCAAAATTTGTCCGCTTGTTCTCTTTGGTTCTCAGCAAGCCGTTTATGCAATTCATCATTCATGCAAATTTTGTACATATACTCCCCCACCTGATTCGCATCATTTTTGGGAGCGACCATCGCATTCACATGGTGAGTCAATAAATCCGTCGTGGATGGATCCAGAACCGAAACAATTGGAAGCCCTGCACAGATGGCCTCATACAAGGGATTGCACCGATTTGTGACATCATTTGTAATAATAAACATATCCGCAACCTGCATGAGATCCCAAATTTTGTGGTGCGCAAGCGCACCCAGCCATACAACGTCGTCCTGGATGCCGAGGCGGCTCGCTATCCTTGCCAACGCATCACGCTCGGGTCCATCCCCCGCAATCAAGAGCTGGCCATCGCACCCTTCTTTCCTCGCAAAACTGAACCCATGAAGAATCCGGTCAATCCTTTTCCAGTAACTCAAACGTGAACACGAAATGATCCACTTGCTTTCCATGCGGAGGCCTTTCCCGCGGTATTCATCAACGAATTCCTCTCTGGTGGCTCGAGGAGAATGCTTTGGGAAATCAACACCATTTTGCCAGAAGCGAAACTTCGATAGATCGATTCGAAGACGCCTGGCAACCTCATCCCCTCGGGTACCGTCATTGGTGCAGATAAGCAGGGAGTGGGGCACCAGGAATCCAGCTACGGCTACAGGATACCGAAGCCACACCGCGGGCTTCTCCATCAGGTCCGCCAAAAAGGTCCCGTACAGTCTTGTGACGTTCGGGATATGCCAAACCCTGCCGATGAGCCAGCCGGCCATGGCTACGTATTGATTGTGCGCGTACAGAAGATCAAAACGCTCCCGGGTTTCATTTCGCAATTTAAACGCATATGAAACCATACTGAAGGTCATTAAAATACAAAGCACTACATTGAGAACCCACCTCAGCGCGTACGGCAGTTCCTTTTCACTCCCGAACTTCCGCGCCTTCCGCCGAAGTCCAGCCAGAACCGGGGCCCAGCTGCATGGTGCCATGCGCACACGATATCCCTCTCCGCGCTTTGCTGAAATCGGACTCGCCTCGTCCCCCAAGACGTTATAGCTGGGTAATATCAACACAACTTCATGACCTGCCCTTACATGCCCGTGAAGGGTCTCTCGCAGAGAGGGCATCCCTCCCTTCCCATGGATTGGCCAGACAGGCAGCGCTGAGATGTGTAAAAATTTCATGGGAATAGAATTATTTTCGCCCTCAACGGCACGGGTTCTTTCCCTAATCGACACCATCAGGGAAATATCTGTCAAACCATTCTGCCAGCACCACATTCGCCGGATTGCATAGAAAAAACCGCGAGTCGCGGCCCAGAGATGCCATGGCGCAATCTCTCAATAGACGTGGGATCGCTGTATGTCGGTTGAATGCCCACAGACGACCCCTTAGCATTCGTACCAAACCTCGGAGCAGGTATTTTCGCTTCTGGCGGAGGTAGTCAATCTCATCAAAAAGATACGTGCTTTTATCAACTTCCTTGGTTGTGGGGACACGGCGCAGCTCCGGATAGGCGCGATGAAGCACCCGCAGGTGCATTTGACCATCCAATTTCAGTTCCGGCGGTATGCTCATCGCAAATTCAAAATAGTCGTTATCCGCAAAAGGGAAAAAGCTCTCTGCCTTTTCGGAAACCATTTTGAATGCAAACAGAGCAATGCCTCTTCGTGTGCGGCTGCTCATGACAGAAAAATTGAGTATATTCGGGTGCCCGGCAAACCTCTGGTATTGCGCACGAACTGTCTCATAGAGAAGACGCCGGTCCAGATGTTTGGATATGGACGGATGAAATATCGGCGGTAGTAACTCACGATCGACCCGCTTTCTGGTCAACTCATCGATCTTGCCTTTGCGGGCCAGGGCATAGTCTTCCGCATTCAAATAGACACTCGAAAGGCAGGTGTCGCCGACAATGCCGTCAAAATTGACATAGGATGGGCCCGGCAATGCATCAACCAATGGCAGCACCCACTCATGCAAGTCGGCTTCATAATCGATAAGGGCATGAGCCCGTGCCCAGTATCCGGTCAAAAAATCCTTTTTGGGGAGGGGAAAGTAGACATTTTCTAATCCCAACGCTTCGGCGGCCCGTTTGGCGAGCACTTTGTCCTGGATCGAGGGCTTGAATCCGCTTGTGGTGTATGATGTAAACTCAACGCCCTGTCTCTTTAACTCGGCTGCAATGTGACGTGAATCCTGCCCCCCGCTCAAGAGGACGATGTGTTTGACCGGGGACGTATTCAACCGACGCCCGATGGCCTGCCTGAAGAGGTCAATGCACCCTTCAACGGATTTATCCACTGTCATATCCCCTGCAATGGGAATATCCTCGAGACTCCAGTAGGAGCTCAGATGGATCTCATTGTTTTCAAACCTCAGAACGGATGCCGCCGGAAGACGGAAGATGTCTTCAAACAGGGTCTCATCGCCCATGAGATGACCGAAACGGAGAAAGGAATTCACAGCCAACCAATTGACTCTCAGCGGCGGAAAGCCCGTTGCAAGGATTCCCCTGAGATCGCTTGAAAAAGCAAATAGTCGTCTGGATGCGTCATGATAGTAGTAAAGCGGCCTGAATCCGTATCGGTCCCCTGCGAGATGAAGCCTTCGGGACGAGGCATTCCATTTGGCAAATGAAAAAAGGCCATTAATGTCCTTCAATCCCCCCGGGCCAAAATGATCGAGAAGATTTTTGACCAAAACCCCTTCATTTCCACCGCCTGCCGCGGTGGAACCCGAATTCTTGAGTCGGGCATCAAGCCTTCCATCATCAAACAGCTTGCCGCAGAAAAGAACGGCCTCGTTACGAAGCTCATTGAAAAAAGGCTGTCGCTCATGCCCAAAGATTCCCAAGCTGAAATGGCCAAGGCCTGCCGCGGTATCCTGCCAAAGCTCTTTCTGCAGATAGTGGGGCTGCCACGATGCCTCATACATCCTGCGCAGAGCCGGTCCGATGTCGCAGCTCTTTTTAAAACTCACAATGCCGCAAATCTTGCTCAACTGAAGAACCTATGACTCAAAGAAGTCGCCAGAGTTCCAGGTTGTCAGCTTCCCCTGCATAATCCAGCGCCACGTTTGCCAATAAAACGGCAGGCTCGCTTGAGGATCGAGTGTTTGAAGACCATCCACATCCACTTCATCTCGAAGGCACTCCAATCGGCTGCGCACCAATTCCACAAATCTGGATTCATCCCAGTAACGCCTGGACCGGCGAATCCACCTCCGGTAAAGCTTCCGGGAAAACCGCACGAATCCGCTTTTTTCGAAAGAATGCCTGGCCAAGGCCACACGCCGCCTCATGCCCATTTCCGGATCACACCACAAACCACCGCCCGACAAGAACGGGATTTCTGCCAACGAAGGAAAGTGTTTTCGGAAGATCAAATGATACAAAAGGTACTCCCGAGTGGCGGAATAGGGGATGGATCCGGCGTAATCCCAAAAAGGCCGGCTCACGGCCGGAACAAAGGGCATGGCCTTGTTGGAGTAAACCTTCAGGCAATTGGGGATCGTCCTGTTCCGCATTCGGTTCATGACTTCGAAACGGGTAACCCCCATCTCGTCATCCGGGTACTTGGCTATCTCATGCAACACCAGTGCTTCAACTGCTTCGAAAAACTCATCCGCCCTTTTCTTGCCAAAGGTCTTGTCCGCCATTTGCCAGACGTAGGCATCCCGCTTCGCTTGAATATGCTGCAAAAGCACATCAAAGCCGCCTTCAGGGAGAAAGGCCGGAACCAGGCCATAGCCAGGGGGCGTGCCGTCCCAAACAACGCCTCTGTCATCGCCGATATACGCGGAAACCTGTGCAATGAAGAGATAGAGGCTCGGCGTAGTCACCTCGTTCATCACCAGGTAGTCCAGAAAGTGGTGCGAGTTATAATACCCACGGGGAGGCCGAATAAACTCGATCTCAACACCGAGCCTCCCGGCCGACTCTCTGGCGAGCCTGCCATCCTCTCCCCGTAGCTCATCCTGATGCGCAAGGACAAGGGCGTTGACGTCCCATCCGGCCTGGTCCAAAAGCGCCAGCGTCAAGCGTGAGTCAAACCCGCCACTCAAAAGGACGGATCCGCCGGTGGTGTACTGAGCGTAGGCGTTGATCTCCTTTTGGAGGCTCTCCACCAGAAGTCCTGTATCCACATCCTCACGAGTCAGCTCGGGGCTCAACTCAGGCCATTGCCAGTACGTCTCGGAATCCAGGCTTCCGGTTCTCGGGTCATAGACCATCTTCCGGGCCGGCTCCACTCGGCGGACACCCGCAAGCTGCGTGCGACTCCCGATCGGAAAGCCGAACCCAATAAAGGCTCCCCAGCCTGCGGGATCCATCTCGACATCCATCGAGCCGGTCGCCGGAAATGCC
Organism: Desulfobacteraceae bacterium; assembly: GCA_050115555.1. GTDB lineage: Bacteria > Desulfobacterota > DSM-4660 > Desulfatiglandales > HGW-15 > JASFQI01. The sequence goes on from JASFQI010000050.1 coordinate 14,871, forward strand.
TTCAGCTCGGAACCCAAAAAGAATCGGTCTTCCTGGTGTGCCATGTACAACGGCTGAAGACCCAAGGGATCGGTGACCACCAGGAGCTTCTCTTCAACCGCATCCCAGAATAATGCGGCGAAGGCACCATCAAGGGCGCAGAGCTCGCTTCCTGCCCTGCGGTAATCTCCCCTCACGATATGTTCCAATCGTTCATCCAGGCTCCCATGGAGATCCAACGGGACCCCCGCAACAAGAAGGGTGTTTCCATTCTCGTTTGCACGCTGGAGCTTGATGGATGAAAACCGATCAAAATTCTCCACACAGGCCAAAGCCCCTTCACGGCCTGCGGAAAACACCAGGCAACGTTGCCTATCGAACAGCCTCATGGCATCCGCCATGGCCGATACAGAGGGAAGCGCGCCCTGCGGTTCATGGATGAAGGAGCAAGCCACCTTCATCTGTCAGGCCTCCACCCATTGCCCAATACGTTTCCCATGGATCTTTGAGTCAATCTCGCAGTTCAAGCGCATCCTTTGCATTTATTCAATTCGTTCTTGTACCGTTCTTTGAGTGCATGATTCGCCCATTGAAACAAATGATCCTTTGCATGAATCCTTGTCCACGGCCTCCACCGCTGCCTGATTCCGAGCCTCTTCCCGATGTTTTTGTAAACGAGGTTTTCAGTCTTCGCAGCCCAACGGATAAGCTCAGAGAGAATCGGCCCGGGCCCGTACATTCCCCGAGCCTTCAGATACTCCATGAACTTGATTTTGTGGGATCTCGAATAAGGCCACCAAAAAACCGAGTCGGAGGAGGTATTCATCTTTCGCATTCCAAAACGTTTTCTGGGCACCCCGGCTTCCTCAAGAATTCTTCTCGGAATCGGGCGATCGTAGTGGTTTCTCATCATCCATGGAACCATCTCATCCGACCGGTTGATCTCCCGGATCTCTGCAAGATGTCTCACGCCCCAATAGGCGGGAACACAGTGAAAAAAACCCTGGTTCAGTCGATACTCACAGAGGCAAAGACCGCTCAGGTCACTGGCGGGATCCAGGAAATCCTGCATGCCCAAATCCCACGCCATCTCGCCATAATTGCCCGTAAACAAAAGACACAAAGGCTCGGGAAAGCCCAGCACCGTATAATTGAGCCCCCTTGGCTGGCCGGTGGCCGCCCATATGGTCTCCTCGCAACGGTACCGCCGGGGCGTGTGCCTGTACTCTTCACAGCTCAAACCCAGACAATCGGCGATCTCCCGACCGGAATCCGACCCCCTCCAAAAACTCGTTGAGTTGGAGATCGTCACCGTATGTCCGCATCCCGCCTGACCGGCAATGGCGGCGACCGCTGAAGCATCGTATCCCGCGGAGATGGTAGAAACCGGAAAAACAGGAAAGGATCTTTTTTCAGAACCTGCATTGGCGATCAGCTCCCCGGCAGTATGTGTTAAAAATGCACGATAATTCTTATAAGATTTGAGATCCGGGGTGGTATCCGGTTTGGGAAGCTCTTTCAGAGTTTGACCGTCGTATACGAGGTTGTTGTAATAGAGAACGTTCAGCGCTGTGCCTTCACTGGTGCCAAGCTTCCTGATGTGATTGGAGAGACTACCCCGGCCGCAATTGATCGTGAGGATGTCATCGACATATCCTTGGTAATCCTCCCTCAGGCTGAGGTCGGTCACGGCCAAAAGGGCAGGAAGGGAGTTCGATACATGCCAGTGCCCCTCATGATAACAATGCCACAATCGATCCATGGCCGTTCCGGAGCTCACAAAGAAGACCTGTCCGTCTCGAAGTCGTACCCCGCTCCCAAAAACCAGATCCGTCAGGTCGAAATCGCCCCCTTCAAAACCACCCACCCATACGGCCTCCGTGACCCATTCATCTGTGATCTCCACCAAAGGTCCGTGATACAGATTGACGTAATGACCTCCGGGCTTAAAAGATGCTTCCCAGATCAGTTTGGGCCAATCCTCGAGGAGCCGGGGGTGCAGTTCCACCTCTACCCTGCTTTCTTGGGGGCATCCGTGCATCCGCCCTTCTTTAATGATCCGAGGAATTCCGCCATCAGGCCACCATGAACGACCTGAAGAGTCTTGATTCCCCATTCATCATTGGCTTCCAGAAAAGTCGGCCCCTCCGGAGTAATGGCTATATCCCATCCGATTGAATGGATTCCGTAATAGAATGAATGAACGTCGCAACTCATTCTGACTGCCTCTTCGATAAACGGGACCTCGAAGCCATCAAAAGCAACCCCCGTATCCGGATGGTACTCGGCCCGACCTCCAATTCCCGGCCTGAAGAAAAAATATTTTCCCAATCGTCCTGTATGAAGATCGATCGGCCCCACGAGCCCTCCAGCACTCCAGTTATCCACACGACTTCCCTTTACACCCACCCGCACGACCCCAGCTAGCGGCTCCGGTTGACCGTTTCTGAATACCGTGACCAGCCGTATGGTGTTCACGCAGGATGGACACAAGGAATTCATTCGGGAATGTTGCTCGACGCGCTCCTGCAAAATATAACTTCCTTGCATCCTCTTCTCGAATTCTTCAAGGACCGATTCCTTTCCGTCGATGTACAAGGAACCCGAAACCACTCTGACCGTAAAAATACCGACTCCCATCCCTTCCAGCACTTCTTTGCAGAAAACGTCCATGTCTGCGGATGTCAGCAGACTGCTTATTGGGAGTTTTTTACGACGCTCATTCCAGTAGATGAAGCCCCTCTGGCAAAGCCCCAGCACGCGGGGGGTAGGAAAACCCAAAGAGGAAAGGTACATTCCGAAGACGAACTTGTCGGCAACGAGCCCACAATAGCTAGTCGTATCCTTGCCGCGGGCCCAACGACGGTTTGCCCGATCTCGCACATCGCGGCATTCGATATGCCCGATGTAGCGCCTTTGTTCCTTGAGAGGTTTTGTGTCAAAACCATAGGTGTAGTAGCAGTCATTGTGTTCCTGAAAACGAAACAACCAGTAGAGGTTGTCCAAGAGAATTCCGATCTTTGATTTCGATTTTTTTTCGGAGTAGTAATGGCATATTATGTTTTCATCACGGACCAACCGCCATATCCAGTGCAATTTTCCCCACAACCCGCGCCTAAACCTCTTTAGTCGATAGAGCATCTGTTATAAATTTCCTAAATTAATGAAATAATAATAGCCTGATTTGCTTTGATTCCCGGCAATGAACCTTTTTTGTACTCACATGCTGCGCCAGGAATCTGCAATCTGCTTCAGAATAGTCGAGAAAGAATCGGGTAGACACCTGCGCACCATGGTTTCAACCCGTTGGCTCCATTTTTCAACGAGGTCAGGTGGAGGCATAGGAGGATTGATCGGCTCCTTCAATCCGTCGGGCCACAATTCTTCTACAATCCGTCGATAGAGTTCATGCTCAGGGGGACGCCGATATTTTTCATCAACCGAAAGAAGAGTCACCAGCAGTTCACGGCAGTTGAACGGTGGGATCGTCTCATGCGCAATGGCAACCTCGTCATGACACGTGGCGGCCCAGCTGCCCGCCCTTTGCTCCCAATAAAACATATCGAGCAAATGAAACCCTTTTCCAAATTCCACGTCCGCAAGCCATTCAGCCAAGGCGGTGATCGAGAAATCTGTTTCGAGCAAAGAGGTCTTCTCTTTGGCATGTTCAGCGAGCTCCCTCGCAGTGATGCCCTTGAAGCCTTTTTCAGCCCCAAAAAAACAACGGCAAATTTCAGAGACATTCCCCGACAACACGATCGTATTATGCGGAAGATTTCTCAGCTCTCCCTCGGACTTCACTCCCCAATGATGATGAGGTATGTCTACATTATTTCTGTAGATCGCTGCGAAATTTTTATCCATATCCGGCTTAATTTTAATTATGTGATGTTCGACACCGCTTTTTTCCAGCAATTTTCCTGGAATAGATAGATCCGGGTGGCGGAGGGGCCAGCCATACCGCCTGTTCGTGTAATAAAATATGCGCTTTCGAAAGGGAAATGCTGCGGCCATCAAGACCCTTGTATCCCATCCCGAAGTGCATGCTAACGTCAATCTTGAGCAGCGGTGTAGAGCGCATTCACAAGCTCCGCGAAGGATATCACAAGCCGTTGAAACCGCCTGATCAATCATCAGGGGTTCAAGGGCATCCTTGCCAAAAAAGCGCGACACTTCACCCGTATTCAGATCCAGGATGTGATTAGGCAGCAGTCGCTTGACACCTTTAAACAAAGTCGTATTGCCCGGCCACCAGAACTGATGATCAAAATGTTCGCCCATTTCCTTTCGGCAGGTTTCGAGCATCTCCTCGGCTTCAGGATCGGGCTCGAGTCCCAAGTAGTCCGCAATCACCTTGGCCTGTGAAGCGCAATACGTCATGCCTTGATAATGGGTGTAATGCACCTGACGCTGAGCGGCTGCGTCCGGCAGCAAGATTGATTCCGATCCGACTCTGATGATCATTACCCATCTACCGCAGAGGTTGTCAGTGAGCTGCGGGAAACGCTCCAAAGAGGTTTTGTCCTGGAGTCGGGTGAACAGGCGATTCAATATCGTTTCATTTGTGTGTTCCGGGTTTCTCGGATCCAGGAGATGCCCAATGAGAATGATGGATTTGTCGCCATCCTGTTCATGAGTGATGGGCACATCTGGGTGAGCAGATACCATGAATCCCGGATCAATTGGATGTGTATTCCATCCATCCATCGTGGAAAAGGACGGAGGGCCCAGAAAAAATTGTCCTTTTCGGTAGAATCTCTCGAAATTTATCGAGTCATTGCCCATAAAAAAAGTCTTTTACCCAATAATTAATTCTATGATATTTGAGTTTTTTTGAATTTAGGAATCTATTATTGGATAAGAATGTAAGTAGAATTGCTTTAATCCGTTATCAAATGTCTGTTGAAGCGCTAAATCCCATTCATCATTTCCTTCAATAACACAGGGACCATTTGCTGTGATCGCAATATCCCACCCAATAGAATGAATCCCGTAAAACAGTTTGTGAAGTTTCATAATTAATTCAACCATTTCTTTATAATACGGGACCTCAAAGCCTTCGAATTCCATTCCTGTATCTGGATGTTTCGTTACGAGCGTTCCCGTACCTGGCTGCAAAAAGCCATGCTTTTTCAATCTCCCTGTTTCTTTATCAATGGGGATGATCACACCGCCCCCCGCCCAATTGTCCACCAAGGAACCTTGGTGACCCACTCGAAGGAACGGGGTAAGTAGAAAAGGTTTTCCATGATCCATTACCGTAACCGGCCGAACAGTATTTAATGAATGTGGATAAATTTTCGATATTTTTTCTTCTTGAGTAATATACTCTTGAAAAATACACTTTCCAATAATTTTACTATATAATTCATTTAACGTGCAA
>JASFQI010000051.1:0-20217 GCA_050115555.1 Desulfobacteraceae bacterium
CGAGATGGAGCTGCCGACCACGTTTACGATCCCGAGGAGGCGTGCATCCTTTCGGCGGGCCTCCCGAATGGCAGCCAGGGTGTCCGCCGTCTCCCCGGACTGGCTGATCGCAATAATGAAGGTATTAGGAGGGAAGTTCAGCTTGCGGTAGCGAAACTCCGAGGCGAGTTCCACCTCAACGTCGACCTCGGTCAGGTCCTCGAAGATGTATCGCCCCACACTCCCGGCGTAGTAAGAGGTCCCACACGCCACGATGACGATGTGGCGCGACTCCTTGAGCTGCTCCCAGACGGGCATGATGCCACCCAGCTTGGGAACGCCCTCACCGGGTTCCAGGCGGCCCCGAATCGCATTCTGAATGGTCTCGGGCTGCTCGAAGATCTCCTTGAGCATGAAATGGGGAAAGCCGTTGAGTTCCGCATCCTCCGGTAGCCACTCCACCGTCTCTGTGGCCCGTTGAATGGTTTTGGCTTGAGCGGTCGAGAGGACGAACCGTTCCCCGGTCAGCAGGGCCATTTCGTTGTCGTTCAGGTGCACTACCTGATTCGTGTAACGTACAATGGCCGATACGTCGGAAGCCGCAAAATGGCCGTCATCTCCCACACCGATGACAAGGGGGCTGCCCCGCCGGGCTACCGCCACCTGACCGGGTGCCTTGAGATGGATCGCGGCGAGTCCGAAGGTCCCCTCCAAATCACCCATGGTCCGTCTCACCGCCTCGGCCAGGTCGCCCTCGAAGTACTGAGCGATCAGGTGGGCCAGGACCTCCGTGTCCGTCTCCGAGCGAAACGTCACCCCGGCCTTCAAGAGACGCTTCTTGATCATCATATAGTTTTCAATGATGCCGTTGTGTACCACGAAGACGTCTTGGCTTGTGCTCGTCTGGGGATGGGCGTTGATTTCGTTCGGCTCTCCATGGGTGGCCCAACGGGTGTGGGCGATACCGGAGGTTCCCGGGATGTCCTTTCCTTCTATCTTGCGCTCCAGTTCTACAATTTTACCGACGGTCCTGTACCAGTCCACGTGGCCGTCGTTCTGCACGGCAAGCCCCGCGGAATCGTACCCCCGGTACTCGAGTCTTCTGAGCCCCTCGATCAGGATCGGGACGGCCTTCTGAATACCTGTATAACAGATGATGCCACACATGGGGCTACGCTCCTTTTCTTGAAAACGTCTCTTTTGCGCATTCCTCATCCCGATGAAGCGGGAACGCAGGGAGATTCAAATCGATATCCTTATCAGGAGGTGAAATGATGCTCCAGAATGTAGCGGGCCAGGTCCTTTGCTCGTATGCCCAGCTTCTTCCCGTGAATCGCCAGCACAGCCATGCAAATCGGAGAGCGCCCGTCGCGGGTCAGCACGAAAGTACTCAGCCAGTCAAACTTGTATCGATCCTGCCGATCGTTGATCGTGCCGGTCTTGGCCCCGACTTCGAGCTCCTGAAACGCCTTTTTGCGAAGCAACTTGTAAAACGTCTTGCGGCAAGTGCCGTGTTCCACCGTATCCCGCATCAGCGCTTGCATCTGGCGGGCCGTGTCCGTGGCGATCGGCGTGGCCAGGGCTTGAATGTCCGCCCGGTAGAGCACCGTTCCCCGGGCATCTCGGACCCGCCGAACCACCCAAGGGGTCATCATGGTGCCGTCGTTGGCAATGCTCGCAGCGATCAAGGCGGCATGAACCGGAGATATCCGGGTCCGTTTATTGAAACCCGACGCGATCTCAGCAAGGCCGAAATCGTCCGAGGGCACCTCAATGGAACTCTGTGCCAGGGGAAGCTCCAGGGGAATGGGAGCGTTGAAGAGAAACCGCTCGGCGTATTGCTGGAGGAGTTCCTGACCCAGGTGATAGATCCCGATTTTTCCGAAAACCGGATTGATGGAGTTCGAAAATGCGCTCTTGAACGAGATCTCATGCGTGTACCGGTCTTTTTTTGTCTGCCGGAGTTGCTTCTTGTACAGCGTGTACCTTCGGCCTTGATACGTCAGGGTACGTTCGGGTCGAAAGTGCTTGGACTCGATCGCTGCGGACGCCGCCACGATCTTGAACAGGCTCGCAGCCGGGTAATCCGCCTTTATGCAGAGGTTCTCCGTGACCCCGCTCTCCGGACTCGCGTAGCTCGCGAGCGCAAGAATCCGGCCGTCCACCGGGTTAAGCGCCACCACGGCAGCCCGGTGTGTGAGCGAGCGGCCCAACAGATCCTCCACGTACGCCTGCAACCCCTCGTCCAGCGTCGTTTCCACGTGGAGCTCCCGATCCTTGGCGTGGATCGTGAGCCCCTCCCGCCCGGCAGAAGCCTCCAACGGGAATGAGCCGAGCAGTGCAGGGAGTTGCCGGCGTTCGATCGGCTCGGGCTTGGCTTCCTCCGGGGCGATTTCCAGCGGGCCGGTCTCCGGTTGGACCTTGAGGTGAGCGAACAGCCATGATCCGGAGAGCACGATGCAGACCAGCAACGCACACATGAGCACGCTGTATAGACCAAGGACCGGCAGCCTCGATCGGAGGTACTGCCTGCGGGAGATGCGTTTCAGTCGCCGCTGGTACTCCCGCCAGCTGTTTTCGTTGGCGGACTTCGAGTATTTCATGCGGAAACCGGCTGGATACGCTCCATTCCCCCCATATAGGGTCGAAGCGCTTCAGGGATGACAACGCTCCCGTCCGCCTGTTGACCGTTCTCCAGAATCGCCACCAGCGTCCTTCCAACAGCAAGACCGGACCCGTTCAACGTGTGGACCAGGACCGTCCCGCTCGCCCCCTTTCGTTTGAACCGTATGCCCGCACGTCGGGCCTGGAAGTCTTCGAAGTTGCTACAGGAAGAAATCTCGCGATAGAGCTGCTGCCCGGGAAGCCACACTTCCAGGTCATAGGTCTTGGCGGACGAAAAGCCCAAATCCCCGGTGCACAACGTAACGACACGGTACGGCAACTCCAGTCGCTGTAGAATGTCTTCCGCATCCCGGGTCAACCGTTCCAGCTCGTCCCAGGAGTCTTCCGGGCGGGTGAATTTGACCAGCTCCACCTTATTGAACTGATGCTGCCGAATCAAACCCCGCGTGTCTTTTCCGTGCGAGCCCGCTTCCGATCGAAAGCAGGGCGTGTACGCCGTGTAGTACAGAGGGAGACGCTCTTCATCCAGAATCTCCTCGCGATGGATGTTGGTCACGGGGACCTCAGCTGTAGGGATCAGATAGTAATTCCACCCCTGAATCCTGAACAGGTCTTCCTCGAACTTGGGCAGCTGGCCCGTCCCGGTCATGCTGTTCGCATTCACCATGAATGGGGGCAGCACTTCAGTGTACCCGTGTTCCCGTGTGTGAACGTCCAGCATGAAGTTGATCAGCGCACGTTCCAGAAGGGCTCCGGCCCCGAGATACAGGGCGAACCGGGCTCCTGCAATCTTGGCCGCAGTCGCAAAATCCAGGATACCGAGTCTCTCTCCAATCTCCCAATGGGGCAGCGGGTCGAAATCGATCTTTGGAATCTCCCCCCAGGTGCGCACCAGAGCGTTGTCGTTCTCGTCCCTGCCCACAGGGACGGAAGCGTGAGGAACGTTGGGAATCTCCATGAGGAGAGGTTCAAAGGCCTCCTGAATGGCCGTCTTCTCTGTTTCCTTGGCCTTGATAGCCTCGGAAACCTGTTTCATTTCGGCGATCATGTCCGAGGCGTCCTCGCCGTTGCGTTTCTTGGCTGCGATTTCCTCGGTCACCGTGTTCCTTCGGTGCCGCAGCTCCTCCAAACCCTTCAAGAGCGTTCGCCGCTCCGCGTCCAACCGGTCGAATGCCGAGAGATCCACGTCCGACCCTCGATTGCGAAGCGCCTCGTCCACCTCGTCCATATGGGATCGAATGTACTTGAGATCCAGCATGATGAGCTCTCTTTTTACTTTTACAAGGGATGAGTCAATCTTATCTTCCCGCGTTCCGGCCATTGCGGAAAGAGGGCTGTACGAGCAAAGCATTTTCAATTTGCGGTTGTGTACCACGAATCCCGTCTCCCGGTCAATTGCTTTGAACGAGGAGGGACCCTTGTGAGGCAAGCGCACTGAAAGGTGAGGCGGAAAGACAACTCGCCGGGAATATTTGATCTTTTTTCATTCACGACCGCAGGAGATCCGTTGCTTTACCTCGAATTGGGGATTGCCTTGGTTTAGGTTGCAGTTTGCCCGCAGGAGTGTTATAAGCCGGCATTTATGTCCATTTTTGTCCGAAAAAGAAGCGGTTATACGAAATCCTACGGGTACGGAACCCTGGAACCGGGTGCGGGCCTCCTGCTTCCGAAATGAAATCCATACTTCGGGCTGGAAATGGCAAGGGACCGATCTTAACTTGTGAGAATGAAAATGTTGATTGGAATACTGGGATTTCCCGGGCGGGCATTCCGGACGTTCTTTCTATAACGAGTTCCAAACCCTTGGGCGCGAACGCGGGGTGCCATGGGATCCTCTCCACGAACACAAGAAAAGAACGCAGTGTGGCGATTTTTCAGCTCTGTTAAGCTGACCCTTTTCCTTTTGATCCTGGTGGCCGCGGCCTCTATCGTGGGGACCGTGATTCCGCAACGGGAAGGGATGCTGGAGTTTGCGCGTGGACTGAGCCCCGGAATGCTGGAGGTGTTCAGCACTCTTCAGCTCTTCGACGTTTATCACTCCATCTGGTTTCGCGTCCTGATCTCCGGGCTCACGTTGAACCTCGTAGTCTGCTCGCTGGACCGCCTGCCGGGCATTTTTCGCCGTTTCAAAGCAGCTCCCCGTCCGGACCGCCGGAAACCATTCGAGAATGTGCACCCGGATCAGGTCTTTTCCGCAAGCCTTCCGGTCGAGCAAGCTGCGGACCGGGTAGAAGCCCTGCTTCGGCAACGGTACGCACGGCCCACACGAGAGGATACGCAAGGCGTGTCCTACCTGTACGGCGAGCGCGGCAGGTATTCGCTTTTCGGGGTGTACATCGTCCACCTGAGCGTCCTGTTCATTCTCATGGGCTCCATTGTCGGGTCCCTGTTCGGCTTCGAGGCCTTTGTGAACATCCCGGAGCAGGAACGAATCGACACGGTCCGGCTTCGAAAAACCGGGGAGCCGCACAAACTTCCTTTTCAGATCGAGTGTGTCGACTTTATGGTGGAATTCTACGATAATGGAACCCCAAAGGAGTACCAATCCCGACTACGCTTTCTTCACGACGGGAACGCGGAGGAGGTCACCCTTCGAGTGAACCACCCGGCCACCTTCGAGGGGATTCGTTTCTATCTGTCGAGCTACGGCACGATTCCAGGCAATGAGGTGAAGCTCTCCCTGTTTCAAAGCGGAGTCCCCGGTGAGAAAATTTCCATTCAGGCAGCACAGGGAAAACCGGTGGACCTGCCCGGGGGAGAAGGCCGCTTCGTGGTCGAGGACATTCGGGAGGACTTCATGCGCATGGGCCTGGGACCCGCTGCACGCATTTCCGTGCGCCCCGCAGAGGGAGATGAGGTGCCCTTTTGGGTCTTTCTTCATCCGGAACGGGTCAGGCAGCGTTTCTCGCAGAGCCTGGACCAATTTCCCAAGCTCAACCCTTCCGCATTCGCTCCCTACACCTTTCAATTGGACGACGTTGCCGGTCGATACTACTCGGGTCTTCAGGTCAACCGCGACCCAGGGGTCCCTCTGGTTTGGACTGGATTCTTCATGATTGTAATTGGTCTTTTTATTTCATTTTTCATGTCGCACCGGCGGGTTCGTATTCAAATTGAACGAGCTGGGGACCACACCCGCCTGACCGTGGCCGGGAGCGCGAACAAGAACCCCGTGGGACTTCAGCGGGAGCTGGACAGCTTGACATCCAGGCTCAGGGAACACCTCGAAGCACAGGAATCGCCGTCATGATTAATTCCGTTATTCTCAGCTACATCACCTTTGTCTACTTTATCGCATTCATGGGATACCTCCTCATGATGGTGATGGGAAGGGAGATCTTCGGTCGGGTCGCCACCGTGGTGACCCTTTGCGGCCTCCTGGGTCATAGCTTTGCCATCGGGCTTCGCTGGATCGAGTCCTACCGGCTCGGCATCGGCCATGCGCCCATGTCCAACCTCTACGAATCCTTGATTTTCTTCGCATGGACCATTATTCTCCTCTACCTCCTCATCGAGTGGCGCACCCAGAACCGAAGCATCGGGGCCTTCGCAACTCCGCTCGCCTTTCTCGCCATGGCCTATGCCTCCTACTCCCCAAACGTCACAGAACGTATTCAGCCGCTGGTCCCCGCGCTCAAAAGCAACTGGTTGATCGCACACGTGATCACGTGCTTCTTCGGGTATGCGGCCTTTGGACTGGCCTTCGGCCTGAGCCTCATGTACCTCCTGAAACGCCGCCGGGAAGAAGGGAAAGAAAGCCTGTTCGTACGTCTGATTCCAGGGAGGGCGCTCCTGGACGAGCTCACCTATCAGATGATCCTGATCGGGTTCCTTCTTTTGACCCTCGGGATCATCACCGGGTCCGTATGGGCCCACTCGGCCTGGGGCAGTTACTGGAGCTGGGATCCCAAGGAAACCTGGTCCCTGATTACCTGGCTGGTATACGCTGCGGTTCTCCATTCCCGATTGATTCGAGGGTGGCGAGGAAAACGGATCGCTATTCTCGCGATAATCGGGTTCGGATGTGTCCTGTTCACCTACTTCGGGGTGAACTACCTGGCCGGCCTGCACAGTTACGCCAAGGCCTGACGGCCCCGCAATAACCCAACCAACGGCTTTAGAAACGCTGCAATATTGGCGGTCTCGCAAAAACCCGTTCGACCACCTGTTGGCTACACTTAAGTCATTTGAATTGCTAGAGGCAAATCACCAGGTATCCGCGTTTTGCGACTCCATCAATTTTCAGGAATAAAATTGGCAGTTGTTCTTATTCAAGGGCCTTCTGCAACTCCGTCAAAAACGAAGCTTTTTCCTAAGCCATCAGGCGGGCTCGTTTCAACGGCCGGCAACCCGCTTTACAATGTTCATAGTTGTTGATATTCTGATAAATCACGATTCAGAAGGAGCTGAATCCAGCATCAACCAAGGAACCTTTTCGGGGACAGCGTGGACGAAACGACGGACAACACCACAGAGTGGGTCTCCAACCGCATGAACGAGGCGAAGGTATATTTCTCCATGGGTCTCTACGATGAGGCCCGGGAGGTGTATCGACGTATTCTCACCGAGCATCCCGAGCTCCCTTCCCACATGACAGATCTCATTCAGGAAAAGCTCGATGCCATCGAGGCGGAAATCGCCGAACGAAACGACTCGGATTCTCAAGGTCTGAGCCCGGAGGAGATCAGCTTTGTCGGCAAGCAGTTGCCGGGCGCCAAAGAAGACAATACCTCCTCGAGTCGCGCCAAGGCCTTCATGGAAACGGGCAAGTACCAGGATGCCCTGGATGAATTTCGCAAGCTCTTCGGTACGCCTGTCCCGCTCGACAAGTTTCTTGGCGACATCGTTGAGTGCATCATCCAGCTTTACGGATCTTCAGAGGCCCCGGCCCAAATCGAAGCGCTGGGATCGGACGCCTCGCTGGGCAAGCAGGAAAGGGCGCGGCTCACGTTCAAGCTTGGCACCAAGCTGGAGGAACACGGCCAGCCGGGGGCGGCCCTGGAGCTTTACCGTGCCGCTCACAAAATCGTGCCGGAGGATCTGGAAATGAGTTCCGCTCTGGATGAAAAGATCGCTGCGCTTTCCAAAGATTCTCGGTACGCCTACATTCTGAATCAGGGATGGATCTCCGAGGAGGATCTGGAAAAGGCCGTTGAAGAATCAAAGACCGCGAACAAGAGCGTGGAGAGCATCCTTCTGAGCGAGCACAACATCACCAAGGAGGACCTTGGAAAATCGCTCTCCATTTTCTATGGGTTTCCATTCAAGAGCTACGACCGCAATATTCAGATCCCGGCAGAAGTGTTTTCACGGCTCGATATGCCGACCCTGTCGCAGGAAGGGTGGGTTCCTCTCGCATCGTACAATGACGGCGTGGACGTGCTCATGGTGGACCCGGGGGATGAGGACCGACTTCATCGCATCCGGTCCCTGCTCGGCATGGACACGATCCATCCCTTCGTTGGAATTCAAGAGGAAATCGAGGCTTTTATTGAGCGTTTTTTTCGAGAGCTGGGAACGATTGAAAAAACCACGCCTCCCCATGCGAAAAGAGCGACTCGACGGGAGAAACGTTTTGTTCCCGCCATCCCCGACTTCGCCTACGCCGAATTTCGAATCAAGGATTCCAAGGGCAAGGAAAAGGAGTATCGACTCCCCGTGCTGAACAGCTCGGAAAGCGGCATCGGGCTTCTGGTCGAAAAGCCGAACTCCGACCTCCTGCCACAGGTCAGATCCGGATCCGTCCTTTCGAACGTGACGTTTTACGCCGAGTGGACCCTGATCCGGGTGGATGTGATCGTACGGCACGTCACCCCCATTCAGCAAGGAAAACACAAGGGGGCTCAACTCCTGGGCGTGGAATCCCAGGAGATCGTCGAAAGCTCAAAGGTCCCGTCCTGACCCTCCCGGGACGATCCCGGCAGCACCGCATTTCCCGTAACGTACCACGGCCGATACCCGAACAACCTACGGACAGGAGAAAACATGGCACGTACGTTCAAGCACATGGAGACCCGACTGATTCACGCGGGCGAGCCCGATCCCCTCATCCACGGGGCGGTCAGCATCCCAATCTTCCAGTCCTCCACGTTCCAGTATGCCGGTCAGGGAAGCTATCACGACCTGCGCTACATCCGTCTCAACAACACCCCGAATCACACAGCCCTCCATGAGAAGCTCGCAGCCCTGGAGTGTGGTGAAGCCGGAGTGGTCACGGCGAGCGGCATGGCCGCCATCTCCACCACCCTCCTGGCCCTGCTCGAATCGGGCGACCATCTGCTGGCTCAGGACTGCCTGTACGGAGGTACACACGATCTTCTTACCACCGATCTTCCGGCGTTGGGCATTACCTTCGACCCTATCGACGGAGATCACCCTGAGACGTGGAGCCAGTCGCTTCAACCTCGAACCCGGGTGCTCTACATGGAAACGATTACGAATCCGCTCCTTCAAGTCGCGGACCTGAAAGCGGCGGCCGCATTTGCCAAAAAACACGGGCTGATCTCCGTTATCGACAACACCTTTGCAAGCCCCAAGAATTTCCGGCCGCTGGAATGGGGATTCGATCTCTCGCTACACAGTTGCACGAAGTATTTGAACGGGCATTCGGACATCGTGGCCGGAGCTGTCATCGGCCGCGCCGATCTCGTAGAACGAATCACCCACAAGCTCAATCACCTGGGCGGGTCCCTCGACCCCCATGCCTGTTATCTCCTGCACCGGGGACTCAAGACACTCGCCGTGCGGGTGGAACACCAGAACCGGACAGCCATGGCCTTGGCCGAGCACCTGGACGCTCACCCGGCGGTTCGTGCCGTCCACTACCCCGGCCTCCCCGGTCACCCCGGACACGACCGGGCCCAACAGCTTCTCGACGGCTTTGGGGGAATGCTGAGCTTCGAACTCGGCGGGGACGTAGGACGGGCAGACGCCTTTATCGCTCACACCACGCTCCCGATCAGCGCTCCGAGCCTGGGAGGCGTGGAAAGCCTGATCACCCGTCCGGCCACCACGTCCCACTCCGGTGTTTCCCCGGAGGATCTTCTCCGAATGGGCATCTCGGAAACCCTTATCCGGTTCTCTGTCGGACTGGAGCACCCCGAAGACCTCATCGCGGATCTGGATCAGGCGTTGGAGAAAAGCGGCTAAAGGGTCTTCATCTCCTGCCGGAGCAGGTCCACGAATTGGGCGATGTCCTCTTCGGTCGTGTCAAAGGACGTCATCCAGCGGACCTCGGATGACTCCTCATCCCAGACATGAAAGAAGAACTCTTCCTGAAGGCGAGGGATCACTTCTCCGGGAAGCACGGCGAACACCCCGTTCGCCTCACAAGGGCGGGAAAGGCGGACACCGGGTACCTCCGCAGCCCGATCCGCAAGAAGACGAGCCATTCGGTTCGCATGGCGTGCGCTCCGAAGCCATAGATCGTCCGTGAAAAACGCCTCGAACTGGGCGGCCAGGAACCGCATCTTGGAAGCCAGCTGGGTGCCCTGCTTTCGAATATACTTGAAATCCGTGGAAAGGGAAGGATCAAAGAACACCACCGCCTCTCCGAACATGAGGCCGTTCTTGGTCCCACCAAAGGAAAGCACGTCCACCCCCGCATCCCGGGTAATTTCCCTCAACGACACGTCCAGAGCCGCAGCGGCATTGCAGATTCGTGCGCCGTCCATGTGAATTCGCATTCCGTGCTCATGGGCGAAGTCCGCGATCGAACGGATTTCCTCCGGCTGATACACCGTGCCGAGTTCCGTGGCCTGGGTCACGGAGATCACGGCGGGCTGGGCATGGTGCTCGAAGCCGATGCTGTGAAGAAACGGCCGCAACGCGTCCACAGCGATTTTCCCGTCGCTAGTGGGTACGGGGAGGAGCTTGCAGCCCGCAATCTTCTCGGGGGCACCGCACTCGTCTTCGTGGATGTGAGCGGTGGTTGCACAGATTACGGCCTGATAGGACAGGGTCAAGGCCTGCAGGCTCAACACGTTCGCTCCGGTCCCGGTGAACACGAAGTAGACATCGATGTCCTTCCCGAAAACCTCCTGGAACTTCCTTCGCGCCGCTTCGCTGAACGCGTCATTCCCATAAGCCACGGTATGTCCCACGTTCACGCGAGCCATCGCCTCCAGGACCTCGGGATGAACCCCTGAACTGTTGTCGCTGGCAAATCCCTTGCTCATGACCTCTTCCATTCTATTCTTCTTGGTAATTCTTGTTTTTGAAGGCACGCAGGGTACGGTGGAGAGGGGTGTGTACGGAATGTAAGTGTATGTGAATGTGGGGGAGATGGACACCCTTCAGCAGAGAAGGGCCTCGTCCTTGAGATCGGCCCCGAAACGCCTCACGACCTCTTCTACCGTAAGGGCCTGCTTGGCCTCTCCTTCGGCGTCGAACTTCAGCTTGCCCTCGTGAAGCATGATCATGACGTTTCCATGTCGAATCGCCATGTTCATGTTGTGCGTCACCATGATCGTGGTCAGGTTGTTCTCTGCCACAATCTTCTCGGTCAAATCCATGACCAGCTCGGCGGTCTTGGGATCCAGGGCCGCAGTGTGCTCGTCCAGGAGCAGAAGCTTGGGCATGGAGAGAGTGGCCATGAGGAGTGTGAGGGACTGGCGTTGTCCCCCGGACAGGAGGTTCACCGTGTCCTTGAGGCGGTCCTCGAGACCCAAGTCGAGCATTCGGAGGGTATCCCGATAAAAATCCCGCCGCTCCCTTTTCACTCCCCAACCCAGTCCCCGTCGCCGCCCTCTCAGGTCGGCCATGGCCAGGTTCTCCTCGATGGTCATGGAAGATGCGGTCCCCATCAAGGGATCCTGAAAGATGCGGCCGAGATACCTTGCCCTGCTGTGTTCGGGAAGGCGGGTCACGTCGTCGCCGTCAATGAAGACCCGGCCTTCGTCAGGGGTGTAAGTCCCGGAGATCAGGTTGAGCATGGTCGTCTTTCCAGCCCCATTGCTCCCGATAACCGTGACAAAATCCCCCTCACGAACGTGAAGGTTCAAGCCGTCCATGGCGACCTTCTCGTCGATCGTGCCCTTCTTGAAAATCTTCCGGAGTCCTTCCAGCCGTACCATCCGGCCCTCCCAAAGCCCTCAGACACCGCGCAGGTGCAGCTTCCCTTCTTTCCCACCCTTGAGGGCGGGAATGCCCAGAGCGAGAATCACCATCACGCCGGTGGCCATTTTCAGGTCCGTGGGTGCCAAGCCCATTCGGAGCCCCACGGCAATGATGAACTTGTAGATGACCGAACCCACGATAGCTGCAAGCGTCAAGCGCATGACCGTTTTTTTGCCGCCCCGCACACCCACCATGGACTCGCCGATAATCACGGCGGCGAGACCGATCACGATCATTCCGATCCCCATGCCCACATCTGCAAACCCCTGGTCCTGGGCCACCAGGGATCCGGAAAGTGCCACAAAGGCATTCGACACGCCCAGGCCGAACACTGTGGTGTTGTCCGTGTTCACTCCCAGGGTTCGGATCATCTGCTCGTTGTCCCCGGTAGCTCGCATGGCGAGCCCGCTCTGTGTATGGAGGTAGAGATCCGTGAGGAACTTAAACCCGAACGCGACTACGGTAAAAAACGCGATCATGGGGATGAAACGGTTCACGTCCAGATTCTCGAGCGGAGTGAGAAAGGTGTTCACGGTGAGCAACTGGATGTTGGAACGCCCCATGATCCGTAAGTTCACCGAGTAAAGAATGGTCATCATCAGGATGCCGGAGAGCAGGCTGTTGATCTTGAGTCGTGTGTTGAGAAGTCCTGTGCAGCATCCTGCAAGGAATCCGGCGATGATGGCCACGAAGATGCTCAGCAGCGGATCCACCTCCAGGGTGATGAGCCGAGCGGTTACCGCCGCGCCGAGGGGGAAACTGCCGTCCACGGTCAGATCGGGGAAGGAAAGAATTCGAAAGGTGATCACTACGCCCAGCGCCATGAGCGCATAGGCAAAGCCCTGTTCCAGCGAGACCGGAACCGTTCGAAACAAGCCACTGAGCATCATGTGTACGCCGCCTTACACACCGGGGGAGGCAGAATGCCTCCCCCGACTCGGTTCACCCTAACGGAGCGCCGTCAAGGGAATCGGCTCCACTTCGGGTTGAATGTGTTCGGTCTACTCCCCCTTTACGACATTGCCCTCTTCGTCCCACAGCTTGTCGGCTGCGTGATCCAGCAGAGTCACGGGGAGTTTTACATTCTGATCCTTGGCGTTCTTCAGATTGACCCAGAGGCTGTAGCCCGAAGCGAGCCCTGCAGGAATTTGCCCCGGATCCTCGCCCTTGAGGATTCGCGCAGCCTTCATTCCGGCCGTGTACCCGACCTTGTAGTAGTCCAGTCCATACACTGCAACCGCTCCGCGGGGCACACTGTCCCGGTCTCCGGCAAACAGGGCGATGTCATTGGCGTTGCAGACCTTGACCACGGACTCGAACGCACTGACCGCCGTGTTGTCGGAAGTGATATGAATGGCCTGGACCCTGCCCACCAGGCTCTGGGCCGCCTGCATGACTTCGGAGCTGTTCGAGACGTGGGCCTCGACGAGCTCGCCGCCGAGAGCCTCAATGGCCTGCTTCATCTCCTTGATGTGAAAGGTCACGTTGACATCGCCGGGATTGTAAATCGTTCCCCATTTTTTCACGTAGGGCACCAGCTCCTGATACATCTTGCACTGGAGCTCAATGGGCCACCGGTCACTCACACCGGTCACATTCGTTCCGGTCTTCCCGAGCTTGGGGCAGATGCCGGTCTTGACCGGGTCGGTGACCGACGAAAACACGATGGGAATCGTCTTGCTGATCTTCACCTGGGCCTGCGCATTGGGAGTACTGATGGCGTGAACGAGGTCCACCTGATCGTCCTCATACTTCCTCGCAATGATTGCGCAGTTGGCCTGGTCGCCTTGCGCATTGTTGCGATCAATCTTGACGTTCTCTCCCTCGACGAACCCGGCATCTGCAAGGGCTGCGGCAAATCCCTTGGAGTCATTGTCCAACGCGGGATGGGAGACGATCTGGGCTTCACCGATTCGAATCATCTTGGCCGACGCGCCGGCACAGAACACCAGCCCGAGCGCAAGAACAACCGTGATCATACACATTGCCCTCTTCATACCATGACCTCCTTTGCTGATTCGTCGTGATGATACGCTGCACTCTTCCTGCATTCCGTGTCTTCACAGCCCCTCGCGAGCTGATTGAAACCCCTATTCTCGGGCCCATCCCCATTCCACGGCCCGTTTGCAGTGCTCTCCCGGCAAGGAGACGGTAAGGTTGACTCAGGTAGGTGCGGGAAGTATATGCGGTCCACCGGCGGACTGTCAAGGGCTATCCTACCATCGAATGCATCTCGTGCAGGTCACAGTCGCTCCCTTCGCGCCTCGCTCAGATCTCCTTCCACTCGCAATTCAAATGCGCGGACTTGAGTCGTATATGGCGCAGGATTTCTTCACGCCGATCCCGCGCCCACGCAGGCATGACCTCGTTCCACGCGGTCTCCGAAGGAACGTGAACGATTGTGCCATGCTTGAGCCCGGGTTCCACCGTGAGCTCCAGGGTATGTGTTCCCTCCCGGTAGCGGATGCTTCGAAAGGAAATCAGCACCTCCGGACCCTCTTCGACTTCAGCCTTCTTTTCCGGAATCGCGGCCTTTCGGAATGTAGCTCTCCCGCTTGGGGCCTCGTTCCCCATTGCGTCCGGCTCGTCGATCTGCTCAATCCGCCTCGCGTGCCGACCGCCTTCGAACGGCGTTTCCAGCCAGATCCGAACGATTTCCAAGGCCTGATCCTGGTCCACCATTCGTGCTCCGATGGACAGGACATTGGCATCGTTGTGCCGCCTGGCCAGGGAGGCGGTTTCGGCGTTCCAACACAACGCGCAACGAACCCCTCGCACCCGATTGGCCACCATGGCTTCACCGTTGCCGGATCCCCCGAACACGACGCCACGATGACACTCCCCCCGGGCCACGGATTCCGCTACCGGACGAATGAATCGCGGGTAGTCGGAAGGCTCTTCGGTATCAGCCCCGAAATCCACCACCTTGTGACCGCGCTTCTTGAGATACTCCTTGACGGCTTCCTTGGTACGATATCCCGCGTGATCCGTTCCGACGGCAATTTTCATGGGGTCCTCCTCGTCAACGCAGCTCCCCATGGAGCGTCTTGTATCAAAAATCTGGCACGCGAACTTCGTGCTCTTTGTGTGGGCATTCGAAAAATTCCCGCTTTTTCGTCCCTTCGTCT
Organism: Desulfobacteraceae bacterium; assembly: GCA_050115555.1. Lineage (GTDB taxonomy): Bacteria > Desulfobacterota > DSM-4660 > Desulfatiglandales > HGW-15 > JASFQI01. The sequence continues at coordinate 14,850 of JASFQI010000051.1, forward strand.
TCCTGGCTTTCCCGAATGCATTCCTCGTGTCACGTTATCCCCGGTCGCAAACCCCGTCAAGAAAAGATGCGTGATATTTTCCCCTTGCGGCCCCACGGAGTCCTCCACTACTGTGAGAGAGGAATCACACACCCGGGATGCGGGCTGGAATGCGTACCCGAATCACCTTCGCGAAATGCGTCTCCAGGAGGGGGAATGGACTCCCAGCGTTATCGCCTTCGCGTGTACATGGCTGTCTTTCTGATCGTCATGCTCACAGGAACCGTTGGATTCAGCCTGCTCGAAAAATTCCCCCTGGCCGACGCCTTCTACTTCACCATCGTGACCATCGCCACGGTAGGATACGGCGACATCCACCCCATGACCCCGGCGGGCAAGTTCCTCTCCATCTTCCTGATCGTTTTCGGCGTCGGCACGTTCATGGCCGCCCTGGCCAGCGGCATGGAGCTCATGTTGAACCGCCGGGAAAAAGCGGCCCGGCTGAACCGACTGAACCGGGTGATCGGGGTGTTTTTCGGTCAGATCGGAACCCGGCTGCTCGCCCTCTTCGTGTCGGCGGATCCGGATGTGGATACCCTCGAAAACGAGCTCGTGGTGCGGGACACCTGGACGGATACGGACCTGGACAGGGTCAAGCAGGTCCTCGCCTCCCACCCCCATCGCGTAAAGGTATCCCCAAAGGAGCTCCAGGAGCTGGATCGAGCCCTGCGGGAGGGGATGCCGTTGATTCTTCACCTCTTTCAAAACCCCAATCTGGTGGAACATGAATCGTTTTCCGACCTGCTCCACGCAGTGCTGCATCTTGCCGAGGAACTGGCTGCGCGAGAGGACCTGACCCGCATTCCAGACAACGACTGTGCGCACCTGGAGGGAGACATTCGGCGGGCGTACACCTTCCTGGTCCGGGAATGGCTGCATTACATATTCCACCTGAAAGAGCACTACCCCTACCTGTTTTCGCTCGCCATGCGCACGAACCCCTTTGATCGCGCCGCTTCGCCGACGATCCAGTGATCGAAAAATTCCAGAAAGGAGCCTCCCATGCGTACACTTCTCAGAACTTGCCGGAAACCCGCTTCCCTTATCTTCTCTCCTTCTTTCCTTTTATTTGTAATATTTGTAGCACTTTTTTCGCTTTACTCCATTCCCTCCCTTGCCCGAGATCGTCATCTGGTATGGTCTGTGGAAGGCGGGCAAAGCCCCGTCACCCTGATGGGGTCCATACACACCCTGCGGCAGGACGCCTACCCCCTGCCTGAGGTCTACCAGAAAGCTTACAACGACGCAGAGATCCTGGTCTTCGAGACGGACATGGCACAAATGAACAACCCTGCCAATCAGGCCCGGCTGCTCGCCCTGGGGATGTACCCGGAAGGGGAAACCCTTTTCGATCACCTCTCGGTCAAAGCCCGTGGGAGCCTCGAAAGGGTCCTTCAGGACAGGGGGATTCCCCCGGCCCAGCTCTCCGGCTTCAAACCATGGTTCTGCGCCCTCAGTCTGGTGTTGCTCGAGCTCCAGCGCCTGGGCTACAGCCCGATGCACGGGCTGGACATGCACTTCTACCAGCGCACGCGAAAAGACGGAAAACCCATCCATCACCTCGAGCCGGTTGAGGCGCAGATCCAGCTCCTGGCATCCATGGAAAAGGATTTTCAGGAAGACTTCCTCCTCCAATCCCTTCAGGAACTGGAAGTCCTGGAATCCATGGCCTCCCGCATGACCGGGGCGTGGCGTACGGGGAATGAGGGGGAACTGGATAAAATCATTCGAGCGGAATTCAAGGGCTTCCCCGAGGTGTTTGAACGCTTTCTCCTGCGCCGCAATCGGGAGTGGCTTCCCCGCATCGAGGGTCTGATTCGGGGAAACCAAAGCGCCCTGGTGATCGTGGGCGCTGGCCACCTCGTGGGCCGGGACGGCCTGATTCGTATGCTGGAAGCACAGGGGTACAAGGTGGAACAGCAATGATGTGCGGACCCGGGCATCCCATCAACCGAAAAAATGCGACTCCACGGAAACGTCATTGCAAGGAGTGCTCATGAAGATCCTGCTTGCGCTTGACTGCGGCACGTGCGTGGGGTAGGTTCCCTTTTGCCGTCCGGGGGACCTGTCCTTCGGCCGAGAACATGTGAGCCGGGCTCCTTTCTGCGATCCCGGTCATCCGGAGGAACCATGGATACGGGAACGAATACCCACTGTGCACCCCGGTTCCGTTTGCTTGAACAAAACCAGATCGAACGGATCCACCATGCCGTGCTGCGCGTCCTGGACGAAGTCGGCGTCCAGGTGCTGCACTCCGAAGCCGTGGCACTCCTTGCCGGGCAGGGATGCCGCGTCTCGAACGGAACCACCGTGCGCATCCCGTCCTTCCTTGTAGAGGACGCGATCGCATCGGCTCCGCCCAATATCACGATATACAACCAAAACGGCCTCCCCGCACTGGAACTGGGCGGCAGACGAAGCTATTTCGGCACGGGCACGGACCTTCCCAAGACCATTGATCTCGAGACCCGCGAGATTCGTGACACGCGGGAAGACGACGTACGCAGAAGCACACGCATCAGTGATGCCTTGCCCAACATCGATTTTATCGGGTCGTACGGGCTCCCCAGGGACGTTCCTCCCGGCCTCCACTACATCCGATGTTTCCAGATCCTTCTGGAGAACACCTCCAAGCCGGTCTTTTTTACCGCCGAGTCCCCAAGGGAACTAAAGGTGATTCAGGACATGGCCGAGGCCGTGGCAGGGGGACCCGAGGCCCTGGCCGAACGGCCCTTTCTCATCCACTACTCGGAGCCGGTCTCGCCTCTTACCCACTCTGAAGAAGCGGCTGATAAGCTCATGCACTGCGCTCGAAACCGCATACCCATCAACTACACCCCAGCCCTTCTCTCAGGCTCCACCGGCCCGGTCACGCTGGCTGGAGCCATCACCGTCGCCGCTGCCGAAGCGCTTTCCGGCCTCGTGCTCCACCAGCTTGCCGGCAGGGGGGCCCCGATTCTCTCGGGTTTTGCAGCCACGAGCATGGACATGCTGCGGGCCACGGTATCTTACACCTCACCCGAATTCCGGCTGACCCACTCGGCCTGTTCGGACCTCTTTCATTACTATGGGCTTCCCGTCTGGGGCACGGCCGGGTGCAGCGACGCCCAGTTCCCCGACCTCCAGTCCGGTGCGGAGTACGGGTTCACCCTGCTCAACGCCGCCCTGGACGGGGCGAACCTGATCCACGACTGCGGGTACATGGGGCAGGGCTTTCTCGCCGCCCCGGAGATGCTCGTTTTTGCGGATGAAGTCATTGCATATGTGAAGCGGTACATGCGCGGCTTCGACCTGGACCCGGAACACCTCGCCCTGGATGTAATTCGAGATGTGGGCCCCGGCGGGCATTTTCTCGGAGAAAAACACACGTTGGACCACTTCCAGAAGGAACACTGGCGACCCGACCGGTTCAACCGGGAAAACCTCCCCAACTGGATCAAACAGGGCAAACAGACCCTTGACAGCCGGCTCCTCGAGACGACCCGCGAAATCCTTGACCGGCACACCCCGGAGCCCCTGCCCAAGGGGATACAGGACTCGCTGGAACGCATTTGGAAAGACAGCCAAGGAACATCGGTCGAATGAGGGATGCGCGAGCGGGGTATTTTGTCACATGAATCTCGCTCAGCGTCCGCGCACGAACGTGCGGGGTGTGCGAGAGCGAAGCATTTCAAACAAGGAGAAACGAGATCGTGGGAATCCTGGAAGAGATCTATCAGGCGGTTGTGGACGGAAACGTGGAAGGCACTGCAGACGGAGTGAAAAAAGCTTTGGGGTCGAACTCGAACGCCGATGACGTCCTGAACCAGGCCCTGGTTCCGGCCATGGACCTGGTCGGTGAAAAGTTCGGTGAAGGAGAGTACTTCATCCCGCAGGTCCTCTGGTCCGCCAAGGCCATGCAAGCGGGTATGGACCTTCTTCGACCTCACTTCTCCGAGGACCGCCGCACGGACAAGGGCCGAATCGTCATTGGAACGGCCAAGGGCGACATCCACGATATCGGTAAAAATCTCGTGGGCATGATGCTCGAAGGTGCAGGCTTCCAGATCGTGGACCTGGGCGTGGACGTGGATCCCAAACAATTTGTGGATACAGCAGAGGACCAGGACGGGCGCGTTGTGGCCATCTCCGCACTCCTCACCACAACGATGCCCACCATGGAGAGCGTGGTGTCCCTGATTCGGGAACGCGGCCTCGACATCAAGGTCCTCATCGGCGGGGCCCCGGTGGACCAGGCCTTTTGCGACGAAATCGGCGCGGACGCCTATGGAACGGACGCCGTGGATGCCGTACGAAAGGTTCGGGAGCTGATGGCAGCCTGATCACTCGATGGCTGGGTGCCGACCACACGGCCGGCCTGTATGGGGCGGGGCGTCACTATGAAAAGGGCTGAAAACGTAAATCCCAATGGGGTTTGCTTCCAAGCCGTCAAGGGCGGGACATGAAAGATAGCCTTCTCGATCTGGCAAAAACACGTGCGGTGATCTTCGATGGAGCCATGGGAACCATGATCATGGCCACCGGTCTTGCTGCGGGAGAGGTCCCTGAACGGCTGAACCGGGACCAGCCCGAACGGATCATGGACATCCATCGACGGTACTACGAGGCCGGATCGGATGTCGTGCACACAAACACCTTTGGAGGGAATTCAATCAAGCTGGCCGACCGGGGGGCTGCGGACGAGATGACCCAACTGAACCGGGATGCAGTCCGCAATGCACGCGCGGTCTGCCCTTCGGGCAAGTATGTCGCCGGCGATATCGGGCCTACAGGCAAAATGATGGCCCCGCTGGGGGATGTAACCCGCGATCAGATGGTGGAGGCCTTTTTCGCCCAGGCCGAGGCCCTGCTTTCCGAGGGGGTGGATTTCATCAGTATCGAAACCATGTTTTCCCTCGAAGAGGCCCTGGCTGCTGTGGAAGGGGCCCAAAAGGCAGGAGCTTCCGTGATCGTTGCAGCTACAACCTACCAGCGAACCAAGAACGGGTTTTTTACCGTAATGGGCGAAACGCCGAAGCAGTGCGTCTCGGCATTCGAGCAGGCGGGTGTGGACGGAATCGCCACGAACTGCACCCTCGGAAGCCGGGACATGATCGATCTCACGCAAGAGCTTCGCGAAGCCACGGATCGGCCCCTTCTCGTGCAGCCAAACGCGGGCAAGCCCGTGACGCGAAAGGGCGTCACTCTGTATGAGCAGACCCCGGAGGAGTTTGCCCGGGACGCGCTGGCCATCCGGCAGGCCGGAGCCGATATGGTGGGGGGGTGCTGCGGTACGGACGACCGGTTCATTCGTGAGCTGGTGAAGGCATTGGATCTCTCATGCGGCGGC
>JASFQI010000052.1:0-20155 GCA_050115555.1 Desulfobacteraceae bacterium
GGGGCCTTCAGGAGCGAATTCGCGAAGCCCTGCCTTAAACAGGAAGGAAGATCCATCCCCATCCTGCAAGCAATCCTCATTTCCCATCTAACCGACTGAAATATTTACCGACGCCCCCCTCTACACCTGCGATTTCAACGAGCTTTCGTTCATCGTGTTTTTTTGAACATAATTCTTGATTTTTTCATTTTTATTCTTAATACTATTATAAGTTATCGCTGGAATCCTAAGAGTTACCCATCAAAGGAGGCGTGTTATGGCCAAATCTCTGTATGAATTGGCTGCCGAAATCGTATCGGCCCAAGCAGCTGTATCCAAACTCACCCCGGAAGAAATCAATGAGTTGATCAAAACTACGTATGACTCTTTGAAAAGCGTGAAAGCCAACGAGGAAGGTGCAGAAGCGGAGGAAGCCGCTCCTGCCATGGATCCGAAAAAATCCATCAAGCAGAACTCCGTTACCTGTCTCGAGTGCGGGAAGAAGTTTAAGATCCTCACCAAGCGACACTTAAAGGAACATGGCCTGACCCCGAAGGAATACCGGAAGAAGTGGGGGTTCAAGGCAAGGCAACCCCTTTCTGCGAAGTCGCTTTCCGCAAAGCGGAGGAAAGTCGCCAAGGAAAAGAATCTGGGACAGAGGCTGGCAGAGGCACGAAAGAAGCAGAAGCAAGGCTAGTACCACATCCAACGAAGGAAATCCGAAAGGGGGCGCACTGCGCCCCTTTCCTTTGACAAAGCCTAAAACCTTCCTTCCCACCCCTCATCGCAATAAAACGACAGGGGCGCAAAGCTTTTGATACTTGCTTGGAATGGGTTCCGTTTTTCCTTGGGATTTTTCGCCAGGTAGGAGCTCATCAGAAAAGCACGTGGCCTGCTACTCTTTTTCCATTGGTTTTTGCTGGGATGCCGGGTTCCCTCCCTGTTCGAGGAATTTCTCATACAGAAAGACGGCAACCCGATGAATCTACGTAAGCTTCTGAGGCAGGAACCTGGCACAGGAGAACAGCGGGTGGACGCATGATGCACTCCTGGCGGTCTGTAGAGGGATCAGCTCTCGGATTCCTCCTCAATCAGCATCTCCCTGCCCTTGTTGACCTCAATGAGGATTCCTTTTCGAACCTTGCCTAGTGTGGTCCTTGGAAAATCCTCGCAAAAGGCGACCTTCTTAGGCCACTTGTACCGGGCAAGCTTACCGTCGCACAGGGCAAGGAGCTCCGAAGGATTCATGTTGATACCCGATTTTGGAATCACAAAGGCCACCCCTGTTTCTCCCCATAAAGGATCCGGTATGCCCGCCACGGCCACATCCTCGATCCCAGGGTGCTCACGCAACACCTTTTCCACTTCGGCCGGGTAGACATTTTCCCCCCCAGAGATGTACATGTCCTTTGCCCGGTCTACAAGATAAAAGTATCCATCCTCATCCTTCTTGGCCAGGTCGCCGGTGTGATGCCAGCCGTTCTTGATGGTCTCTTCGGTTCTCACAGGGTCCTGCCAGTACTCCTTCATCGTGATGGAGCCTCTCACGACGATCTCGCCCACCTCGCCCGGAGGAGTTCGACTGCCGTCCCTATTGAAGATGTCCACCTCAGCGTGGAAAACCGGTCTTCCGACCGATCCGGGTTTTTTCATGAAGTCTTCTTCCGATGCCCAAAGGAGAATGGATGTCTCGGTCTGGCCCATGATCTGTCGAAGAGGAAACCCGGCCTTGCCACACTCCTTCAGCAGCTCCACCGTGGTCTTCTCTCCCCCTATGGCGCATACACTTAGGGACGACAAATCACCCCTTTGCTCAGATGGCACGAGAAGAAGTGCACGGTACACGGTCGGCACTCCCAGGAACTTGGTTACGCGATAGCGTGCAATGTCTTGAAAGGTCTGGTCTGGATCGAATTTCGAGTGAACAATCAAGGTACCTCCTTTGTAGAGGATGGGGGCCGCCTGGATGAAAAGTCCTCCTGAATGAAAAAGCGGAAGCACGATAAGCATGATATCGTCGAAATGGAGCTTGAAGAAGATATCCGCATTCAGACAGTTAAAGAACGTTTTCCGGTGCGAAAGAACGGCCCCTTTGGGTTGACCCGTCGTTCCTGAGGTGTACATGATCACGTGGGGCTCCTCAGGATCCGCAGGACCCAGGGATTGGGTCAGGAAAGGCGCCTTCCCGTCAAACGAGGCGGAATCTCGCTGAAAGTCCAGGAAGATGGTCTCTTTGTCTGAATCGCCGTCCGGCTCTCGAATCACTGCCTGAAGCATCAGGGGGAGATCTCGACCCAACCCCAGCGCCTTGACCATTTCGGTGTATTGCTCGCCAAAAACAAAGAGCCTCGGTCGCGAGTTCCTCAGCGTGAAGTCCAGTTCCGGCTTGGCCAGCCTGAAATTGATGGGGATAAATATGGCTCCCAACCTGGCGCACGCCAGAAATATCTCCAGGAACTCGGGGCAGTTCGTCATCATGACGGCCACTCGGTCCCCTTTTTCGATCCCGAGCGATTGAAACCAGCAGCTGGTCTTGTCGGCACGTCTGTGCAGGTCCCGATAGGAAATCCTTTGACCTTCGAAGATCACCGCGGTTTTCTCAGGATGAAGCTCGCTCCAGCGTTGAACCCACCACGCAATGTTCATGGATTTAATCATGGATCGTTTTCCACCTTCCTCTCAAATTCAAAAAAATCCGACCTCAAGCAATCCGCCTTGCCGCCCATGGGCCATCCGTTCTCTTCATGGTGGTAAAAACCCGGTCTGAATATTGATGGAGTTGCAAAAATCCGAGACCTGGAGATTTGCCTCTAACGATTCCAATGAGTTAAATTCAGCCAACAGGCGGTCTAGCGTGTTTTTGCGAGACCGTCAATATTTCCGGCTTTTAGATATAGAAATATTTCTTCCAGAACTCCTTATCTTCTCTCTCCCTCCATTCCTCACCGAATTTTTCCTCAAAAAAATTTTCCAACCGCTCAAACCAGGTGGACCTTTTGGTGTCGTCGTTCCGGGCCTCAAGGACATCCTTGAGAAAAACGGCAATGTCCGTGATCCGGTCTTTGGGCACATAGGCATTGGCACCGGAACGGATCGACTTGACAAAGTTGTCCGCATTCAGTGCATGGGCCGTGAGCATGAGCGTGGGAATGTCTCTGCGGGTGGTTTCGCTGAGCAGGTCATAACCCCGCACGCCCATGATATCCAGGATGGCGGCGTCATACCTATTGTCATGAAGAAGCTGCATGGCTCCTTCATAGTCTTTCGCCTGATCGATCTCACACATGGCCAGGAGATCTGCCAGTGATCCGAGGATATCCGCCTCGTCATCCACGATCAGGACCCTTTTCCCTGTCAGAATGTCGTTTGCTTCCATATCTCTCATTCCTTATCTCATGAGACCCGGTAAATAGAGTGATAATGAAGGAAAAAACATGATCAACCCCATCGCGATCGCATCACAGACCAGGAATGGAAGGCCTGCCTTGTAGATATCCCCCATACGCGTGTCCGGCGGCGCCACCCCCTTCATGACAAAAAGGACCAGACCGAAAGGAGGCGTCGTCGTGGCCATCTCCATGTTGATCAGCATGATGGTGCCGAACCATAGGGGGTCAAAACCCAGGGCCTTGACGATGGGCATGTAGATGGGGAGCGTGACCATCATGATCGTCAGGGGTTCCATGAAGACCCCCATGAAAATCAGGATCACCTGCATGAAGATCAGGATCATGATCGGAGGAAGATCCAATCCTCCTGCAAGGCCGACAAGGCCTGAACTTGCCCCGCTGAATGCGAGTATCTGAGAAAAAGCCGTGGCTCCGGTGAGGATCATAAACATCATGACGGTGATGCGCAGCGTAGACGAGACGGACTCTTTGATCACTTTCCAGTTCCATCCCTGGTAGATAAAAACGAGCGCAAAGCATCCCAGGGCCCCCAAAGCGGCTGATTCGGTAGGTGTCGCCACCCCTATGAACATGAGCCCGATCACAAGAAACACAATGGTGCTCAGTGGGAGCACATACTTCAGTGTGAGAATGACTTTCTCCCGAAAAAGGACCCGTTCTACCTCATAGACCGGGGCGAGATCGGGCTGTAAGTAGGCCCTGAGAACAATATAGCCCGCATAGAGCAGGGCCATGATGATGCCTGGAATGATAATGGCCATGAGCATACCGCCCACGGAAATACGGCTCAGGGAGGCGAGCAGCACCCCCAAGGCGCTCGGAGGAATCATGATGGCGAGCCCTCCGCTTCCGAGAATGGGCCCAATACTCATCTCCTTTTTGTATCCGCGTCTTTCCATCTCCGGTACAAGGACCGAGCCCAGCATGGCGCAGCCTGCCATGGCGGAACCCGACAGGGTTGAGAAAAGCGTTCCCCCGCCAACCGCGAGAAGGCTGAGGCGCCCGGGAATCCTCCCCAGCCACTTGTCAAGGGTGTCCATCATCTTTGGGGCGATTCCCGCCCTGAACATGATTTCTCCCATGAGAATAAAGAGGGGCACCGGTAAGAGAGAAAAGGTGGAAACAGAGCGATAAATGCTCAGCACAAGCTGATTCAGCCCGGACTCTCCGCCCCACAGGAGGTAGACCCCAAGGATGTTGATAAACAAAAAGGCGAAGGCCACAGGCACGCCGATAATAAAGAGAAACATGAGGGCACAGAAAATGAGCCCGAGAATCATCCACCATTCCATCGTGTGCCCCCTTTCATGACTCGCTGCCCGATTCGGTCGTTTCGATGATGAACCCGGCTATGTTTTTCAGGGTTCGCCGAATGAACTGGGCCGTAAGGAAAAGGCTTCCGATAGGAATGATCATTAATATCAAATAAACCGGGATTTCCATGACAGAAGGGGTGTAGATCCCTCTCTGGAAATAGTCCCACGTGACCGTTGCCCCGAACCAGGTCAATACAGAGGAAACGAAGACGCCGATGAGCGAGCTGATCACCCCAAATAAGGCGATGGTCCGCGGTTTCATTCGATTGAGGATGATATCCACCTGCACATGGCCTTCCTCCCTCAGAAGCCAGGCGGTTGCAAGGAAAGTGATATACAAAAGGAGGCACTCGATGACTTCCGTTACCCACATTTGAGGCATCCTGAAGAAGGTCCTCAGGACCACATCCATGCAAACGGTCAGCATGACAAAAATGAGAATGAGTCCTGCGAGGAAGGTCATCCCGTTGATAATTTTGTCCAGAATAATAAGAAACCGTTTCATAGGATCCCCGGGAAGATATCGCGTTCAGGGTATTACACAGGGGTTCCGAAAAGAACCCTTCGAGCGCGATCCGGAGGAGCCCCCGGATCGCGCTTTCCGGTACTGCACCGGACCATCAATTTCCCGTCAATTTTTTGAGTGTCGGCACCAGATCAGGCACCTTTTTCTCCAGGTCTTCCCACTCGGCACTGTACGCTGCATCCAGATACTGTTTTTCTTCCTCCGGGGAGAAGTGGATCTTCTTTATTCCCATCTTTTCATACTTCTCCCATTCCTTGGCGATCTCTTTCTTGAAGTAGGCCTCCATCTCCGGCTCAAACTTCACGGTGATGTCCATGATCTTGTCCTGTGTCGCCTTGTCGAGGCCGTTCCATTTGTCCAGATTCATGAGGATTAAGGTGTTCTGGCGGGTGTAGAAAGGTATATCAATGACGTACTTGCAGTTTTCCAGCCATCCCCAGTCGGCAGGCCCCAATGTGGCAAACCCGAAGCCGTCCACGATGCCTCTTTCAAGAGCGGTGAAGGTTTCACCGAATTTGACGGTGACAGGAACGATCCCGATCTTCTTCATGAAACGATCATAGAGTGCGGAGGTCCTCATCTTGACACCCTTCAAATCCTTTATGGATTTGATGTCCTTGTTGATTCGAAGATAGAAAGGATCGTAGAGCCAGGTCCCGATGTACATCATCCCGATCTTCTTGTGCCGCTCAACCATGAAATCGTAGAAACCGCCCGGCTCCCGCTCCTGGGCCATCGTGTACTTGGAGAGCTGAAACGCGTTGACTTCAGGGGCCTGGGGCGCGTAGTAAGCCGCCGGATTGAATGTGACCTGGACGGTATTGTTCCGCACCGCCTCTGCCTGGTCAAACCCCGGAATGACTTCAGGGCCACCTGTCCAGTCGATTTTGATGCTCTCCGCACACTCCTTATTGACCCTGTCCACCCATACATGGATCATGGCGCAGAGGGGGTGATCCTTGGGCAGGAAGCTGACCGCCTTCATGGTCTGTGGTTTTGCCAGGACCGGTCCCTGGACCAGGAAACAGAGGATGGCCAGTGCTATTATCAAGAATGTCGTAATACGTTTCATGGGTCCCCTCCCTTGAAGACTGGTGTCATTCATACTGGTGATCCGCTCAAACATCCTGTTTACCATCAAGGTCCCTTCAAATGGTCTGTCTCACCCCCTTTCGTTCCTCAATTCCTCCCTCAACAAACGAGTGCCCTGCTCGTCCAGGCTCAGATCCTCCCTGAGCGCCACTTTGTAATTTTCTTTTGCCGACGCCGGGCTGACCTTGCCGTTGATCACATCCCATTGAACCTTTTCCGGATCTCGTTCCCAGGGCGGACCATAGCCTCCGCTGCCAGGGAGCTGGATGCTCAATACGTCTCCCGCCCGAATGGTGTCCACCCCTTTGGAACGGCAGGTTGTCTCTTGATCCGTTCCGGGGTTGAGCGCAAGGCGTCCCACGGTACCCTCCATCCCGTCGAAAAGTCCCTGGGGTTTGAACTTCTGCCGGTCCGAGTAACGGGCCCAGGTCACATCCGTAAGAAATCGGATATCTCTTCGAAGAGACAGCCCCCCTCTGAACTTTCCAGGCCCTCCAGAATCCGGAATAAACTCGTAACGCTCTATGGTCACCGGGTTTTCCAACTCAGCCGCTTCCACAGGCGTGTTCATGAACCGCCCCAGGTGGAGGTCCTGGCCGTCCGGCCCGTCTTTCGTGGGCCGTGCCCCGGCGCCTCCTCCCTGAATCTCGATGTATTGAAATCGCTTCCCCGTCTCAGGATGCATACCGGAAAAGCTGTTGGTGCAGGCCTGTCCGTGGCTTCCGGCAACAACTCTATCCGGCACCACTTCACTCATGGCCCGAAGCATGGCCTCTACAATCTTGGTCATCGTCTGGCTGCGTGCCGTGACACCGGCCGGCGGCATGGGGTTTGTTATGAAGCCTTCCCTACCGGTTACCCGAATAGGGTGAAATGTCCCTGCGTTCAGGGGCATCTGGGGATCTATGATACCCACCATGGTGTAAAATATCCCCCCCTGCGAACACGCCCACGGACAGTTGACATTCCCCTTTGTCTGCCGGCTGCTTCCCTCGAAATCCACATGCATTTGATCTCCCTGAATATGGACATTCACCTGGACCTTGACCGGCTCGTCCACCTGCCCGTCATCGTCCAGATAGTCCACCCCCGTGTAAGTCCCGTCAGGAAGTTCCGAGATGAATCGCCGAACAATCCCCTCGCTGTATTCGGTCAGCATGCGGGTACAGTCATGAAACACCTGGACCCCGTATTTTCGAACCAGATCCTTGACCCTCTTGACCCCTACAAAGGTGGTGGCCGCCTGGGCCCTGAAATCCTCGAGAGTTTTCTCCGGGATTCGTATATTGGCCGAGATGAAATCAAAGATCTGTTTGTCTTCTTTTCCCGCCCTATAGAGCTTCACAAAAGGGATACGCAGACCTTCCTGGTAGATCTCGGTAAGCCCTCCGGCGACGCCACCCGGAACGGCGCCCCCCATGTCCAATTGATGGGCGATATTGGCCACAAATCCGACTCGTTCGCCATCGACAATGACAGGTGAAAAGAACTGGACATCAAGAAGATGCTGCCCCCCGAGATAGGGGTCGTTGGAGATGATGACATCCCCGTCCTCGATTCGGTCCAAACGCTCTATCATTCGCGCCGCGGTGGTGGGGAGGCTGAACATCATCAAAGGGCAGAGGTGGGCCTGGGCCAGGATGCCGCCCGTTTCGTCAAGCACCCCGCAGTTGATGTCCATGATTTCCTTAACAATGGTCGTGCGTCCCATGCGCATGAGATTGTAGCCCATGTCGTCTGCTACAGCCTCCAGGCCGTATCTTATGACCTGCATGGTGATGGAATCGGCGTGAAAGGGCATGGTTCTCTCCTGTTCTCAGGTGCGAGCTTTCATGAATGGTCTCCTCGCAAAGCACGCAAAGAACGCCTGAGACGAATGCCATGGTGTCCTTGTCTTTCTCCTTGCAGTGGCTTCGCTCTTTGCAGGGATTGTGTTTATTGCTTCAGGAATCCCTGTCCTGCTCCATGATGATATTCCCAAAGGTATCTATTCTGCCTGTAAACCCGTGCGGGACGAGGGCGGTGGAAATGGTTTCCTCGATCACGCAGGGCCCGCTGACCAATGATCCCGCAGGAAGCAGCTCTCTTTCATAAACGGGGATCTCCGCCCAACCCCTTCCCTCAAAATAGACAGGGCGTTCGGCCTTTTGCCCCGCCTTTCCATTTTGACCTTCCTTTGAATCGGCTGCTAATTTCAGGGGAGGGTTTTTGCCCTTGACCCTCACACGCAAATTGATGAACTCCACCACCTCATCCGGCTCCGAGTAGGAGTAGACCTGCTGGTGCAGGGCGTGGAAGTCTTTCACAATCTTTTGGATGTCTTCCTCTTTCAGGGTATCCGAGGCAGGAATCGGGGTGTTGAGCTCCCAGGACTGACCCTCATATCTCAGATCCGCAGACCAGGTGGTCTCCACTCGGTCTGCGGCCACGTTTTCTTCGCGGAGTTGTTTTTTCCCTTCCTCCTCCATGTCCTTGAACTGTTGCAGAAGATGCTCAGGCTCGATATCCACATGCCTTAAGGCATAGGTGCGCACATAGTCATGCTGAATATCGGCCACCACCATTCCCACGGCCGAGAAGTTGCCACTCATGGCGGGAACAATGACCCGGGCCATATTCAGATCCCTGGCGATCTCCGCTGCATGAAGGGCGGCCGCCCCTCCCATCGTGATCAGGGCGAACTCCCTGAGGTCGTATCCTCTTTCAACGGAGTTGCCGCTGATTCCCTTGGCCATGTTTGCGTTGACAATGCGAATGATGCCTGCTGCGGCCTCTTCAACGGTCAGGTTCATCGGCCGGGCTACATGCTTTTCAATGGCAATCCTGGCCTTCTCAGGATAGAGGGGGAGCTTCCCGCCGAGGAAATATTCCGGGTTGAGCCTGCCCAGCACAAGGTTGGCATCGGATACCGCCGGCAGCGTCCCTCCCCAGCCATACCCGGCAGGGCCCGGGTCCGAACCCGCGCTCTGGGGACCCACGTTGAGAATACCCCCCTCGTCCACCCAGGCGATGCTCCCGCCGCCGGCTCCGATGGTTTTGAGATCCACCATGGGAAGCTTGATCGGGTAGTTGGTGACCCCCCCCCACGTGGTGGTCTTGGGGAGGTTGTGGTCTATAATCGAAATATCAAAGGTCGTCCCACCCATGTCGGCGCCGACCGCCATCTCGTTTCCGGTCAGCCGGCTCACGAATGCCGCAGCGATTGCACCTCCGGCAGGACCGGAGTTGATAAGATGGGATGCATGGTCCTTGGCCACCTCAGCGGTCATGGTGCCGCCGTTGCTCTGCATAATATGGAGCGTCAGCTCTCCAAACTCATCCGAAAGCCGTTTCGTGAGATTGTCCATATAATCCCGAATAACCGGCCCAAGGTACCCGTTCATGACGGTCGTGCAGGTCCTTTCATACTCACGGAATTCCGGGCAGATCTCCGAAGACAGGGACACGGGAATGCTGGTGAGGATCTCGCTGCTGATCTCTGCGATCCTTTTTTCGTTTGAGGGGTTTAAAAAGGAAAAGAGCAGGGACACCACCACGGCGTCCACCTCTTGTTCCTCGAAAAAGGCGCACACCTTAAGGACGTCTTCTTCCACCAGAGGGACAGCCACTCTCCCCTTGCTGTCTATGCGCTCACGGACACCCTTTCGCAGATAGCGGGGAACCAGCGGAAGGGGGTTGTCCGCTCCAAAATCAAAGGCCGCTTCCTTGGGCCTGGCGACACGCCTGATCTCCAACACGTCCTCAAAACCTGCGGTCGTGATGAGCCCGACACAAGCCCCCTTACCCTCTACAATGGCGTTGGTTCCAATGGTGGTGCCGTGGATGATGTAATCCACTTCACCAATGGATACATCGGCTATTTTCAGGATGTCACGCAGACCGGTGAGGACACCTTCGGCAAGATCAAAATGGGTCGTCGGGGTCTTTGTATAATGGAATAGCCCTGTCCGATCGTCTATCAACACAACATCCGTGAAGGTTCCACCTACATCAATCCCTATTCGCATGATTTGTACGTCTCCAAGGCCCAAAGGGCGGACTTCTTCGTGTGTACGGTACACGGTATGCAATTTTTCAACGCATGAAAATTCACCCTTCCCCAGGGAAAACACGAACGCCGGGTTAGTTGTCTTTCAATAGGCAGCCATATCCTTCACGGGGTTCCTTGATTCCCAGGGAGCGCAGACTGTGCCACATGGTTGCTTGATTGCTGGTAATGACGAGCTTGCCTGTTTCCCGCTCCAGCCGGTCGATGATCTCGATCGCCCGGAAGTTGGTACAGCTTATGAAAATGGCCTGGTTTCGAGGTCCGTTGACATCTTTTGCGAGCTTGTAGGCTTCTTCAGGTTGAAGCCTTCCTATCATATCATTTTTCAAGGCTTCCGGTTCAATATGATCATGATACCCGACAATATCCGTGACCTCATATCCCATGCGTTCCATGAGACGTTTTTCGAGTTCATTGATCTGGCGCGTATAGGGCGTGGCCATGGCCACGCGCCGGATATCGAGGGCCGTCAAGGCGGCCTTTACCGCCGTAGTCGTCGTCAGGCACTTCGTGGACGAGGTCTCGGCCATCATGCGAATCAGGTCCTCATCATAATCCGCCCCGCCGATCATGCTCCCCACAGTGCAGCAAAACGCTATGAGTTGGCATATGCCTTCGGATGAAAGCTCTTCTGCTGCCCGATGAACATGATTCCCCATCTCCTTGAGTCCCTCGATCGTGGGCGTAAAAAGAATCCGTGAGGCATAAACAGCCACCTTGTCCGGTGCGAGTCTTGCCATTTCAGGTTCACAAACCGTATTGTTAGAGGGGACAATCAGACCGATTCGCGCCCTGGATCCGTACATAGGATTCCCCACATTCTTGTAGATTTTACTAGGCGAAAAATGATCAATTTTTCGTCATGAAGCACTCATTTCCACCTGGAAATAAGATATATTATAGATTATTTCTATGCTTTATATTGATAAATATTGGCCGATATTGTCTATTTCCTTAAATTTTTCAGAACCTTTTGGAGAACGTTTTCACAGATCCGGATTTTCTCTTCAGAGATGCCGGCTTTGGCTTCCTCGGTCGTCCATTGCGCGATCTTAATGAGCTCTTTTGCGGTTTCTCTTCCTTTTTCTGTAAGATAGAGGAGCTTCATTCGGCGATCTATCCGGTCGGTGACGCGAACGATAAGGTCCTTTTTTTCGAGTCCTCGAATAATTCTGGTAATGCTTGTTTTATCTTTCCTCGTAACCCCCGCTAATTCCTGTTGGTTTTGGCCCTCCTGGTTCCAAAGATGGACAAGTAATCGATGCTGTTCCGTTGTGATACGAAATCCACCCTTTTTGAAATTCCCGTTGAGCCTGAATAAAAGGGCTCTTTCAGCCCAATGGACTATAGAGCCAAAGGATTCATTGATATTATAGGTATTCAATGAGATTCCATGAATGCTCTATGCTGAATCAGCAAGGATTATCCCAGGAAATCGAGCACATTTTGTGAGAACACTTCCGGCATTTGGTCCGGCATTGGCACCATTCCGCCTTTTACCTCCTTTGTAATGCTTCCCTTGATCGCGTTGGAAAGCACTTCCATCCGGGGATAGGAAGACCAGTCTTCCGTCCCTGTCATCACAAGTGTAGGCGCCGTGATCCGTGGAGTCCTTTCCTCCATCCTGTAGGCATTGACCGCATTGTGCCCTTCTTCAAGGCGGTCGAATGCCTTTAAGGCATCCAGCACAAAACTCGCTAAAAGGTCGGGACGATCCTTTGGATAAAAAGCCTGCCTCTTGTTCCAGAGCTCTATGAGGTGGGAGCCGTCGGGCGAGAAGGTGACCTTGTCAATCGGCGGACGGGTTTTTCGTCTTTCACGGTCCTCCTTATCCGTAAAGGGGCAAGAAGACAGAATCAATTTATTCACACGTTGCGGCCATGAAGCGGCGAATTCCACAGCGATCACCCCACCGGTGTGATGGCCCACCAGGGAGGTCCTCTCTATCTCCATCGCATCCAGGAAATGGAGCACGCCTTCGGCATAGAGCTCGATGCTCGCCTTTTCCGATGGCCGATAAGAATCACCAAAGCCAATCGTGTCCATGGCAATGGCCCGGTATCTCTCCCCTAGAAGGGGCAGCACATCACGGTATTCGGTCCAGGATCGGGGTGTCTGATGAAGCAAGACGACAGGTTCGCCCTGACCGGCCTCCGCATAATGGATCTGCCCTTTGGGTGTGGGAACAAACCCGCGAAGAATCGTATTTTGTGCCATCTCTTCCCCCATGAACAGGAAAACGATCCATCCGAATAGGCTTCATTCAATTTTATTCATCGATTAAAACCATTTCTATCGCGCCAAGTGGGCAAATACTGGCGCACGTTTCACAACCTATGCATTGATCTTTGTCTACATATGCCTTTCCATGATGTAAACTTATGGCACGTTTCTCACGTCCACAGTGGGCAGGCTTTCCACAAAGGCCACAACCATTGCATTTTTCCACATCAATAACTGCTACCGCATCGACTACATTGATCTCCGAAGGCGTCAGAGCGATTTTATCTAAAAGGATACCTTTGAATTCATTGATAGAATGATAGTTCTCGCGTTCCATGAAGGCTCGTATCCCCGCCGTCATCTCTTGAATGATCCCGAATCCGTGTATCATAAACGCCGTGCAGACCGCGGTTGCCGTTGCACCGCACATGATCGCTTCCACAATATGTTTCCAGTTCATCATGCCGCCGCATCCGAGAATGGGCGTTCGAACCTGCTTTGCACTTCGGATCAGATAGGCCTGAGATATGGCTCGCAAAGGCTCCCCTGTAATACATAATGCCAAGTTCCGGTCCGCACTGATGAACCCCCCACACGCCTTGCCCGGGTTGTAGATGTCGACAACTCCCGGCATTAGGCCTACCCCTGCATTGCCTACGTCGATAATATCCACGCCTGCCTGCTCCATGGCAGACAGTAGCGCGGGGACATTGAGGTTTTCATAAGCGATTTTGCCCATGACCGGCACATCTACGACCTCTTTCACGTTTTTTATCGTATCATATACGAAACGGATATATTTAGCGGCAATATCATCTACAAAATACTCACCTGTTTTTCCGGTCTGTTCCGTCTCCCCAAAATGAACAGGAAGATTCCCGCTCGTATCCAGCTCCACAAAATCCGCCCCGCTTTTGTAAAGCGATGCGGCAGCCCTCGTCACCAATTCCCTCTCCTGATCACTGGGCGTCATCGCAAAGATATTGGCCCCAATGGGGATACGGCAATGTTTCCTGGCCTCTGAGATCAAATTCCTTGCCTGGTCCAGGGATTGTCTGCGAAACCCGGCCAATCCTGTAAACGAACCGTTTTTCATGCTCACACGAAAACGCGGCTTCCGTTTCAGACCGGCTGCATCTTCCCCCGGAATGCATCCCTTGGTGATAAAGGCCCCAGCGCCGTAATATTCCGCTTCCTGAATCTGGTCAACGCGGGTGCCGACATCGCTTGCGGCAACGACAACCGGATTTTGCAATGGAATTCCAGCAAAATCTGTGTGAAGGCGGCTCATGGATCGCCCTAGTTAATTGTAGGAGCTGTTCTGTGAAGTCTGAAGATCGAATGAAACTATTTGAAGCAAAAATACAATATCAATGGTTCTCAATGATATATTCTATTTTTATTTGACTGGAATGATTCAGGTTCAACTAGGGTTTCATGCGTTTTTCTGAATTCGCAGGCCCCATTCATTGAACAGTTTGATCATAAAAATCCAATCCAGCTCCATGTTTTTCCGGAGATCTCGGCAATCTCCGAGGAAAGATGAGGAAGATCTTGATACAGCTTAATCGGGATTCTGTGTTCTGACGGTCTCGCAACCCTCCGCTCAACCGCCCATCCACCTCCTTAGACGCCTGAAACGCTATCGGTTGATGCTGATGCTGTGGCCCAACCTCGCGGATAGTTTCGCATGGCGTGTGATGCCGATGTGAGCGGTTTTCACTCTTGAAACCATTTAGTTGCATAGCCAACTTTTATTAATTTGTCAAGCAAAATAATTTGCCATATTAAATCAGTGGGTTATCAAATAGAGGTTGTCATATCGGGCTTGTTTGACTGGTTGAATATTCAACTATAATGGAGCAATTCATATCATTTGAATTCACAGCTGAAGGACACTTCATGAGCGTCTTATCGTCCTTCAAGGGTGGTTGTATGGGGGTTTCGTAGGCTGGGTATGCCCGGGATCGTATTCATGATCCTCCCGGTGATGGGCGATCGGATCCTGCCGAGTTTCATCGAGTGCCGCCCAGATCCCATGATCTACCCGCGGCTTTTGTTCGCCTGTTTCACCCCACGGCTGGGGGCGAACCAGCCATCCGTCACGATCTTCACTACATCCTATGAATGACCCTGCAGCTTGCTGCAGGGTCATTCATTTACATTATTTGACGGTCTCGCAAAACCCCGCTCGACCGCCTGTTGGCTACACTTAACCCATTGGAATTGCTAGAGGCAAATCTTCTGCTTACTGCTTTTTGCAACTCCATCATTATTTGAGTTTTTCCCGATCCCGCAGTCGTGTCAGTTCGGAGAGCAGATCGACTTGGATCTGTTGAATTTGTACCAGTCGCTCCCATTGATGGGAAAGCAGATGGTCAATTTTGTCGTGGAGGTGCCTGATTTCGAGCTCGGCTTTTAAGTTCACGCGGTAATCGTGTTGCGATCTCAAACGGTCTTTCGCCTCCTGGCGATTCTGGCTCATCATGATAACGGGGGCCTGAATGGCCGCCAGGCAGGACAAAACCAGGTTCAGAAGGATGAAAGGGTAGGGGTCGAACGGTTTTCTTATTATGAGGAATGAGTTCAGGGCGACCCATGTCAACAGAATTGAACCGAATAGGATAATAAAGGTCCAGCTGCCACCGAATGATGCAATCCTGTCGGATAATTTTTCGCCTGGGGTCAAGGCTTTTGCAAACTCCGCATCGACGTTGCTCGAGAGGGTTTCGTGTCGCTGAAGACTCTCCAGCACATCATGGTCCAATACCGTCAATTCTCCTTTTTCAGTCTCAAGCAAGTCCTGGATATATTTCATGCGGAATCGATTTAGATCATCGATACAGATATAACCCTCCGGTTTCCAGTCCGGATAGGATATCTTGATTTGTTCGGCTATGGCGCTTCGAACGAGCGCGGCCGGCATCATCAGGGATCTGGACTTGGTCTTGCCGCAGATAGTGCACGCTGCATTTTTCAATCGCGATGTTTTCATGACCGCTTATTCACACCCCTAAACTTTGAAGGCTTTGGAAAAACCCGCTCGGTCGCCCCTGGACATGCTTCACTCATTGAAATCACGTGAGAAGATCTCAACTCCCCAGAATTTTTCCAACTCCATCCGTTTTCTCATCGGCTGTGCCGAGTGGATACCCCTGCCGGCTTTTGCTGCTTTAACGTTCGACAGGCGTGACGATTCCAAGCGCCTTTCACTTTTCAACTACACCACTTATCCCTCCAGAAATCAATGAAGCGATATTGGCAAGAATGCGCGGAACCGGAAGCCCTCCGGGTGAAGCCATGTACTTGGGTCTCCACTCAGGGTCGAATTTTTCTTTGTATCGCCGTATGCCCTGGAAGTTGTAGAAATGTTCCCCGTGTCTGAACACAAAGGATCCCAGCCGATTCCAGAGAGGGGCAAGCCCGCGTTCTGCAAAACCGGAAAGGGGAGCCATTCCCAGATTGAACCGGCGATAACCCTCTTCCTTCCCCCAGAGCATGAGAGAAGTGAAAAGATACTCCATGACCCCATGAGGTGCCTCTGACGCGTACCGCATCAGGTCGATGGACAATTCCTCATGATCGCCCCCGGTCCATATGTTTGCAAAGGCGACAATGCGGTCGTCTTTTCTGATGACAGCCGTCGGCAGACGTTTTAAATAGCCCGGATTGAAGAAGCCGAGGGAAAACCCTTTCTCCCGCGTGTTCTTCTCGTTCAGCCAGGCGTCGGAAACGCGTTTCAGCTCCGGCAGGACAACGGGGACCCTTTCAACCGGGACGACCTCAAAGATACACCCCTCCTTCCCCATTCTGCGATACGTGTACCGCAGCCCCTTCCGATCACCACCTTCCAGGGAAAAATTTTCGAGTGAAAGGACAGCCTCTTCTCCCAACTTGAGAAGAGTAAGCCCTACGTCCAGGTAAAGATGAAGATGATCATGCCCGATTTCATAGAACACGGGCCAGTCGTCATAACGATCGCAGAGTTCGCGAAACCGCCAGATAAGATCGGGCCATTCCCCTTCCGGTCCCACCGGGTCTCCCATGGCTACCCAGCTTCGACTTTCGATGCCATACATGATCAAGGCGTTTCCGCTCCCGCTGAACAGAAACCGCTTGTCTCCGAGAAGAGCGAGATGAGCGTAGGTCCTTGGGTCGTTTCTAACGACGGACTCCGCTTTCACCAGTTCCGTTTCCGTTGTGACGGAGGGTTCGGGGGAAGCAGGACTCAGCATTTTGGCCAGTGCGAAGAAGAGCATCGCTGCGCTGACTCCTACCGAGGCCCTGAGAAAACGCGAGGCACTCCCGGAAAAGGCGAAGCTCCACCAGAGCTCGTTACTGAAGTCTACGTGCTTATAAGAAAAGTATCCCAGCCAAAAAGAGCCGATCAGAACCGCGGCAATTCCGGCAATCCAACCGGGGTTGAAGCTTACCCTAAGGAGGGATGCGGACCTGTAGAAATACCGGCGGCAGGGGAGCAGGGCTGCAAGCGTGACAACTAGGATGGTCGCTACTCCATAATCGAGTCCCTTGAGCAGAGAAAAGAGGGAGCCCAAGGAAAGGAGTACGACCGTGAGAATATAGGCGGCATCCATACGACGCTGAATGCTTCGGGCCAGGAGGAGCAGGCTGCCTCCGACCAGGCTCCCAAGAAAATGGGAGATCTCGATGACAGGCAAAGGCACAAAGTCCTTGAGCCATGCGAGCCTTGAACTCACGATCGGCGTTGCTCCGGAAAAAAGCATGATCGCCCCTACCACGAAGATGCTCAAGGCCAGAACCTGGGGAACGAAGACGGAACCCCAGCGACCGAGGGCTGCAACGACCCGTTTGAGCTCCTCCTGTTTCCGCAATAACTCTTGAGCGCCCAACAGCAAGGCTGCCGAGAAAAGGGGAAGAATGTAGTAGATTCCCCTGTAAGCCAGAAGGGACCCCAAAACCTGTGATGCAGGAAGATAGGGCGAGAGGAGGAGAATGAGAACCGTCTCAAAAACGCCCAATCCCCCCGGCACCTGGCTGACAAGGCCCACCCATTGCGACAGTAGATACAGCCCGATGAATCCCGCGTAGGAAAGTCCTGGACCGGGGGGCAAAAGAGCGTAGAGAACCGCCCCAGCCAGGGCCCAGTCCAGAGAAGCCACCGTAATCTGAGAGACGAGCAGGCGGGGGGTGGGAAGGGAGAACTCCCAGCCCCTTATCCTGATGGGCCTTCTCAGCAGCGCACTCCAAAGGATGAAGGTGATCACAAAAGCAAGGCATACCATGCCGAGGACATGGGCCGACTTGAAAGGAAAATGCACAACTGAAGGAAGCATGAAGGGTTTGGCAAGAAAGACCACACCTCCAAGGGTAAAGAATCCAAGCCAGAGTGTGAGCGTGCAAAAACTGACGATTTGCGTGATATCGAAAGCGGAAAGCCCCCAAGCAGTATAGAGCCTGTAGCGAACGGAGGCCCCGGCGATCATCCCGAATCCCATGTTATTGCTGAAGGCGTAACTGACAAAGGAGGCCATGGCGACTCTGCCGTAGGGGAGGGGGTGGTGGACATATCGCAACGCCAGGAGATCGTACCCTGTCATGATGAGGTAACTCAGGAATGTGAGGGCCAGGGCGAGCAATAGACGCTGACTCGAGAGCCTCTCGACCGTCTTTATGATATCACTGAGTTGATAGGCCCTTAGCTGATGATGAAGGACCCAGAGGGCTCCAGAAAAAAGCAGGAGCCCGAGCAGGGGGGTACATTTGCGAAAAAGAGTTGCCCCCGATGATGGTAAATCCGAGTTCACCTTGCCCACCACCCTGGAATTTCACCTTGCGGCAAAATTTCAAAAGGGAACAAACATGTTCCGGAATGAAAGTGTTGGTAGTGGACCCCATTGATTGGACAGCCTGATCGCGGAGATAAGCTATAGGGCCATGTTGTTTGGGAGATATCAGGCGGCGTCCGCGAAAGGGAGAAGGAACCCATGGTACACCTCATCCGGGGTCATGTTGTCAAGGGCCTGGTGGAAGCGCTCGCGGTTGTAAAACTGGAACCATTCCGTGGGACCCTGGCGTAGGTCAGCGCCGTTGGCGAAGGACCTTTTGCCGTTTCTTCTCTGTTGTTGTTTCGGTCATAGCCATAGGGACCGATGGCACCATTGATCAAGGCGCCGGTTCATCGCCCGATGACCGCACCCTTGGTGCTCCCTCTGGTCGCCGCGTCGACCCCGTCGCCCCCCGTCGTGCCCCGGTAAAGACTCACAACTTGTTTCACACACCGGTAGCTATACGATTGCGAAAAGGGAAGGATGTTTATGTTTCGTCTTTGCACCTCCTTTTCTACTTTAAATCCCGTTTTGATATCATGAATTGGTGACGGCTTCTTCGGCGGCGTAAAAAATGCCCGGCCCAGATGAATCCACCGATGACGGCTATCAAGCCAAACGCATATACTTCAAGCTGCTTGATATTTCCAATAAAAAGCTCAAGGGCACTTCCAAAGAGATAACCCCCTGCACCTACGGATGCGGCCCATACAGCGGCACCCAGTGCGTTCAAAAAAATGAATCGGACAGTGGGAACCGTGCTCGTGCCAATCACAAAGGGTATGACGGTTCTCAGCCCGTATAGGAATCTGAACATGAGAATGAGCGGTGTCCGGTATCTTTCCAGTAGTCTGTGAACCTTCTCTATCCGCACATTCCATACAGGATGCCTGGCTAGGAAAACCTGGCTGCGCCAGCGGCCCAGAAAAAAGAAAAGCTGATCTCCCAGCAGACTTCCTATAAATGCCATAAGGATGACCCAGGGAAGATGCAGATATCCACGATGAGCGGCAAAGCCGCCCAGGACCAGTATGGTCTCCCCCTCAAGAAACGTACCGATCAGGATCGCCAGATATCCGTAAGTATCGATCTGGTTTTCAATCATCACTCCTCTGAGGCAACCCCCTACCAGGTCGCCATATGGGCTCGCTGTATCACTGCAAAACGTGTAATAACATGCTCGGATTCGTAATCGTTGCCTATGCTGACCAGATCATAAATCCCTCCGAAGCGAACGTCTCCCCCAGCCAAAGCCACCAGCCGCCCGTCACGCATAACCTTGTATCCATCGAAATGGGTCCAGATTTCCTGCTTTCCCCATCCGCGGGATTCACCAAGACGAAGGAAGAGGTCCGGAGGAATGCACACCAGGCGGAATACTTGGGGATCCAGGCCGAGCCCATCCTGAAGGATCTGAGATCCGTATTGGAATAAGGAGTGCTCGATCTGAGCGCGGGAAACCCGTCTTCGCTGCTTCAAACCCAACTCGGCAAGCAGCGGCGAGTCGCCCTGCGTTTCTCCTTTGCCGGGATCCGGAAAATCTTCCACCAGCAGGCCTTCGGCGACAAAATCGGGCAGATACCTTGCCCCGCCGGAGTTGATGAATGGATGGCTCGCATAATGCTCAGCACGGTTCTTGAGTGCCTCGGACGTCCTTTCAGGTGGGGTCATATGGATAAGCTTTGTGGCGCCCCATTGCTTTTGAGGTTCCTCTCCATAAACGGGATGCCAGGCATGTTGATAGGACACGCGAT
>JASFQI010000053.1:0-19961 GCA_050115555.1 Desulfobacteraceae bacterium
GAACGATGGGGGTGCCACGCCTCGATTCCGGGCCGTCCGGAGCCCTTGTGTACGTCCGGTGACCTCAAGGACTCCTCGCGCGAAGATTGAGCGTTCAGTGCACCCGTTTGTTGGAGATGATTTTTTCGAAATCGATTTTTTCTCCTTTTCGATTTCAACAGCAATCCTGAATCCTGTTTTGGCGTACCCGATATCTCGACCTGTTGACCATCCTACCCGCGAACGGACAGGCATGCAATGCGGAAAGATTGGGTTTTTTCTGTAAGAGATTTTCGGACAGGTTCAGGGTTCGATCAGGCCCGTCTGTATGGCAAACCGTGAGAGATCCGCGTTGTTTCGCAGATTGAGCTTCTTGAGAAGCCTGGAGCGGTAAGTGTCCACCGTCTTGATGCTCAGGCAGTATGACTCGGCGATCTCCCTGTTCGTCTGTCCCAGGGCGAGCCTGCGCAGTACCTGCACCTCCCGATTGGAAAGGGAGTCCAGTGGACTCAGCCCCTTTTTCCCCCGGGCCAATCGCACGGCAAGCGACTCGGCTGCCGATTCGGTCAGATAACGACCCCCTGCGTATACCTTGCGGATGGCGGCCACGAGTTCCTCGGATGCGGATCGCTTGGTCACGTATCCCCTGGCCCCGGTACTGATTGCGCGAACCACATACTGCTCCTCTTCATGCATGGTCAGGACGAGAATCGGCAGCTCGGGAAGTTCTACGGAGATGAGGCTGATGAGCTCGAGGCCATCCATTCCGGGCATGGAGATATCCACGACGGCCACGTCCGGGACGGAGCTTCGAATCCGCTCCATGGCCTGGCGCCCGTCCTCGGCTTCTGCGATCACATGGATGTCCCCGCTCTCTTCAATGATGCGGCGAAGCCCCTCTCGAACGATGTTGTGGTCGTCGGCGAGCATGACCCGAATCATGGCCTGTTCCCTCCCAGTGCTTCATTCCCGTCGATGGGGACGCGAAAGCAGACAACCGTCCCGTTTCCGGGATGGGACTGAATGTCCAGGATGCCTCCCACCAGATTTGCCCGCTCCCTCATCCCGGCGATGCCCAGGCAGTCGTTCTCCGAGAACATCCGTTTGGACTCGAACCCTTTTCCGTCGTCCACGACCTTCAGGACGAGTTCCGCATTCTCGATCCGCAGCTCCACCTCCGCATGCGTGGCAGCGGCGTGACGCGCCACATTGGTCAGGGCCTCCTGGGCGATTCGGTAAGCTGCCGTGGCCAGAATGTCCCGAATGGGGGGGAGGCTGTCGTGGCGGAACATGCAGGCAAAGCCGGAGCGCTGGTCGAACTCCTCCGTGTACCATTCCAGGGCTTCGATCAGGCCCAGGTCGTCGAGCACGCCGGGCCGCAGTCGAATGGCGATGGCTCGAACCTCATCCAGAGTCCGGTCGATCAAGTCGCACATGGCCCCGGCACGATCCGTTGCTATGCCGCCTTCCCGGCCCAGGCGATCCCTCAGCCAGCCCGCGTCCATGCGGAGGGCCGTAAGGAGCTGCCCGAGCTCGTCGTGAAGCTCACGCGCAATAGCGGCACGCTCCTGTTCCTGGCTGTCCATGATTCTGCCTGAAAGCATGCGAAGCCGGTCCTGGGCCTTTTTCAGGGCCGTGATGTCGGTGGAGATGCCGCACATGGAACGCATGCGCCCCTGCTCGTCGTTCAGCGGGAATTTGACGGAGAGGTACGTGTGCATTCCGTCCTCCTGGGGGACACGTTCCTCCACCTGAACGGAATCCTGCTTCAGCCGGACTTTTTCATCGTTTTCCCGGAACTTCTCCGCAATGGCCCTGGGGAAGAGATCATAGTCCGTCTTGCCTTTGACATCCGCGCTGCGGACCCCGAAAAGCCGTTCGAAACGCGAACCCACCATCACGTAGCGGTAGGACTGATCCTTGATATAGACCACCGCAGGCGTATTCTCGAGAATGCTCGTGATCTCCCGCGTCCGTTGTCGAACCTGGCGCTCCAGGTCTCGGGAGTACAGGCCCAGCTCCTCTTTGGCCCGGCGGAGCGCTTCCTCCACATTCTTCCGCTCCGTGATGTCCACGCTGAAAATGGCCACCCGGACCACCCGGCCCGATGCATCGAACACCGGGTAGAGGCTGGTGTCGAAGACGCGTGAACCCCTTCGCTCTTCGTATCGCGCAGGACTCTTCGATCGCAGCACCGCGGCCAGGTGTCTCTGCTCCCTGAGAGCGATCCTGGGGTGGAAGTGATCGAAGATGATGCTTCCCAGGATACGTTCGGCCGGGGTCCCCAGGGCCTGAATGGCGGTCTCGTTCGCCGCCAGCACACGGCCCTTCGCATCCAGCAGCAAGGCGCTGTCCGTGGGGGCGTTCAACAGGGCGCGGGCCGTCTCTTCGCTCTCGCGCAGGGCCTTTTCGGCCCTCTGGCGTTGCACGATTTCGTAGCTTGCCTTTCGAAAAAGAACGAACACAGCCAGGCCGATAATGATACACAGAACCAGGACCAGGGATCCGCTCGTTCGCATGAGGGGTTGCGACACCCGCTCGAGAAAGAGATCGAGATTGTTCAGGTAGAGCACCTGCCAGCCGGGATGCTCGGAGACATCGAGTCTATGGAGAAGATAGTGTTTTCCCTCCCGATCCACCGCGCGCCTTCCCTCGTGTTGTACCAGGCCGATCGACTCCAGGGGGCCTTGTCCGAACTGTCGGGAGGCGGCAATGCTCTCACGTTCCTCCGAAGGGAGATCCCAGAGTAGGTGAAAGAGCCAGTCCGGCCGATTGGAGGCAAACACCACGCCGTTGGGATCTGCGAGCACAACGATACCGCCTTCGACTTGAAGGAATTCCTTCTCTATCGGTTCCACCGTGGCCTTGACCACGGCCACACCCAGCGGACCCACGAAAGGGCCGGTTCCGTATACCGGGTGGCTGTAATAGATTCCCCGCCTTCTGGATGTTACGCCGAGAGCCATGTACACGGCGGTTTCCCCGCGAATGGCGCGGCGGAAATAGGGCCTGAATGCATAGTTTTCTCCCACAAAGCTGTAAGGCTCGTCCCGGTTGCTCGACGCGATGGTGAAGCCGCGACGATCCATGAGGTAGCAGACATCCGCTCGAAGCGCCCACTGGAAGTGATCCAGCATGCTGTTGGCGTCGGCCAGGAAGGTCTTCTGTTTGGGACCCTGTAAAACCTGTCGCATCTCCTCGAGACCGGCGAGTACACGGACTCCTTTCAGGTTTTCCAGGAGGTAGGTGGAGAGGTGGTTTCGAATGGTCGCAGCGCGATCCACGGCCTGGCGTTCCACCTCGCGGACGGCGGACTCCTGCAAGGACGTGTAGTAAAGGTACCCGCCAAGGGAGGTGGAAAGGATGGCCAGCAGGCTCAGGACGACCAGGATGGTGCGTACTTTCATGGCACCGGGCCTCTGGTTAGCCCCTCCCGCAAAAGGGGAACGCGGTCCTTTTTTAGGGAGGGAGGGAGAGAGCGAATTCCCACTGCTCGTTTCATACTCCGAAAAAAGTAAGGGGTCAACCATACGGGGTCTTTTGGAGAGCACAGGAACTCAGGTGGAGCGGAGCGCGTAGGATTTGACCGTGAGGCTTGTTTTATGTACCGTAGACCGTGCAATCGGGTACAGCCCCAGCCGAGGTATGCTTCACATGAAAGGAGGAACAGGATCATGCGTGTCTACCTGGTGCAGCACGGTGTCCCCGTGCCCAAGGAGAAGAACCCGGATCGTCCTCTCTCGGACCGGGGTCGGTACGATGTGGAACGCGCCGCCGCGTTCCTCCAGAAAGCGGGCGTCCGTGTAGGGGCGGTGTACCACAGCGGTAAGACCCGAGCGGAACAGACCGCGGAGATCCTGGCCGAGCGCCTTTGCGCAGGGGGTTTCGCGCTTCAGCGGAACGGCCTCGCGCCCATGGATGACGTGGGGGACATCGCCCAGTACGTCGGAGAACTGGACGAAGACCTGATGATCGTGGGGCATCTTCCGCACCTGAACAAGCTGGTCAGCCGGTTGGTGACCGGTAAGCCGGAAGGGCAGGTGGTGGTGTTCCAGCAGGGCGGCGTCTGTTGCCTGACCCGAAACGAACAGGGCGGCTGGTCCGTGGTCTGGATGATCGTGCCTGAAATCGTGTGAGTCGTTCTACGCGGGAAGAGGAGGGGTTGTGCTCCAGATTCAAAGTCTTTTCGGGTTTCTGATACTGGGGGTCCTTGCGTGGGGCCTTTCCGAGAACCGGCGCGCGGTGCGCGTGAAAACCGCGATGATCGGGATCGGTCTTCAGGTGGCCCTCGCGCTGGTTCTCCTGAAGCTTCCGGGTTCCCAGGAGGTGTTCCTGGATCTGAACCGGCTCGTCCAGTGCCTGGAGGACGCCACACGGGCCGGTACGGGGTTCGTGTTCGGGTACCTGGGAGGCGCGCCTCTACCGTTTGAGGAGAAACATCCAGGCATGGCCTACGTGCTCGCGTTTCGCGGCCTTCCCCTGGTGCTCGTGACGAGCGCCCTTTCCGCCCTGCTTTTTCACTGGAAGATTCTGCCGGCTGTGGTGCGCTTCTTCGCCTGGATGCTGCGGCGCACCATGGGAGTGGGAGGCGTAGAGGGGCTCGGCACGGCAGCCAACGTGTTCGTGGGAATGGTGGAGGCACCGCTTATCACCCGTCCCTACCTGGCTGAGATCTCCCGCAGCGAGCTGTTCACAATCATGACGGGCGGCATGGCCACCATTGCAGGCACGGTCATGGTGCTCTACGCCTCCATCCTGGAGCGCACCATCCCCGGGATCATGGGACACCTGCTCACGGCGTCCCTGATCAGTGCACCCGCAGCGATCACGGTTGCAAAAATCATGATCCCGGAGACGGGTGAGCCTTCCACGGGGAAGGTTGAGCTTCCACGAACCGCTCGAAGCGCCATGGACGCCATCACCCGGGGGACCACGGACGCGATCGGGCTCCTCCTGAACATCATGGCCATGCTCATCGTGCTCGTGGCCCTGGTGCACCTGGTCAATGCCCTTCTGGGGCTGCTGCCCCCCAGGTCGGGGGGGCCGATCACGCTCCAAGGCATTCTCGGATACGTCATGGCGCCCGTGGTGTGGCTCATGGGGGTCCCCTGGACCGAAGCGGTCCCTGCGGGGGCCCTGATGGGGACCAAGACCGTGCTCAACGAGCTCCTCGCCTACCTGGACCTGGCGGCCCTGCCCGAAGGGGTGCTTCAGGAGCGAACCCGACTGATCATGACTTACGCGATGTGCGGGTTCGCCAACTTCGGATCGCTCGGCATCATGATCGGCGGCATGGGAGCCATGGTACCGGAGCGCCGGGACGAGATCGTGGGACTGGGACTGCGTTCCATTGTCTCCGGAACCCTGGCCACTTGCTTGACCGGGGCGGTCGTGGGCATCATCACCTGAAGACCCTTCAGACCGCATGGCCGCGCGTGAAGCATCCCTCGAGGAGCCGTTATGGCAAAGACCGGACAACCCAACGAGCCGTTTCTCGATTCCAATGAAAGGTTGAACCCACTTCGCTTGCTCCCGAAAGCACCCCCTGCCAGGGTGGATCTGAAGATCTCCGATCTCAACCTGGAAACGGGCCCTTTTTGCGCGAGCTTCGGACGGGAACTGGACCCTCTGCTCACGTCCATCCAGCGGGTCGGGCTCCTGAACCCGCCCCTCGTTCACCAGGGTGCACACGGCGCCTGGGAAGTGGTGTGCGGATTTCAGCGGCTCAGGGTGCTTCGAAGCCTTGGAATGGAGACCTGCCCGTGCCGGGACTTGAGCCCGGAAAACCTGAAGCCCGCGGAGCTCCTCCTCGCGGGAGTGCACGACAACCTGGCTACACGGGGCCTCAACGACGTGGAAAAGGGGATGGCGCTCGATCGGCTTTCCGCATTCTGGGACGAGGCCACTCTGATTCGTGACGGCATGGCCCTTGTCGGGCTTCCATCTCGAGCCTCTGTGCTCGAATCCTACCGAGCGTTGGGTGAAGCCGAGGAAACGCTTCGCGCGGCCGTGGCCGCCGACCGGCTTTCCATGAAGACCTTCGGTCTCCTGAAGCACTGGTCATCAATGGATCGGGTAGAGGCCTGCGATTGGATTATAAAGCTAAACTTAAACTTTAATAAGCAGTTTCATTTTATTGAATTATTGGAAGATATATCTATTGAGGAGGCTAAGGCCCCGCGAGATCTCCTCCGCTCGGAAGCGTTCCTCTCCCTGCTTTCGGAGGAGGGCGTCAACCGTCCTCAGAAAAGCGCCCGGGTGCTTGAAGCCCTTCGAAAAAGACACCTCCCCACCCTGGATGCCGCAGAACGGACCTTTCGAAAGCGGGTCTCGTCCCTGGGGCTTCCAAAGGGCGTACGGGTTGTCCATCCCCCCGGATTCGAGGGGGCGGATTTCCGGCTCGAGGTCGTGTTTCGAAACGGGAGCGAACTCAGAGAGCGCGTGGAGATCCTCTATCGAACCCGGGGGCTAAAGACACTGAACGTGCCCTGGGAAACAGAGGGGGCGGGCGCTTGAGCCGTATTCCCCTTCAACGCGTCCTTCTGGATAAGGGCGCCCGCAGCTACCCCTTGACCCGGCGGGTGATGGAGCATCTCTCCGGCTCTGTTCCCGTCACCGAGGTTTCAGAAACAGAGGACTTCCAGAATACTACCCGCACTCCATCCTCCGGCAGGGGTATGGACAAGAAAACGCTTCGTCTCGTGGCCTTTCCCGGCGAGCTTCTCAAGCCCTGCCCCGGGACCGGGGAAGGG
The DNA here is from genome assembly GCA_050115555.1 of Desulfobacteraceae bacterium. Lineage (GTDB taxonomy): Bacteria > Desulfobacterota > DSM-4660 > Desulfatiglandales > HGW-15 > JASFQI01. The sequence goes on from JASFQI010000053.1 coordinate 6,732, forward strand.
TACATCTGCTGCGGATACCAGATCCTGAACGTGGGCACAAACTGCCCCCTGGACTGCTCTTACTGTATTCTTCAGGCCTATATGAATCTTCCGTCTCTTCGGGTCTTTGTAAACCTCCCGGAGGCGCTCCCCGAAATCGGACGCCGCCTGGAAGAGGATCCCTCTCACATCTGGCGCATCGGGACCGGGGAGTTCACGGACAGCCTGGCCCTGGATCCCATTGTGGGCTGGCACGATTGGCTGCTCCCGTTCTTCGCCGGTCGAAAGAACGCCGTACTCGAGCTCAAGACCAAGACCGACCGGGTTCAAGGTCTTCTGGCCTCGCCTCACAGGGATCGCATTATTGTGTCCTGGTCGCTCAACAGCCCGTGGATCGCGACCCGTGAGGAACACAGGGCACCGTCGCTTGAGCGAAGAATCCGTGCAGCGGCCCGCTGTCAGAAAGAGGGGTTTGTGATCGGATTTCACTTCGATCCCCTGGTCCGCCATTCCGGCTGGCAGGAGGGGTATCAACGCACCCTGGACCTGCTCGATCGACACATCGCTCCCAAAGGAGTGATCTGGGTGAGCATGGGGGCCATGCGGTTCATGCCCGAGCTCAAGCGCGTGATTCGAACCCGGCACCCCGGGAGCGCCGTGCTTGACGGCGAATTCACACCGGGTCTGGACGGAAAAATGCGCTACTTCAAGCCGATTCGCATGGAGATGTACAGTGTGCTTCGCGAGCTCCTCACGGCGTGGAATCCGGATCCCGGGCTTTATCTCTGCATGGAACGCGACGAGGTGTGGTTGAAGGGCCTGGGCTGGTCTCCAGGGAGCTCCGAAGGGCTTGCCTCTTTCCTGGATGACCGCGTGCGAAAGCTTTTCCCCGTTTCGTGAAAGACGGACAACCCTGCGGATCGAGATCGGAATTGAGATGCCCGGAGGACGCCAGGGTTCCTCCTGATGGCTCCTGTATTGACTTTCCTTACGGCAATGATAGGATATAGCTTCATCCCAACGGGCACGAGCCCGGGAACATCCTGATTTCGGAGGAGAAAACCATGGCATTCAAGGAAAAGGTGCAAGATGCATTGAACAAGGTCAGGCCTTCGCTGCAAGCCGACGGCGGAGACGTGGAGCTCGTGGACGCGCTTGAGGAGAACGGTCTGGTCACGGTTCGCCTGCAAGGGGCCTGCGCCGGGTGTCCCATGTCCCAGATGACGTTGAAAATGGGGATCGAAAAGGTGCTGAAGCAGGCCGTTCCCGAGGTTCAACGGGTAGAATCGGTGTAATGACCGCATCCATATACGCGCGATTTCTCGTCAAATAACGGAAAATCAAGCAGTTCTACAAGGGGCTCAACAAGGAGTTCGAGTGGGTGAGACGGAGACCCTGCGCGAAACCATGATTCGCGCAAACCGTTAGGGGTGCAAGACAGGCCGTGGCGGATACGACAGCGTGAAGAAAGCAGGAAGGCTTGGGCGAGGAAGGGATGTGCCCGGGCGTTGCAGCAAAACAACAAGGCGGTCCGATACGTTCGGGCCGCCTTGTTTCATTGATATGTATGAAAGACTGGTAAACGCCCTTTCCGCCTCTGTGATCACAACGGGGAAGGGGCATTTCACCGTTTACTTGTTCTTGTGGCGCATCTGCTTCTTGAGCTTGCGGTACTTGTGCTTTCGAATCTTTTTCCGCCGTTTCTTGACCACACTGCCCATACGAATTCATCCTCCTCAAAAAGGTAAATATATTTCATACCTTTTTGCGCTGACCTTGTCAAGCTGATTCTGAAGAGGTCTCTCGAATGGCCGTACGCTTCCGATCTCGTTGAAGCAGGGGCACTTCGATTCCTATTAATTCCAACAGCTTGGTGTTTGATAAATTAGTTTACATAATATATCTTATCAGACATTACGATCCGGGTGGCGAGGAGGTCTTGCGTTTCTCTTTCATGCGGTAAAGAGCCCGGTCCGCTGCCTCCACGAGGTCCAACTCACTCATGCCTTGCTCGAAGCGTGCGATCCCGAAGCTTGCAGACACACTCCCGTGGGCCTCGAATTCGCCTCGAATTCTCTCTACAATGCCCTCAGCAACCTCCATGTCCGCGTCGATGAGAATCAGGGAGAACTCATCCCCTCCGTATCGAAAACCCATGTCCACGCTTTCTCGGATACATTTGCGTAAAACTCCACCCACGTACCGCAGGATGTTGTCCCCGGCAAGATGTCCGTACGTGTCGTTGTAAGTCTTGAAACCGTCCAGGTCCAGGAGCACTACGGCCAGGTTTCCTTTCTGCCGCTGGGCCCGAACGACCTCGTCCTTGAGGCGGCTAAAGAACTGGCGGTGGTTGTAAAGGCCGGTCAACGAATCCGTGGCGGAAAGGCGGCTCAGTTCCTGGACCAGCCTTCTCTCATTGAGGATGCGCCGGATTTTGGCCTCCAACTCCTCGATGTCAAAGGGTTTCTTGATAAAATCACTCGCCCCGGCATTGATCACGTCCACGTAACGGTACCCCTCGGAGTATCCGGTCATGGAGATGATGCTCAGGTCGGGATAGAGATCCCGTGCAATACGAATGAGTTCCATGCCGTCCATTTCGGGCATTCTCATATCCGTCAGAAGAAAGGAGTACGTGTCCTTCTCCAAGGCATCGAGCGCCTCGGGGCCGCTTGAAACGGCTTTTACATGAAAGCCGAGAGCGGATACCATATTGAGGACCGTTTCGCGGACGATTTCATTGTCGTCCACCGCAAGCATCCTCTCCTGGCTGTAGTCAGGCTGAGGTTCATCCATAGTGCGCATGGTCCATGTGAGCGCCTTCAGAGTCGGCAAGGTCAACCGCCTGAAGGGAATGGGCATAGCCTTTTGAAATCCTTACTTTAACAATATCACCTATCTTACATGAATTGCAAATAAAATTAACGACTTTATTGCATTCGGTTCGACCGGTGAGCTGCTCCCCTTTCTTGCTGGCGCCTTCCACCAGCACTTCGACCTCCCGGCCCTCCAGGGCCTGGTTTTTTTCCAGGGTGATGGAATGCTGAAGCGCCTGAAGCTCCATGAGGCGTGCCCTCTTTTCCTGCTCGTCAACCTTGTCGTCGAAGGCCGCAGCAGCGGTCCCCTTTCGATCCGAGTACTTGAAAGAGTAGAGACTGTCGAAACGTACGGTTCGAACGAGATCCAGAGTCTCTTCGAAGTCCTTCCGGGTCTCGCCTGGAAACCCCACCATGACATCCGCGGTCACGGCCACGTCCGGCCGTGCCTCCCGCAGAAGGCGAATGCGGTCCAGGTAGTGTTCCCGGGTGTACCGGCGATTCATGCGCTTCAGGATACGATCGGAGCCGGCCTGAAACGGCAGGTGAATGTGACCGCAGAGATGACCGAGCTCATGGAAGCATCGAATGAGCGCATCGCGCAGGTCCTTGGGATGAGACGTGGTGAAACGAAGCCGGGCGAGCCGTGGCAGGTCGTCCAACAGCCGTAGGAGCGCTGAAAAGTCCACGGGCCCTCCCGGCCCCTCATCCCAGAAGTAGGAGTTCACATTCTGGCCAAGCAGCATAATTTCACGCACGCCCTGCTCCAGCAGGTCCTCGGCCTCTGCCACGACCTGCGCGGGAGAGCGGCTCTGCTCCCTGCCCCGGACATAAGGGACGATGCAGTAGCTACAGAAGTTGTTGCACCCCTGCATGATCGTTATGGAGCCCTGGACTCGGCCGGAGAAGTAGTGATCGCCGGAAAGGGCGCGCAAGAGACCGGCACTTTCAAGCTCCACGGATGCTACCCGCTCCCGTTTCTCTCGAACGCGGTTCACCAGTTCGGCAATGTGCGGGATTCGGCGTGTTCCCAGGACAATATCAACCTCGGGAAATCGCTTGAGAAGGGCCTCTCCCTCCTGCTGTGCCACACAACCGGCGAACACGAGCACTCGGGTCGGGTCTCGACGCTTGAGAGCGGCCATGCGGCCCAGTGTGCTGAACGCCTTGTGCTCGGCCTTTTCCCGCACGCTGCACGTGTTGACGACCAGCACCTTCGCATCCTCCGGATCCGAGGCAGGGGCGTAGCCCGCACGGATCAGACAGCGGCTCGCATAGTCCGAGTCGTACACGTTCATCTGGCAGCCCATGGTGAGCACGGCAAAGCGGGGACGGCCAGCCTCTTCCCGACCGACGGGCGGCCCTTTCCTGCTCTCCTCTTTGATGGAGAGCCCCTCGGTTCGTTTGAGATCTCGAATCAGATTCATGACCTGGGTCTCGCATCCCGGCGCAAAGCACACCTCTACCAGGGCGCGATAGGGGTCTCTTGTTCCCACCACGGCCATGCCGTCATAGGATTCCAGTGTTGTACGGATGTAGTGGATATCCTTTCGCTTTACCCGAAAGGTGCGTCTAGTCGTCTCCATTTCGGACCGGCCCTCCCCCCCACATGAGCTTGGTCCTAAGGATCTCAAAGTATGTCTGGTACGGCGATTTCACCAGGCGAATCCGCTCGCTGGATTTACAGATGAACACCCGGTCCCCCCGAAGATAATCAAATCCCACCTGCCCGTCCAGGGTCAGGCTCACCTCCTCGTCGACCTCGTCCGCCATTTCGATCTTGACCGTGGCGGTATCCGGAAGAATCAGCGGGCGATTGGTCAAGGTAAACGGGCAAATCGGCGTCAGAATGATGTTCGAAAGGGTCGGGTGAAGGATCGGGCCGCCCGCAGACAGGTTGTAGGCCGTAGATCCGGTGGATGTAGAAACGATCAGACCGTCGGCCCGGTATGTGGTCAGGAACTCGTCATCGATCTGCACGTCCAGGGCCAGAATGCGGGCCAGGGCGCTCTTGTTGATGACCACGTCATTGAGCACAACGGATCGGCAGACCTCCTCATTCCCCCGCAGCACACTCACCTCGAGCATGAGGCGGCTTTCCCACTCCAGCTCGTTGCGAAGCATCCTCTCCACCGTGGGATACAGTTTTTTGAGAGGAATCTCGGCCATGAAGCCCAGACCGCCCAGGTTGACGCCTAGGATGGGCACACCGAAGCGCCCCACGTGCCTGGCCGCTCCCAGCAGGGTTCCGTCTCCGCCGAGCACCACCAGCCAATCCACGGTCTCCGGGATGTGCGATTCGGCCGACTCCACATGCGTGTTTCGGCCTCCAGGCGTTTTCATCTCCTCCTTAAAGACCGTCACCCCGCTCGATTGAAGCCAGTCCGCGAGCTTTTGGGCCTCCCGGGCCGCTGGCTCGTGATGGTGTTTAAAGATGATCCCCACGGACGTTCTCGGCATGCGCCTGGTTTCCTCATCCCCTTGCAGGGCAAAAGCACGGTATTTGACCCCATGCCGGGCACATCAGGCAAGGCACGGGATTTCTTCAAAAAAAGCGTAATGATCGGCCGGGGTCAGGGCTTTCAGACGGACGGAACAAACAAGGGCACGTGCTCGAAGCGTTCCACATCCACGAGACCCCGGTCGGTCAGCTTGAGTGCCGGTATCACGGGCAGGGCCAGAAATGACAGCAGCATGAACGGGTCCTCCAGCCTGCATCCCAGAGAAGCCGCCGCACGGTTCGCCTCGTCGATTTCATCGACCAGCACCCGGATAGGCGCATCTGAGAGCAATCCGGCCACCGGAAGAGGGACCCGAGCGAGCACGTTGCCGTCTCGCGTCACAGCGAGCCCACCTCCCATTTCCCGAACCTCCTCCACCGCCCGTACCAGGTCCGTATCTTCCACTCCCACGGCGATCACATTGTGGGAGTCGTGAGCCACTGATCCGGCCAGGGCACCCCCTCCGAGACCGAATCCCCGCACAAGCCCCAGGCCCGTGCGGCCGCTTCCCTGGTGGCGCTCCACCACCGCGATCTTCAAGAGGTCCTGCTCCGGGTCCGAAACCACCTCCCCCTTCCTGACCCGGGGATGCACAAGCACCTGGCGGGTCAGGATCTGCCCCGGGACGAGCTCCATGGCACGGGCTTCTGCGTCCCGGGCCTGTATGCGAAACCGGTCGGGTGTCAACGATCCCGTAGCCAGGGGCTTTGCCTTTACGCTCCCCTCTTCCGGTTCGAGGGATGCGCACACGTTTCCGTCTTCCGCCACAAGCTTCCCATCTTTATATACCCTATTCACAAGGAACATGTCCAGATCATCCAGGACCACGAGATCCGCACGGAACCCCGGGGCCACGGCACCGCGGTCCCGCAGCCCGAAGTAGCTCGCCGGGTTGAGACTGGCCAGTCGCACGGCCAGAGCCGGGTGCAGTCCCGCCCGAATCGCTCGCTGAACCAGGTGGTTCAGGTGCCCTCTGCGAAGGAGATCCTGAGGGTGGAGATCGTCCGAAGCAAAACAGAAACGCCCGGCGTTTTCCGTGGTCACGGCAGGCAGAAGCGCATCCAAGTTTCGCGCGGACGTCCCTTCCCGGATCATGACGAACATACCGGCCGCCACCTTTTCCCGGGCTTCCTCCGGGGTGGTGCACTCGTGGTCCGATTGGATTCCCGCGGCCAGGTAAGCCTGAAGGTCGTACCCTTTCAGGCCGGGGCTGTGCCCGTCCAGGATGCGATCCTGAAAACGAATCAGTTTCTCGAGCACCTCGGCGTCCCCGTGGCACACACCCGGAAAGTTCATCATCTCCGCCAGGCCCAGGACACGGGGCTCCTTCAGGAGGGGCAGAAGCGCGTCCGCGTCCAGCCTGGCACCCGAGGTTTCCAGTGGGGTCGCCGGCACGCAGGAAGGCGCCGTGAAGAACACATCCACGGGCAGGTGCTCGCTGCGTTCCAGAAGAAACCGAATGCCCGGCATGCCCAGGACATTGGCGATCTCGTGAGGATCCGACACGATGGCCGAGGTCCCGTGCGGTGCAAGGGCCGCAGCCAGGCGCGAGGGCATGAGCATGCTGCTCTCGATGTGGATGTGCGGATCGATCAGGCCGGGAGCGACCCATCGGCCGTCGGCATCTACTTCCTGCTTCCCTTCGTAGCCGGTTTGAACGCCTGCCACGTATCCGTCCTGTATGGCCACGTCCGCCACCAGAATGTCCCCGGTGAAGACATTCACGACACGGGCCCGCTTGAGCACGAGGTCGGCTGGAACGTCCCCCCGCCCGGCCCGAATGCGCCTCTGAAGGGAAGCCACGTCCGCTTTCATACAGGATTGTCCTCGCTCTGATCTCATCGAAATCGGGATCGCGATTTGGATTTGGATCTTACGTGTCTAACGGTTCACACGATCCACGACGAACCACTCATCCGCTCGGTCGGAGGCGGTGTCCACGGTCAGGTGCACCAGGGGAAGCTCTGGAAACGCTTGCTTCAGATCCTCCATGTCCACCGCCTCGAACTTGTTCTTGTTGTTCAGGTAGGCCTGCTCCGTGAGCGCGTTGGACTCGTAGTTCTCCTTGGTCCTGCGGAGAATACGCTGAATGGAGACCTCCTGAGGGCATTGGGTCTGCTGGATGACCAGGGTCATACCGCAGGCGGCCGCGACCTCGGCCGCACGGTGTCTCAAGGCCTGTGTGACAAAGGTGGCGTCCAGAATGACCCCTTCTCCCTTGCACGCGAAATACCGCGCCATGCCGAACATTTCATCGTACACGGCCGTTCGCTTGTTCATGTCGGCCGCTACCTTTTCATCGAAAATGTCGTCGTTTCGAAGCACTTCCAGCCGCAGCATGTCCGTTCGAAGGACCTTATACCCTTGAATCTGGGCAATGACCTCCGTGGTTTCCGTCTTGTAGGAAGCGGGCAGCCCGCACGCAATCAGTACGGTGTCCGGACCCAGCTCTTTTTTCATGTAGGCGTGGAAAGGTTCCCGCATGCCGTTTTTCCTCCTGATCTCAGCAAGTTCCTTTTCAGTCGTCGGCCGTGCGCTCGATATAGGACCGGGCGAGTGTAAAATACCGCCTGGCCGTTTGCAGGGCCTCCTCCTTGATTTCGCTGTCGATGTTTTCGTCCTGAAGCTGAAATCCGATGACCTTCCCTCGAACGTAGGCCCGGTAGACCTTGTAGAACGAAAGCAGGCGTTCCATGCCGGTTTCTCCGGCCAGATCGGCGTATATCTCCCAAAGCCGGGCTGCGAGGTCCCGGCCTCCTTGGAACTCCAGATCCATGAGAAGGAAGGCAATGTCGGCCAGGGTGTCCGAGTACCGAAACCGGTCGTTGAACTCGATGCAGTCGATGGCGGCCACGGGGTCGAGAAAGCAGATGTGCTCCATGTGAAGATCGCCGTGGCAGTCGCGAATGCGGCCTTGCTGCACGCGTTGCTCGAACAGGGGACCGTTTGCGCGGTAAAAGCCGTTGGTCCAGCCCCGAATGCCCTCATAGGTTTCCCGGTCCAGTGTCTGTTCCACAAAGGCCTCGGTCTGGGCGAAGTTTTCATCCGTGTTGACCTTGAAGCGCTGCCACGTGCCGAACTCATCAATGGCCGGGTTGCGCTCGGCTTCGCGATGAAAGCGTGCCAGGAGCTTCGCCGTGGCCTCAAGGTGGGAGTCCCGGAGTTCCCCCCGCTCGAACAAGGATTTCATGAGGCACGCGTCGGGAATGCGCTTCATGCGCACGGCCCAGTCCACGGCCTCATCGGCGTTTCCGCCGATCCGGTATCGCCCCTCTAAACGGGTCACAGGGAGCACTCCGAGGTACACGCCTTCGGAGAGGCGCTGGTTCAGGCGCACCTCCTGCTCGCAGTACCTGTGGCGCTTTTCCAGGGAGGAAAAGTCCAGAAAGCCGAAATCCACAGGCTTCTTGACCTTGTACACGTACTCCTCCCCCACGAACACCATGGAGATGTGGGTCTGCACCAGGGTCACGTGCGGGGTTGGATCCGGCAGGGCCGACGGGTTCTGAAGGTCATCGATGAGCGAGGACATGGCGTGCCTTTCTGGGGGTCCCGGGCTCAGGACGTCTCGTCCCGGTGCAAGGGCTTTTTCAAGCGAAACCCGAAGGGTTCGACCACCTCTTCGGGGATGTCCAGGGAACCCATGAGAACGGGTTGCTGATGACAATCCGACCCTCCCGTGGTCAGGAGCCCCTCGGCCCGGGCAAAGGCGATATAGGCTCCCGTGGTCTCCTCGTCGTGCCGGGAATGCCAGCACTCGATGCCGTCGAGGTATTCGAGCATGCTCTCGCGGATGATGGTGAATTGCTCGTCCAGCGACGTGGTCATGGACACGAGCGACGTACCGTTGGGGTCGTTGCCGTGGGCCAGGACCATCTTTCCTCCGGCCCCGTGAATGAGCTCCGACGCCTCGGTCAGGGACACGGGCATCTTGGGTTCATTGCACTTCACGAGATAGCGGTCAAAGGCCTCCTGACGAGTCGATACCACGCCCTTTTTCACCATGTAGTTGGCGATGTGCGGGCGACCGAACGCGCCGTCCACGCTCTCCTCGATGGCCTCCATGTCCTTCGATGTAAAGGGGGCAAGGTCCTCCTCTCTGAACTCCCGGTTCAGATTCTCGAGGATGCGTTCCGCGCGGAGTTGGCGGTGCTCTCTCAGGGCCTGGAGCTTCTGCACGAGCCGGGGGTCGCGGATGTCGTAGTCATAGGCCAGGAAATCGAGGGAAACCGGTTTGCCCCCCCGATAATCCGGCCGGGAAAAGGTCACGTTCAGCTCCAGACCCACGATGTACCCGATATCCAGCTCCTCTGCCAGGGCCCCTGCCTCTTCCTGGCAGTCGATGGAGTCGTGATCCGTAATGGACATCACGCGAAGGTTCCTTTGAACCGCTTCCGCGAAGACTTCCTCCAGGGTCATGGCCCCATCGGAACAACTTCTGGTATGAATGTGTAAATCAATCGCCATATTTCTGCTTCCAAGTCCTTGGGCCGTCCCGCGTTCCCGCCACGGAAACACGAAGCCGACCTCTGTTTCTGCAGAATAAAAGGGAATGGGATGTTATGTATCCCAGCCTGAATGAACCGGTCAAGGGGAAATGGGCCGCTTGTCCTTGCCCGTGTTCTATGCTATCAACACGACTCAATCCTTCGCAGGTCGGGTCTGGCCCGGCCTGTTGTTATCCATGCGTGATCGCCCTGCTTTGTCACACAACCTCCATCCCCGCGAGGTAAGCGTCATGACGGACGACATCCAGGAAGCCGCGAATGCCGTATCAGAGGGCCTGTCCCTTCCTCCCCGCATCGGCATGATCATGGGGACCGGCCTCGGCGTAATGACAGAGACCATGGACGTTCGTTTTCAAATCCCTTACCAAGACATTCCCCACTTCCCCGCTTCCACGGTCCAGGGGCACAAAGGCCGCTTAGTGTACGGGTCCCTCGGGGGCGTCCCGCTGATCGCTATGGAGGGGAGGTTCCACCTCTACGAAGGGTACACCCCCAGGCAGGTGACCTTTCCGGTTCGTGTGATGGCCCGGCTCGGCGTGACCCATCTCCTGATCTCGAGTGCGGCCGGGGGCCTCAACCCGCGTTTCGAGCCCGAGGACATGATGGTCGTGACGGATCACATCAATCTGACCGGGGCGAATCCGCTCATCGGACCCAATCTCGATGCCTTCGGTCCCCGCTTCCCCGGCATGACACAGGCCTATGATCCTGAGCTGATTCGAACCGTGCGCAGAGAGGCATTGTCCGAAGGGGTGGATCTTCACCAGGGCGTGTACGTGGGGGTGCTGGGTCCCAGCCTGGAAACGCCTGCGGAGACCCGGTTCTTACGCATGATCGGAGCGGATGCCGTGGGTATGTCCACGGTGCAGGAGGTCATTGCAGGGGTTCACTGCGGTCTTCGCATCGCCGTGATTGCGGCGATTACGAACGTCAATCTACCCGACTGCATGGAGGACCTCTCCATTGAGACCGTGATCGACCGTGCGGAGCGCTGCGGCGGGGTGATCGCGCGAATCTGGGAGCGCACTGTGGCGGCGTTGTCCCTGTGACGTTCATGCCGGGAACATCCCGCCCATCGGTTGAACGCGTGGTTCATACAGGCTATATTTTAAATTATCTTATTATATCAAGATTTTTATTGAATTATTTAAAGTGATTTACTCGCTTTTTCTGGTGGAGAAGATATGGACATGAGCCCTGTGGACCTGATCATTGTGAACGGAACGATTCTGACCATGGATGACCACGACACCGTGATCCCGAATGGGTTCGTCGCAATTCAGGGCGATACCATCGTGTCGGTCGGCGACCGGAACAGGGATTCGCATCCGCAGGCGGTCCGCCGAATCGATGCCCAAGGCGGCTTGATCCTTCCGGGTCTCGTGAATGCACACACGCACGCGGCCATGAGCCTTTTTCGCGGTCTGGCCGACGACCTGCCGCTCATGGAATGGCTCGAGCACTACATCTTCCCGGTAGAGCAACGCATGGATCCGGATTTCGTTCACACGGGGACCCTGCTGGCCTGTGCCGAGATGATCCTCTCCGGCACGACCACCTTTTGCGATATGTATCTTTTTGAGCAGCAGGTGGCAGATGCGGCGCGGACCGCGGGCATGCGATGCCTGGTGGGCGAGGTGCTCTACGACTTCCCTTCGCCGAACTACGGGCCCCTGGACAAGGGGTTCGCATACACGGAATCGCTGATCCGTGAGTGGCAGGGTGATCCCCTCGTGAACATCGCTGTGGAGCCCCATGCCATTTACACGTGCAGCCCGGACTTGCTCCAAAGGGCGCATGCCCTGGCCGTAAAGCACGACGTGCCCCTCGTCATGCACGTGGCGGAAACGCACTCCGAGGTGGAGCAGGTGCAGTCGCGTTACGGCATGCGGCCCTTTGAGCACCTCTCCTACCTGGGTGTCCTGGATGCCCACTTCGTGGCGGATCACTGCGTGCACGTGAACGAGGCCGAGATGGACCGCATGGTCGCACACGGGGTGCATGCGGTGGAAAACCCGGAGAGCAACATGAAGCTCGCAAGCGGTGTCTCGCCGGTCCCCGAGCTTCAGAAACGCGGCATCCCCGTGGGACTTGGAACGGACGGGTGCGCTTCGAACAACAACCTGGACCTATTCGGTGAGATGGATACCACGGCAAAGCTCCACAAGGTGGACACCATGGATCCCACGACGCTGGATGCCAGGACCGTCCTTCGCATGGCCACGGTGGAGGGGGCTCGGGTCCTGGGGCTCGGGGACGTTGTCGGATCCATTGAAAAGGGAAAAAAGGCGGATGTCATTGTCGTAGACACGCACAAACCCCACCTCACCCCCCTGTACAACCCGTTCTCCCACCTGGTCTATGCCGCAGGTCCCGACGATGTGTCCTTTACGATTATTGACGGGCAGGTGGTGATGGAGAACCGGGTGCTTCAGACCCTGGACGTGGAAAACATCCTTGAAAAGGCCCGACAGCGCTCCGAGGATGTAAAGGTCTGGGTCCAATCCCAGGACGAATCTTCCGCCCTCCCGTGATCCGCGCCTCGATCCCTCCCCTGGCCTTCTCCGGCTGCATCCCTTTCCCCTTACAGAGGATATGGATTCCGGCACGCATTCCAGCCAACAGGGGCCTTTGGTCGCTACTCCTGGTGGGATCGAAACGTCACCAGGGTGATCTCCGGAGGGCTCAGAAAACGCATGGGTGGACCCCACGTTCCCGTGCCTCGGCTCACGTAGAGTCGCGACCCCTGCCCCAGGTCGTATTCCCCGCGAAGAAAGGGATAGACCCGGGCCACGATCAGGCTGAACGGGAAGATCTGCCCGCCGTGGGTGTGCCCGGAGAGCTGGAGGTCGAAGCGGCCCAGAATGCCCGGCTCGATCACCGGGCGGTGGCGAAGCAGGATCACGAGACGATCCCGGCCGATATCTTCCAGCATCTCGGCAAAGGAGGCTCCCCGAGAACCCTCGAACCGATGGGATGCTTCGTCGTCCACTCCGGCGAGCACGAGCTTTGGAAGGGGGTGAGCCGCCTCTCCCCGCAGCACGCGAAAGCCGGCCCGTTCGAGAAATGAAATGGATTGGTCCGGACCGGTGTAAAACTCATGATTCCCGGTGATCGCGTACTTGCCCAAGGGGGCCGGGATCTCCCGCAGGATGCGGGCGATCTCTTCGGGATCCCGCACGCCCCGGTCCAGCATGTCCCCGGTGGCCACCAGGAGATCCGGACGCTGGCCGCGGATTTTTTCTGCAACGCGCCGTGCCAGCCAAGCCCCGTTCCATGCGTTGAAGTGAAGGTCCGTGATCTGCGCGATCCGCAGAGTGTCCTTTGACGACGGGAGCTTGTCGGTTTCCACGACCACCTGCTCGGTTCGAATCGTACGGGCTTCGAAGTGGGCGTACACCCCCACCCCCAGGGCCACGAACAGGA
>JASFQI010000054.1:0-19918 GCA_050115555.1 Desulfobacteraceae bacterium
CGAGAACATCAAGGATGCGATCCAGACATATTTGGATACGGTAGACGAACTTACGGCTGACAAAGATATCCGCTACGTGGAAATTGCAAATACTATTCGGGGACGTGGTTAAGTTTATAATTTTTACTCTAAAAATTATAAACTTAACCACGTCCCCGTTTTTGCCCCAATCTCTGTTAGTAGTGAAGATGCTCGTCCACGTACCGGGCCAGGATCTCGGCCGTGGCCCGCGGGGGGCGGACCATGAGGTAGTGGTCGATGATGGCGTGGGCGATCTCGTGGGCCACCATGCCCTCGTGCATGTCCTGGACATTCAGGTACACCGTGTTTCGCTCGTAGATGTACCACGCGCGTACCTGCAAACTGGAGCTTCCAGTAAAGGCCTGGTACACGCGGGCCAGGGCATCGCGGTCCGGATACACGCGTAGGATGACCTTTTTCTTGAGCTTCCCCCGCATATCCAGGATCTCCTGGACCCGCTCGTACAACCCGTCCACCTTCTGGGCAACGGCCTGAAGCAGATCATTCCCCTTGGGCGCTGGAGAAAAAATCCCCCCAAAGCTGTACCCCTCGGGCTTGTAATCCATATTGGACTCGAACCGGGAAAGCGTGTCCGTGGTGTCGTACAGGATCACAGCACGTTCGGTCTCGAGCCGCTGGGTCAGAGGATCCTGGGCAAACGCCAGGCCCGCCTGCACCACCCAGGCGATGGCCAGCATGCAAAGGATCCTATGAAGGGGGCTCGCATTCGGCATGGGGGAATCCGGGGCTACACCTTGAACCGCCTGTTCATCGCGGACTGGGCCTGGAAGAGCTTCTCCTTAATGGCATCCGAGGCCCCTTCCTCCTCGGCCGCCTCAGCGGCCTCGTCCAGCCGGGCCTGGACCTCTTTCACGCTTTCCCTCAAGGACGCTGTCATGCGGTTCAGGCTCTCGGCCATGTCCTTGACCTCGTCATGCCTGCGAAGCCGAATCACCTTGGTCAAGTCCCCTTCGGCGATCTCGGAGAGGTCCTTTTCAAACCGGAACAAGGGCCCTGCGATCTTGTGCGAGACATAGAGCACCACCAGGATGGTGGCCACGCTGATCAGGATGAGCGTGACCAGATTGGTGTAGACCACCGCAGGCAGGATGGCCACTGAGGTGCTCTCTACGGTGAGCCGGGAGTTCTCGAAAGAGGACGTGAGTGTGCCCCGGCTCCCGGCATACAAGAGCGCCGTGCTGATCGCCCCCCCCACCAGCACCAGAAGGCAGAACTTGAGAATGAACCGCACCTGGTAGCCCTTCTTGATGAAGTGCTGCTTCCTTCGATGAAACTGCTGCTTCTCTTTCGCCATGCCCTCCCTCCAGGCTCAGGGTTTTAAGGTTCTGGCTTTCCCTCAACAGCTTATCAGCTAAACAGCTTAACAGCTGGAGGCCCCAGGCCTTGCACACACTATCCTACCGCCTCTCACTCCCGGCCCTTCAATAATGCCTCATCCACCTCCACCTTGGCCTCCTCCCGCAGCTCCTCCACCCACGCCTTGAGCCTTTCCTGGCGTATCTCCTCGAGCAGCATCCTGCCGATTCTCTCCCGCATCTCCTCGAACGGGGGGAGATCCTCGTTCTTTTCCTTCAGGGCCTGGTAACTCTCCTGAATCTGCTCCTCCGTGATGCTCGAGCGCTTGACCACCTCATCGCCCTTCATGGCCATGAGGTCCCGAATCAGGGTGGACTCCCAGTACCGCTCAATGGCTCGAATAAATTCCTCCCGCTGGTCCAGGTTGCGGCGCTTGGCCTCCTGGATCAGGATCTCCTTGCGAACGAGCCGCTCCAGGAACTCCTGCTTGGCCTGCTGGGTGAGCTTGAACTGCTCGTCCATCTCCAGGTCCGCGGCAAGCTGGGTCTCGAACTCCTCCAGCGTCAGCGTGTAGTCATTGATGCGGGCCAGGACCTCGCCCCGGTCCTCGGGCTCCCCTGAGCACGAGCCAAAGACCGCGGCCATAAATATCCCCAGCAACCCGAATTTCCACGCCTTTTGAAATAACGCTCTTCCCATCATAATCCACTCCTCGGAAGCCTTCATTTGTGGTATATGCAAGATCAATTCCGCGATGCAGGCTACAGCAATCCTCCTGGAAAAACAAGCAGGCCTGCGAAAAATTCTTGACGTTGGTCAAAAAATAAGCGACAATCAGCATCAAAATCTTGACTCCCGGGGGATAAAATCATGACAGTCTCCACTTTTCATAAAAAACTCTGGGTCGGGCCCCTTGCCCTGATTGCCTGCGCCCTGATCTTCAGCGCACCCGCGTTGGCCCAAAATGAAGACGGGCCCGTGGTCGTGGCGGCCACGGCCGGGTCTCAACCGGAAGAGCCGCCTGCCAAGTACGAAGAAACCATGAAGGACGCCATGAACAAGGTCTTTGCTACCATCAACGAGATCCAGGCCCAGGAAGGGCTTAGCGTGGAGGAGAAGCAGGAACGGGCCATGGAGTTCCTGCGCAACTACCGCTGGGGCATGGACGGGAAGAACTACTTCTGGGTGAACAACCTCCAGGGCCGCATGCTCATGCATCCCACGAACGCGCAACTGGAAGGACAGATCGTCACCGCCATACGCGATGCCGTGGGCAAGCTCATCTTCGTGGAGTTCATTCAGACCTGCCTGGAAAAGGGCGAGGGCTTTGTGGACTACCTCTGGCCCGACCCCGAGGGAAAAGCTCCGCAGCCCAAGACCTCCCTGGTCAAGCTCTTCAAGCCCTGGGGCTGGGTCATAGGAACAGGACTGATCTTGGAGACGATTGAGGCCTTTGAGGAAGTGATCGAGCCTGGCGTGCCTGTGCCGGATCCTCCCTATGACGACCGCTTTCCAGCCAGCCCGGTATAAAAATTTCACACCTCCTTTGGGCGCATCAAACCTCCTCTAAAACGCCCCCCTTTTTTGGGGGTCGTTTTTTTCGTGATAACGTATTTCACCAACAAATTCAGCCCCATAGATCCAAATAGCTACAAGATATTGTGACCGTTTCATTCCTGCATACCAGATAAGTACAAATGGTTACAAATGATAATCAGTGATAGAAAAGTACTTGACACTATATATCATATGTGTCATTGGTGTCCTGCATTTAGGATTCGTCTTGCGCTTGGGTAAATCATTTTCTCTCTTTTTCAGCTTTTTCTTTTTCTTCGGATGAAAGCGGGGAAGAAAGAGTTCGGCTTGACAAACTGAACCAACTCATTCATTCTCCCGTCTTTGGGATCCCGTTCAAATGTTACCGGAAAGCCATCATAGCTGCAAAGCCATTACAAAGGAACAGATGAACCCATGCACATCACCCGAATGATAGTTGGTCTTGCATGCCTTGCCGTCCTTTTCCTGGCCCTTCCCTCCTCTGCTCCTGCGGCCGGTAAGTTCAAGATCAAGCCCATGGTCACGGTGAGCGCCCGCATGGAGACCAACTTCTTCAATACCGAGGAAAACGAGCGGGACGTGTACACCTTCCTGGCCCAACCCGGCATCCAGCTCGGGTACGAGACCGAAAAAACCAAAGTCCTGTTCAATTACACCCTGGAAGGGTACATGTACGAGGACGTGGGCGACGAGCCTGAGGACGGGCCGGACATTTCCGATTACAATTACATCGGCCATCTTGCCGCATTGAATCTTTCATACCGACCAGCCCAGCGGATCACTCTTTCCCTCAAGGATTCATTCTATCGTACGCGCTATCCCACGGCATACGATCGATTGAGCGACTCTGTGGAGCGTTCCCGTTACGACATTAACCGCTTCATGCCGGGCATTTTCTACGATTTCGAGAACCGTTTTTCCGCGGGTCTCCGATACATGCGCACGGACATCTGGTTCGAGGAGGACGACCCGCTCGACTCCACCGAGCATCGCATTATCAGCAACATTCTCTACGATCCCACCCGCACGTCCACGTTCGATCTGCAACTCCAATACTGGTGGACCGACTTTGAGAACACGAACGAGGACTACGATGCCTATCAAGCCGACTTGATTTTCCAGAAGAGGTACAAGTACTTTGCCTTTGATGCAGGTGTGGGCTACCAAACCAGGGATTATGACTCTCCTGAGTTCAATGACGGCGACGGGCTGACACTCAAGCTCTCCGTGCTCGCGCAAAACCCGCCCCCGCCGGAAGGCCGCAGGTATCTCGGCGGGCAATTCGTGCGTGCCAGAAGCCATGCCTATCTCGGCATTGAGCGGTCCTTTTCCAATTACTCCGACCTCATCGCGAATCGACTGACCGGGGACTTCGGCCACGTGTTCTGGGGAAAAATCCAGGCCCGCATCAAGGGCTACTACCAAATCAGCGAGTATGAAGAGCAACGGGGCCTCACCCCGGCCGGCAACCTGGAGACACGAGATGACGATTTCTACCATATTGCAGGCAGCGTGGGTTATCTCATCTCCAACAGCATGGATATCACCTTCACGGCCGGTGTGGAGGAGCGAGACTCGAACCTTGCAGGGAGGGATTACGAGAACGAGTTCATGATGCTCATGTTCAACTTCAATTACGACTTCAAGAGCCGGGGAGGTTTCACTGAGGAAAGCCTGTACTACTTCTAAGATCAGCGACAACCGTGCGGTTTCCCTCAACATGCCCCGCGCCCGGTCCTCTTGGGTTTCGGGGCATGGGTGTTTTGTGGAGATCAGCTCTTTTCTAGTGTGTACGGC
This sequence comes from Desulfobacteraceae bacterium, assembly GCA_050115555.1. GTDB lineage: Bacteria > Desulfobacterota > DSM-4660 > Desulfatiglandales > HGW-15 > JASFQI01. Next base: position 4,693 of record JASFQI010000054.1, read on the forward strand.
CTGATAATTGCAGCTATTATTTTCGCTTTTAGTTCCATCCCTCTTCTGCCGATGGAACGGAAGAGTGCTCCTCAATAAATCAGAGGAAAAAACGCATTGATAGCTCACGCCCTGCCAACGGGAATCCGTGTCATATTTCTGGCGATCGCCCTAGCCTTGTGCCTTCTGGTGCCTGTACGTCCTGACTCTGCTCAGGCCCAGACCAAGGCCTACCGCATCGGCCCCAGCGATGTGCTCACGGTTACGGTCTATGCAGGCGGTGAGGAGCAGTACAAATCCGACCTCACGGTCTCCTCCCAGGGCACGATCAACGCCCCATTCATCGGGGAGGTCCGTGCCGAGGGCCTCTCTCCCAGCCAGCTGGAGCAGAAGATCACGGAGCCCCTGGCGCGCGACTACTTTGTGAACCCGGACGTCAACGTGTCGGTCAAGGAGTTTCACAGCCTGCACTACTACATCTCCGGAGGTGTGAAGGCTCCCGGTCTTTACGAGACCCGGAGTGAGTTCACCCTGCTCGAGCTCATTGCCAAGGCCGGAGGTGCGCAGGAGGCCCGAGGGAATGTGGCCTACATCATGCGCGAAGGCGCAGACCAGGCCATGGCTGGAAAAAGCGCTGAGGAGCTCGCCACCACCAGCATCGACCCCATCAAGGTGGACTTGAAACGACTCCTGGATCAGGGGGATATGACCGCCAACCTGAAGCTGCGGCCAGGGGATCTCGTTTATATCCCTCTCCAGAAATCCCTGGATGTGGCCCAGTCCAAAATCTACGTGGAAGGCGAGGTCATGAAGCCCGGCCTGTATGACTTTCAACCCGGCATGACCGCCATGAACGCCTGCATCCTGGCTGGCGGTTTCGCCCAGTTCGCCGCCCCTAACCGCGCCAAAATCATCCGCAAAACTGATGACGGAAAGACCGAGGTGATCAAGATCGACCTGGAGGACGTCCGCGAAGGCAAGGAACCGGACCCCAAGCTCCAGCCAGGGGATCGGATTCATATTCCGGAAACATATTTATAGGTGATGAGGTGTTAAGGTGTTGAGGTGTTGAGGTGTTGAGGGAAAAGAAAGACACAAACCACGTCGCAATGCCAAGGGGAACAACAACGACCTTAACATTCAGTTTCAAAGATTTGATTGTGTGGCAAAAGGCGGTCTCATTCGCCGAGAACGTCATCCGAATTATCGACACACTGGAGGCGCCACGGAAACATTTTCGATTGATCGAACAGCTCGAAGCCGCCTGTACCAGCGTACCGATGAATATCGCCGAAGGCAAAGGCAGGCAAACAACAAAGGACTACATCCATTTCTTGTACATTGCGAGGGGATCGTTATTCGAGGTCATCACACTCTTGGTTATCTTGAAAGACCTCGAATGGATCACAGAGGAACGAGAGAAGGCCTTGGAGTCAGAGGCCCAAGAAATCACCAAGATGCTGAATGCGATGATCAAGTCACTGAAAAGCAGGAGTTCGGCCTAGTATAATGGTTAGAATTTGAGGGTGTTGCATCTTCACTCAACACCTTAACACCTCATCACCTTAACACCTAAACACCTGGAAACTCATGGCTACACCGGCACAACAGATCAACAGGCCTGATCAGGGGCAAAGCGCGCCAACACCACCCCAACTCCCTCCTTGGATGGTTCCCGGCACCCCCCCCACCAACCCCGAGGAGCAAACCATCCACCTTGGGGACTACTACCACCTCCTTCTCCGCCACAAATGGACGATCGTGCTCTCCGTCCTCATCGTCTTCAGCCTGGTCATGCTTCACAACTCCCGGCTTATCCCGGTGTACCAGGCCATGGCCACAATGATTATCGACAGTGACATCACCAAGTCTCCAGTTACTGGCCAGCGTATGGACTACGAGAGCTACATGTCCGAGTCTCTGACTTTCAACACCCACTTCAAGCTCATCACGTCACGGCCGGTCATGGAACGGGTGATTCAAAAGCTGGACCTGGACCCGACCGACCTTTACCCGAAGCGGGACAAGCCGTCCTTTGCGCCTGTCAGTGCAATCCGGCAATGGATTTATCAGCTCAAAAGAAACATGAGGCTGCTTCTGGGGATGGACAGACAAAAGCAGGCAGGGGAAGGAGGAAGCATTGGGTTTGTGGAGCCCCTGGACGAAACCACCCGCTTGGTCCGGGCCCTCCAGGGTATGGTACAGGTGCAGCCTATTGAAGAGACACGTCTCCTTATGCTCCAGGTGTACAGCCCGATTCCGCACATGGCCCGGGAGATTGCCAATGCCTCGGCCCAGGCCTACATCGACTTCAACATCGCCAACCGCCTGGAATCCTCTCAGAACACCCTGGCCTGGCTCACGGACAACCTTTACGATATCAAGAAACAGCTAGAAGACGCAGAGCAGGAGTTTCTGGCTTACAAACAGGACGCCCAACTCATCTCCCTGGAGGACAGCCAAGAGGTGACCGCCCAGAAAATGCGGGAGTTCAATGACGCCTACATCCAGACCCGCAACAAGCGCCTGGAGCTGGACGCTAAGCTGAGCCAGCTTCGCCGGGTGGCTGAGACCGGCAAAAATATCCCTCACGTGCGCTCGCTCATCGAGAACCCGCTCATCACGGAGCTTTACGGCCGGATGGTCCAAGCCGAGGTGGAGCTCGAGAGCCTGAGCAAGGTATACAAGCCTAAGCACCCCAAGATCGTCCAGATCACCACGGACATTCAGAACATCCGCGAGAAGCTTCGACAGGAGCTACAAAAGGAAGTCGAAAACCTCCGCTCCGAGCGGGCTGTGCTCGTGTCCCGAGAACGGGTGCTGCAAAACACCATGGAAGACTTCGAGCAGGAAGCCCTGGCCACGAACAAGAAAGAGCTGCGCTACAACATCCTGGAGCGCAACGTGGAGATGAACAAGAACCTATACGACACCCTGCTGGCCCGCTTGAAAGAGGCGGACCTCTCAGGAAGCATTGACGTCTCCAACATTCGCATTACGGAAAAGGCCACCATGCCCCAGTTCCCGGTCAGTCCCAATAAGAAGCGCAACCTCATGCTCGGGCTCGTCTTCGGTCTCATGCTGGGAGTGGGTCTCAGCTTTCTCAAGGAGTACATCGACCGCACCATCCACACCGAAGACGACGTGCAGCGATACTTGAACCTCCCGGTGCTTTCGGTCATTCCCAAGGCCGACCAGGCCAGGGGCAAGGGCTACTACGGCTCCCATGGAACCCGCGTCAAAAAGGAGACCTCCGATCCCTGACGTTTTTTAATTTTGATTTTTACCTTGGTGTTGATCTTGGTGTTGACTCTACTTTGACCTTGGTGTTGACCTTGACGTTCCCTCAACACCTCAACACCTCAACACCTTAACACCTCAAGACCTAGAGCCCGTAGGGCTCATCACCTGGTTTAATACCATGCTCAAACGCAAACCAAAGACCCGAAACTCCTCCACGGAAGTCCTTCTGGCGAGCTATCCCGCGCAATCCCGCTTTGCCGAGGCCTACCGTACGCTTCGCACGAACATCCAATTCGCGTTCATGGACAAGGCGTTCCGCAGCCTTACGGTCACCAGCGCGGGCGAGATGGAGGGAAAGACCACCACAGTGGCCAATCTCTGCTACACCATGGCTCAATCCGGCCGCAGCGTGCTTATGGTGGATGCGGACCTTCGCAAACCCACGCTCAGCCGTATCGTGCCGTCAAGAGACGGCCACGGGCTCACTGGCCTGCTCTCGGGCATTTTCAGTACCGAGATCCAATCCGGCTCCCTTCAGAAGCTCGGCGTAAGCGACATCTTTCGGCTCTGTTCGTTCCAGAAAAAGACCGGTGTGCTCCACCTGGAGGAAGCCGAGGAAAAGGCCGACCTTTTCTTTCTGGAAGGCGAACTCATGGACGTCCACTGGCCCACGCGGCCTGAGAACCTGAGGCTCGCTACGCTGCTCGTCAAGGACGGGGCCCTGACCAAGCAACAGGCCGAAGCCGCGCTTCGCCGCAAGCGAAACACCGGCCAGAAGCTGGGCTTCATCCTCATCAGCCTGGGGCTCATGAAGGAAGAGGACCTGAGCGGGTACATCTCGCTTCACATGATCGAGGGGCTCCGTGCCGCCCTCCAGATGAAGACCGGCACGTACGCCTTTGAGAGGCTTCCGGGCTCCCACTTCGAGCGCCCTTCCTTTGATCCGGCCGACCTTCGCCAACTCTACCGGCAGGTGGTGATCGGCGAGGAGGAGATCCCCTTCCTCCAGAAGTCGATCCAGGAGGCTATACAAGAAACAAAAACCGAGAACCTCTATGTCCTCTCGAGCGGCCCGCGCCCGCCCAAACCGGCCGAGCTCCTGGAGTCCAACCGCATGTCCTTCCTGCTCGAGCACCTCAAGCGCCGCTTCGACGTGGTAGTCCTGGACACCCCGCCCCTCCTGCCCGCATCCGACGCCCTGCTCCTGGCCCCGCAGACCGACGGCGTGGTGCTCATGATCAGGGCCGGCCAGATAAACCGAGAGCTGATCAAAAAAGCCGTGGACCAGATTCGACACACCCAAGCCAACCTGATCGGGGTGGTCCTCAACGAGGTGGATGTGAAACGCGAGGGCTACTACAAGTACTACCACAAGTACTATGCCAAGTATTACGGCGAAACCGACTAGGGTGAACGGTTTTGGCTCAACACCACAACACCTCAACACCTGACAGTTCGAGCTCGAAAGGCTCGCCCGCTCACCATTCCAGAGGCTCAACAGCTCAACAGCTCAACAGCTCAACAGCTAGCCCACTCCCTTTCCACAAAAAGCTCCTGCTCTCCCTGCTCATCCTCCTCGGCTCCTTACTGACACTCACATCCCTTTCTTTACAACTTTCCGCCCGCCTCCAGTATCACTTAGGCGGGGATGCCATGGAAGCCAAGGAATACGTCGGGGCAGTCCTCCACTATGAAAAGGCGGCGCAGGGCCAGCCTCGGGATGCACACATGTTCAAAGCCCTGGGCGAGGCGCTTCACATGCTCTCCAGGGAAGAGCCCATTAAAAAGGCCTTTCTTCTGGAAAAACGCGCCATGACGGCGTTCAACAGGGCCGCCCGCCTGATACCCATTGATGCAGAGGCCTTTTACGGCCTGGGCAGATCCACGGCCCGGCTCGAGCAGATGCACCCATTTCTCCCTCCCGGCGACACGAAAAACCCGTACAACCCCCTTCCTGCATTCCGCAAAGCCGTCGAGCTTCGGCCCAATGGTATTCTCTACCGCTATACCCTGGCCCGATATCTTTACCTCATCGGAGACATTCCGGCCTTTCATCAGGCCATTCAAGCGCTCGTACAAAGCAGCCCGGGAACTTACTCACACCTGAAAGAGGAGCCTTTCTGGTCCAAGCCCATGGAGGAAACCGTTCGGCAAGGCCTTCTTCAAGCTGCGGAGTCCAACACCATGCCCCGCAACGCACACATGAATCTGGCTGAGCTTTATGAGCGAGGCAACCAGCCTTTGGAAGCGATCCATCATTACGCCCTGGCACTCCGGAAGAATCCCAGGGAAAACCAACCGTCCCACCGTATTCACCTGGGCGTCCTGTACCTCCAAACCGCCCAAGAAGAACGCGCCGAGCAAAGCTTCATGCGCGCTCTTGTCGAAAGTGACGCCCGGACCACCGACCTGCAACGGATCTTTTCAACCTATAAAACCCGTGGCCGAGCCCAATCGTTCATCGCCTTTTTCGATCGCGCAGACCGGGAGTTCTCGTTCTCCCCCGAGGCCCGCCTGGTTGTAGCCAAGGCCCTGATCGAGACCCAAGCGTACTTCGAGGCGCGCGACCTCCTGGAGCAGCTCAACCACCGAAGACCCACAGCCGAGGCCCACTACCTTCTCTACCAGATCGCCCGGGAGCAAAAGGACCTGGATCGCATGGAACTGGCCATTCAAAAGGCCACGGTCCTGGACCCTCGAAACAGCCGCTACCACTATCTTTTCAGCCAAGTCCTGCGCCAAGCCGGCAATTTGGAAGATGCGGAGAAAGCCGCCACCTTGGCCATTGACCGCGCGGAAAAGCCTTCCGCCTCCATGCTCAACTATCGGGCCTCGCTTCGCCGCCGCCTGAATGATTTGACAGGAGCACTCGAGGACTTGAATGCAGCCTTGGCCCTTGCACCTGAAAAGGCCGCATACCATGCGAGTGCAGCCGAGGTCCTGATCAAGCTCGCCCGTTTTGACCAGGCCTTGGCTCACGCAGGCAAGGCCACGGCCCTGGAGCCGGAAAATGCACAGTACCGGAAAAGACACGCACAGCTCAAAGGACAGCTCAAACGCTGATAATACACCCGGCAAAGGGTTTGATTTCTCTTATCAAACCCCATGAATACGCCGATTGTTTTAGAAAAAATTCTTCCTCAACATCTTTCTCCTGCCAATGCGGAGTGCCCGACCTGCGGCAGGACATATATATCAATGAAATTCATCGGTTCATTTTGCTCCTGGAACCGAAGGGGCGGAGCTGTCTGAACCGGCTCTCACCGAATCCTGAAACGCTTCCCGGGAATCGAACGTAACTCCATATCCACCCCATTCATGAAATTCATCGGCCAAATTCCTCGCTACGCCATTTTTACTCTCCTCATCTTCACTCCCTTAGCCCGCGGAGGAGTGCAGCCATGGGCCGTCACGGTTATTCAAATGATCACGCTTATCGGCCTGTCCGCATTCCTCATCACAAGGATCTGGAAAGGGCGTTTTCGCTGGATCAAGACACCGCTGGATAAACCCATTATTCTGCTCCTTGCGGTCTGCATGATAAGCTTTGCCTTCTCATCCCATAGGCCCACAAGCCTCCGGTCGCTGCTCCTCCTTGTGAACTACCTTGTTCTGTTCTATTTGACGATTCACGCTTTCCGGACTCGAAAGCACATCCTCCATCTCGTCTATGTCATCATTGGCATTTCGCTTTTCCTTTCCCTCTTTGGGCTGTTCAAATACTTCGGGACCAATCCCTTTCCATGGTGGGACTACACAGATATCGACACCGAAGCCCTCCGGCTTGCCTCCACATACGGAAATTCGAATCACCTAGCTGGATTCATGGAAATGGCACTTCCTCTTCTCCTCGGCCTCCTGCTCCTGGGCTACTCGCGTGGGGAAACCACCCTGTTCCTCTACATCGCCTGCATGGCGCTCACGGCCTTGATCCTCTCCCTCTCCCGCGGTGCATGGCTGGGCATGGCCACAGGGCTGATCTTCATGACAGCATGCCTGCTGCTTGACCGTCACTTTCATAGGAAGCGCCTTTTGATCGGCATCGCCGGAGCCGCTGTCTTTTCGATTTTCATCGTGCTCTCCACGACCCCGGTGGTGGAACGGGTCATTGAAACGGCTGGAAAGGACACGGAATCCAATCTCTATTGCCGAATCCTGGGCTGGAAAGGGACCTTGGACATGATCCATGAATATCCGATCACCGGGACCGGACCTGGCACATACGCATACACCATCACCCAATACCAACTACCGGGACTTGGCAAGCATCGCACCATGGCGCACAACGATTATCTCCATTTTATTGCAGAAACCGGTTTAGAGATGATTGCAGTCATTGTCATTTCAGCAATAGCTCTCTTTTCAAAGGGGTTTAGAAAATTAAGAAGCGAAAGCCGCTTAGTGCGTGGAACGACATTGGGTGCACTTACAGGTATTGTTGCAATCATGATTCACAGCTTTTTTGACTTCAATCTCCATATCCCTGCAAATGCAATCTTCTTTGCCGTAGTCGTCGGAATGACAGCCGCTCCTCTTCCAAGCTCCAGACATTAACCCGTTTTATTCTAAAATAATTGTTGTGGATTGGCCTCTGAATGTCTGGGATCCGCCATGAGCTCACCCTCAATCCTTGCTAATGGCATTGGAAAAAAGTTTCTTGTCCGGTCAAAAGCCAGCCGGAGCGATACCCTTGCGGAAACCGTTTTCAAAGGGTTTAAACGGGGACTGATCCGCCTGCATCGACTTTGTAGCGGGACACCCTATGCAGGCCCCGGGGGCACCGAGGAGTTCTGGGCCCTTCGCGATGTCTCCTTTGAGCTTCAACGAGGTGAAGTGCTCGGGATCATCGGAAGGAACGGCTCGGGCAAGAGCACGTTGCTCAAGGTTCTATCCCGGATTACGCCGCCCACGGAAGGTGAGGCCGTTATTGAGGGGCGAGTCGGCAGCCTGCTCGAAATCGGAACAGGTTTTCACCAAGAACTGACAGGCAGGGAAAACACCTACCTCAGTGGTGCCATCCTCGGCATGAAAGAGCGGGAGATCAACGACCGTTTCGATGAAATTGTCGCATTCTCGGGTGTCGAAAAGTTCATCGATACGCCGGTCAAGCATTACTCCAGCGGGATGTACCTGCGCCTTGCCTTTGCGGTTGCCGCACACCTGCGCACTGAAATCCTGCTGATCGACGAGGTCCTCGCCGTAGGTGATGCGGCATTTCAGAAGAAGTGCATCGACAAGATGAGTGAAGTCGCCCACGAAGGGCGTACGGTTCTGTTCGTCAGCCATAATCTTGGCACCGTATCCCGTTTATGCAACCGCGGGCTGCTCCTGGATGCCGGTGAAGTCGCGATGCAGGGTCCAATCAGCCATGTTGTCGGAATGTACGGTCGCTTGGTTGCCTCACAGGATGAGGAAGCAGCACTTACGAGCACTGAACGCGTCACTTTAAACAGACTCAAGGTGGAGTCGTCCGCGCCTTCATTGGATCCTTCAGCGCCCCTAACGTTCAGCTTTCGAATCGAGATTAAACACTCCTATTGGAATCTGTTTATTCAACTCGGCATCACCACGCCCGAAGGTCTGAACCTGGTGCTCGACTCGGTGGACTCTGAGCGCCTGTCCGACCTGTTGACACCCGGCCGGTACGATATTGTAATCACAATGCCTGCCCTGTGGCTCAGCCCGGGTATCTATTCATCACGCATCAAGGTCATTGCCCATCCTGAAAAGGGCCCGACAGAGCGATTCTATTCAGAGTGGATAGAGATCACGGTAGAAGGCGGGGAACGGGTTGGAAGCAGCTCTTATCGGGTACTGGCTCCCATCTCAGGTTGGAGCATCCAGCCTGCGCATTAGCGGGTCTTTTATTCCTTAAGCTCTCCTTAATAATGAATTTGAAGATGGGTGCATTGCATATCTGGCCCGAGACACCTGCACGACGCGATGGGCATGTCGTACTCTCCGCAACAATCGAAGCGCCCGATCAGGAACGATCAAGGCTTTGGTATTCGATTCCGGAAAGCCTTGAAGGAGACATAGCACAAAACGCTGATCCTTTCGTGATCGGCACTATCTATCTGCTTATGCAATCCGGGCACGAGGTCCGTGTGCATGGTGAGGTATCGCCATCTTTACTTTGGAATCTGGAGGAGTTTCAGGGTGCCTGGACTTCTTGGGAACCAGGACTGAAAAAAGTCCCGATTCGTGCCGACAATGAAAAAGAGCCTGAATTTCAAAGGAACAGCAGCGAAAGTATCGTCGCGTTTTCCGGTGGTGTCGATTCATGCTTTACTGCTTTCCATTACACCAGAAATCACGGCCTCGCTCACCCCTCCCCTCTGACCGCCGGTGTCATGATGCATGGCTTTGACATCCCGCTCAGCCAACCCGAGGTGTTCGCATCTGCCCTGAAGCGTTCCCGGGCTATGCTGTCAAGCCTTGACCTTGAGTTGATTCCGATTGCAACCAACTACCGAGAGCTGGTAACCGATTGGGTCCATTCGTTTGGTGCCGCTACTGCCTCATGCCTGTGCTTATTTTCCAAGCGTTTCCGGGCCGGTTATATCTCACAGGGCCTGACTTTTAATGACTTTCATCTGTTGCACGAAGGATCAAATCCCCTCACCGACCCTTTGCTTTCGAGTGACAGCTTCAGCATAGTACCGACAGGGTCTGCTTATAATCGGGCCTCCAAGATCTTTGCCATGCGCGAGTGGGATGAGTTTCTTCGTTACCTTCGGGTTTGCTGGCAAGGACCTAATAAAGATCAGAACTGCTGTGAATGCGAAAAGTGCATGCGCAATATCCTAACATTCAGGGCCCTTGGGCTCGGACTTCCTCCATGCTTTCCAAAAGACGTGGACGAGCGGATGATCCAGTCGCTTTCACTGGGTGCGGGGCACCTCCCGGAGATGCGCTACAGTGGATTGAAGCGTTTGGCCACTAGCCATGGTGCCCAGGGAAGCTGGCTTGACGTTATCGATAAGCGATTGGCTTATATCAGGCGAAACAGGCGTGCAGAAAATTCATGGATACTACGTCAGTATCTCCGGTTTCTAAGGAAAGGGAAAAAACTCATGACCGCTATCATTCGAAACAGAGGCTGAATCTCCTCCGGAATGCCTGCTTTTCTTTGTAATCGAATCTGAAGATATAGATCCAAGCGCTGAACAATTGGATGAAAGTCCATATTCTCCTCCTCAACGACAACTCAGCCCATGTGAACTGGGGCGCCCAGGCAACGCCGCCTGCGCTGGTCGGAATTCTCGAGCAGAGCCTGCCAGGCGCTTCGATCACGTCTTTTTCCCACAAGTGGCTGGCGCGCTCATACCACCGGCGGATGCATCCCTTATTGGGAGGGCATCTGATCCGGGAGAAAAAGCGGTCCCGCCTCGTGCGCCCGTTCCTGAAGCGCTGTTCCACGGAGGAGCCATTCTATCCGGAAGTCGCCGACGATTTCGACCATTGGGCCGACGAATGGATGGCCGGACGCGGCGGTCCTCAGGGGAATGAGTTTCTGGCCCTGGCCGAAAAGGCGGACCTCGTCGTCTACAATGGGGAAAACTCCATCTACCGCAACACTCCGGAAGGATGTCATGGGATCTTTCTTCTCTGGCTGGCCAAAACCCGCTTGGGCAAGCCAAGCTGCATTGTCAACCATACCTCCCACCAAAATGGTGTCCGCCCGATCATGGCCGGCATGATCCGATTGGTTTTTCCAAAGCTGGACGTGGTGGCCGTACGCGAGCCCTGCTCCCTGGCAAACTTGCAATCCCTTGGAATCAAGAACGCCAAGCTCTTTCCGGACGTGGTTTTTTCACTGACACCAAGTGATTACGAAAGAGACCGGGTAGACCAATGGCGGCGCGGGAATGGCCTTGTGGATCAAACCTACTTCTGCCTGAGTGCCTCGGGCCTCCCTGTGAGCAAGCCACATGGTGCATGGGATGGTGAGATCACAGCCCTGGTTCGGGATTTGAAATCCCTTGGTCTTCAAGCCGTTCTTCTGGCCAGGGACCCCTGGTGCCTTTTTCTGGCTGAAGTGGCCAGGCGAACCGATTCGCTCTTTTTCGGACCGGAGCACGGGTTTCATGAGCTCTGGCCTCTGCTGGAGGGAGCATCCTTTCTGGTAACGGGCCACTATCACTATGCCATCTTCTCGGCCATGGTGGGATGCCCGTTTGTTCCAATGACCGTCAACAACCACAAGATGCGAGGTGTGTGCGAGCTACTGGAATGGGATCGCACACAACCGTTTGACGCTACGTACCTGAAAAGCTGCCGCAACCAAATCGTTGCGGAAGCGCGTGAGCAAATGGAAAGTCGATCCCGGTTGAAACCACATCTGCTCAGCAAAGCGCAATCCTTGCGCGAGCACGCCCTGAACCTGGGTGCCGAGATCGCCCGCAGCCTGAACGAGCCGGAAGAATGAGTGACGATATAACAGGGTCCAATACTTCGCCTCCTGCAATCCGCATCCGCCCGCTGCGGGGATGGGCGCACATCAATTTTCGCGAGCTGTGGGAATACCGTGATCTCCTGAAGCTGCTGACCTGGCGGGATATCAAGGTCCGGTACAAGCAGACGGTGCTGGGTGCGGGTTGGGCCATCCTCCAACCGTTGCTGACCATGCTGGTGTTCAGCCTGTTCTTTGGACGGCTCGCCAAGGTGCCGTCGGACGGGCTGCCCTATCCCATTTTCTCCTTTGCCGCGCTTGTGCCCTGGCACTTTTTTTCAGGCTCCTTGAGCCAGTCGTCCAGCAGCCTGGTGGGCAATGCCAACCTGATTAAAAAAGTTTACTTTCCACGCCTGCTCATTCCTACGGCCTGCTCCTTATCCGCGCTTGTGGATATGGCCATTGCCTTTTTCGTACTTCTTCTCTTCATGGCAGCTTATGGGATTGCACCGACATGGAACGTGTTCTGGCTCCCGGCACTCGTCCTGCTCAGCCTGGTCACATCGCTCGGTGCAGGACTATGGCTGTCGACATTAAGCGTCCGTTACCGTGATGTTCGCTATGTTTTGCCTTTTATTCTCCAGTTCTGGCTTTTTGCGACTCCCATTGCCTATCCAAGCAGCCTCCTGGAACAGCCATGGCGAAGCGTTTATGCCCTGAACCCCATGGTCGGTGTTGTGGAAGGGTTCCGCTGGGCGCTGCTGGGCACGGATACCGCGCCGGGCATGATGCTGGGAGTTTCTGCAGTGGCCGCCGGGCTGCTCCTGATTTCAGGGGTGATGGTTTTCCGGCGGATGGAGGCGACCTTTGCAGATGTGGTCTAGGACACGAAAGAAGTGATTACTGAAAGGAAATCTATGGAAAATGGACCGGTTCGGATTGGGGACCGTCAGGTCGGCCCGGGATGGCCATGCTTCGTGATTGCGGAGATCGGCATTAACCACAACGGCGATGTCGAAACAGCCCTGCGGCTCATTGACGCCGCCGTTACCTCCGGATGCCAGGCCGTCAAGTTCCAGAAGCGAACGGTCGACCTGGTCTATCCCCCCGAAGAGCTCGATCGCCCCCGGGAGAACCCCTTTGGCCCGACCAACGGCGATCTCAAGCACGGGCTGGAATTCGGCCTCGAAGAGTACCGGGTGATAGACGCCTATTGCCGCGACAAGGGCATGCTCTGGTTTGCTTCCTGCTGGGATAAACCATCCATCGACTTCATGGAGGCCTTTGAGCCGCCCTGTCACAAGATTGCATCCGCCTGCCTGACCCACGACGACTTGCTCTTGCATTTCAAGGCTACCGGCCGTCCCCTGGTTTTGTCCACCGGCATGAGCACCCTGGAGCAGATTCGCCATGCCGTGGAATTGCTCGGCCAGGATCGCCTGGTTCTACTTCATTCCACAAGCATCTACCCGGCACCTGTTGAGGCCCTGAGCCTTCGTGTGATTCACACACTCGAGCGCGAGTTCGACTGCCCCATCGGTTACTCCGGCCACGAGGTCGGACTCCAGACATCGGTTGCAGCCGTCGCCCTTGGCGCCTGCATGGTGGAGAGGCACCTGACCCTGGATCGTGCCATGTGGGGCAGCGACCAGCCCGCCTCGGTGGAGCCCCACGGCTTTGCCCGCCTGGTTCGCGACATCCGCAGTGTGGAGCTTGCTTTTGGCGATGGGGTAAAGAGATTGCACCCGGATGAAATCCCGGTGATGCAGAAGCTCAGGCGCGCACCGCTGGAAGCCGAATGAAAACGCTTTGCATCATTCCCGCCCGGGGCGGCTCGAAGGGGATTCCGAGAAAAAATCTCGTGCGCGTTGCGGGCAAGCCCTTGATCGCATGGAGCATTGAGACCGCCCTGGCATCAGATTCACTGGATCGCCTGGTTGTTTCCACTGATGACGAGGAAATTGCCGCCGCTGCGAAGTCATGGGGAGCCGAAGTCATACACCGGCCGCCTGAACTGGCAACGGATGCAGCCTCTTCCGAATCCGCCCTGCTGCATGTCCTGGATGCGTTGATGCAGCGAGAGCGATATGAAGCGGAGCTGATTGTCTTTTTGCAGGCAACCTCGCCCTATCGATGGGCCGCGGACATTGACGCCGCTGTAAACCTGTTGATCCAAGAGGGATACGACAGTGTGTTCTCCGCATGCGCTCAACATTTTACAGGACGCTGGAGCCAGGATGAAAGCGGATGCGCCCTGCCCTTGAATTTCGACCCTCAAAGCCGGCCGAGGCGCCAGGACCGGCCTGTTGAATACCTTGAAAACGGCAGCATCTACGTGTTCAAACCGCAGATACTGCGAGAAACAGGGGCCCGCATGGGAGGCCGCATTGGCATCTATCCCATGCCGCTCGAACGATCCTTCCAGATCGATTCGCCGGAGGATTTGGAACTGTTCGAGAAGCTGATGGCGGATAATGCGCCGGGACAGCCGCTCGCCACGTCGCTTCAACCCCGCATCCCGCCTGTGAGCATGATCAAGCGCATCCAGTTGCTTGCGTTGGATTTTGACGGCGTGCTCACGGACAACCGCGTGTGGGTGGATGATGAAGGCCACGAGTCCGTCTGTTGCAGCCGAGGGGATAGTTGGGGCCTTGACCGGCTGAAACAGGCCGGGATCCTGACGGTTGTTGTGTCGACGGAAAGGAACGCCGTAGTGGAGGCCCGTTGCCGAAAGCTGCACATTCCTTGCATCAGCAACGCAAGGGACAAAGCAGCCGCCCTGTCCCAATTGGCAGCTTCCATGAAGGTGGATCGTGCAACAGTGGCCTTTGTCGGCAATGACACCAATGACCGCGATGCGCTGCGTTGGGCAGGCATCCCTATTCTTGTCGGAGATGCAGATCCCACGCTGGAACCCCTGGCTGTCTGGGTAGCGCGTGCGAGTGGCGGACAGGGGGCCATACGAGAAATTTGCGACATCATCGTTAACGCGAGAAAAACCTCGGCCGCGATTCCATACGAAGGGGAAGGGATCTATTTCATAAGGCGTGAACCGGAAAAACCACTGGAGTATGAGGAGAACTACTGGGGAACAGTCAGCGATCCCGACGGGGTAAAACGAGACAGGCTTCAAGAGCAGCAGAAGTATTTGGCTGACATAGATGCTGAACTTAATTTTATAAACAGCCTCCCGGGTGGTCGCCTTCTGGATGTCGGCTGCGGCCCCGGGTTTCTGCTCTCTGGTCTTGGATCTCAGTGGGATCCCTCCGGCGTCGAGATATCAAGACTTGCAGCTGATCACGCACAGAAATGGGGGTCCATTTTTCAAGGCAATCTGGAAGATGCGGCCTATCCGTCCGAACACTTCGATGCCGTTGTGCTGCACCATGTCATTGAACATCTTGACACACCCCTTCGAACGCTTCGTGAAATCCAACGACTTCTGCGCCCTGGTGGATGGCTGATTTTGGGGACACCTGACTTTGACAGCGGTTGCGCGCGACTCTTCGGCCCAAGGTACAGACTCCTGCATGATCCTACGCATGTGAGCCTTTTCACCTGCGAGTCCATACATCGGCTTCTCCGGGATGAAGGGTTTGTGATTGAAAA
>JASFQI010000055.1:0-19896 GCA_050115555.1 Desulfobacteraceae bacterium
CAGGATGGGGTAATCCTCGAAGTTCGTCGATGCGACGCCTCCGTTCGCGAACTGGACCTCCTCCTTCAGCGCGGTGCTCAAGGCCATGGTGGCCCCACCCTCCAACTGGGCGATGAGCGGATCCGGATTGATCACCGGGCCGCAATCCACGGCGATCACCAGCCGGTGGACCTTCACGGCGCCATTCTTCTTGTTGACCGATACATCGGCCACCATGGCGATGTAGGTGCCGAAGCACGCGTGCTGGGCAATCCCGCGCCCATAGCCGTTCGGCATTTTGCTGCCATAGCTCGCATTCATGGCGGCGGTTTCCAGCACACGCTTAGCGCGCATGTTGTCCCCCAGGGCCTCGAGCCGAAAGGCGAGCGGGTCTTTCCCCGCCTTGTGTGCCAGCTCGTCCATGAAGGACTGGATCACAAAGGCATTGGGGCCGTTCTGCACGGACCTGAATGGGGCGGCGGTGATGGGAAGATCGTTCAGGATCATATCCAGGGAGAAGTTTGGGATGCCCTCATAGATAAAGTGGTTGTTCTTGTAGGGTGAATTCGGGGTATCCGCGAGCCCCCAGAGACAGTAAAAATCGACCCCGTTCTGAATGTACTTCGGCTCAATGAATTTCAGAATGGAGGTGGACGAGGTCTTGTGGTCCCATGCGATCAAACGGCCCTGGCTGTCCAGCCCGGCCTTGACCCGGTGTGCCATGGGAGCGCGGAAGAAATCGGTTTTGATGTCCTCCTCTCTTGTATAGACCACTTTGACGGGTTTGCCCGAGACCTTGGAGGCGATGACCGCTTCGATCATCTGGTCCGGTCGGGCTCTTCGGCCAAGGCCGCATCCCAGCAATGTGGTGTGGACGTGTGTTTTTTCCGGAGGAATTTCTGAGATCTGCGCAGCCAGCATGTGGCAGAGGCCCTGCGCCTGGGTCGGCCCCCACACGTCGCAGCGGTCCGCCTGCACATGGGCGGTGAAGGTTTGGGGTTCCATGGTGACGTGGGCAATGGCCGGTACATAGTAGGTCGCCTCGTATTGGGTAGCCGCATCGTTCATGGCTTGCGTCACATCACCCCTCTTGGCGGCATTGGCGCCGGCTTTGTCAAGATCCGCCATGAAGCTTTGTTCAACGTATGCGGTGTCCATCTGAGGATGCGTGCCCTTGTCCCACTTCACCTTCAGCGCATCCTTTCCCTTCAAGGCCGCATCCAGGGTCTCCGCCACCACAGCGATCCCAAGTGGGTTCGGGACCACCATTTTCACGCCCTTGACAGCCATTGCGGCCTTCTCATCAAAGGACTGGTGCTTCGCACCATAGGCCGGGGGGTGTGCTGCGACGGCGTAGAGCATGTCCGGGAGCTGCATATCCAGGCCGAAAACGGCCTTGCCGCTGACCTTGTCCGGAATGTCCACGCGAGGCATGGATTTTCCCATGTACCGGAACTCGCGCTCTTTCTTGAGCGGCGGATCCTGTGGAACCGGAAGTTTGGCGGCCTTGAGGCACAATTCCCCGTAGGAGAGGCTTTGCTTGGATTTGCGATGCTTCACGGTGCCTTTGGAGGCGCTGCACTCGGATGCGGGGACATTCCACTCCTTGGCCGCCGCCTCGATGAGCATGGCACGGCCCGCTGCCCCTGCCTGACGCATGGGGAGGTAAAAACCCCGACAGCTCGCACTGCCCACGGTGAGCTGATCGTGATAGAGGGGGTTTTGAAACGCTTTGCCTGCCGGCGCCTGAAGGATCTCCACCTGATCCCAGTCCGCTTCCAGTTCATCCGCGATGATCATGGGTAGGGCGGTCTTGATCCCCTGGCCCATCTCGGAGTTGGGCACCATGATTTTGATCACGTTGTCCGGAGTAATGTGGAAGAAGGCACTCGGGGTGAACCCGGCCATGTCTCCTTTCATTTCAGAGGCGTTGATCAGCCGGGTCCCGAAAGGAGTGACAGAGGCCATGAGGGTCAGCCCGGTTGCGGCCAACGATCCCTTTAGAAAGTCGCGTCGCGAAATGTTTTTGTTCATTAGGCCTTCCCCTCCTTTCTCATCATCTGGATCGCTGCCTCCACGCCTTTTTTGACACGCGTGTAGGTCCCGCACCGGCACAACACATCATCCAGTCCTTCAATGACTTCCGCGGCATCCGGTTGTGGGCTCTCAGAAAGGAGGGCGGCGGTCTGCATCATCATCCCGGGCTGGCAAAATCCACACTGAACCACCTGTTCCTTGATCCAGGCCATCTTGACCGGATGGTCCTCGGGGAGCCCTTCGATGGTCACAATGTTTTTCCCCTCGGCTTCACCGGCGGTCAGCGTGCACGATCTCTCCGCCTTCCCATCGATATGGACCGTACACGATCCACACTCCCCGATGCCGCAGGCGTATTTTGTTCCGGTCAAATGGAGGTTGTCCCTCAGGACCCAGACCAATGGGACGTCTTTTGGGACATCCACCTCATACTCCTTGCCATTGACATTGAGTTTCACCATAGTGCTCTCCTTTCTCCCCCATCTAGGGCATGAATGGATGCTTCTCGGCAAAGGACATGCTGGAAGGAAACATCTGGTTTCGTGTCCATCCGGAAATGAGTTTTTAGCAAGAAAGAGTTTACAGGGCTGAAATGAGCAATGAGCGCAAGATGAAGGAAATCAATGAGTTGTGCAGATATATGCAATTGTACGCGACATAATTAATGTATTAATAAAAATCATAAGGGTGCGAATCCATGGAGTCAAGACGAAAAACAGGCGAACCCTTGAACGCGAAGGTCCGCGCTTCGCATGACAAGGGTCTTCCCGGGGCGCACGTCTTGACTTACGCAATCGACGAAACCAAGCGAAATAAACCGGGCTCCACGAAGAGAGCAAGAATTCGGGCATGGATCCGGCAGGGAGCGCAGCGGGCTCGAATCAGTCCCGTTTTTTCACCTGGCACAGCAATGCCTTGTACACCGGGAAGCCTGAAACGGGGTCCCGGTTCTCGAAGTCGGTGATGAGGTTGGCGTTCGCCTCGCGCCACTCCTCGGCCTGGATGGGGCTGCCTCCCCCGACGTTCACCTCCACCTGTCCTGTCATCACGTCTTCGGTCACCCTGGCCCGGACACCGACTTTGCCCCTTGGGGACTCGACCCACACCCGATCCCCTTCTGAAATTCCCCTTGCGTCCGCATCCACGGGGTGGATCAGCACCTGCGGTTTCGGCTGAATCTTGAGCAGTCCGGGGATATTGAGGTGCTGGGACCGAAACGCCGATTGCAGCCTGGCCCCGGTATTGAGGATCAGGGGGTAATGCTCATAGAGATCCGGGCTGCCGAGCGGGCCTTCCTGGGGCTCCACGTACACAGGCAGGCCTTCATAACCGTACTTCTCCATCATGCTCGAAACCAGCTCCACTTTTCCCGAAGGCGTCCTGAACCCGGGCTTTCCGTCGGACCGCAGAAGCCCCTTTTCGTACTTCCGGTACTCCATACGGCCTGCATCGTACTCGACGCCCTCAGGGTGGGCCTTGAGCTCTTCCAGAGAGACCGGACCCTTGCCGAAAGCAAACTCGAGCCGTTCCTCCTCGGTGGCAGGAAACAGGTGACCGTATCCCAGTTTGACGGCCAGCTGGGTGAGAAACTGGAAGCTCGACCGGGCCTCGCCGATCGGTTCGATGATCTTCGGACGGAGCTGGCAATACCCGCCTGGATATTTCTGGTAGCCGAGGTTTTCAAAGTTGGTCGTGGCAGGAAGGACGATGTCGGCATACATGGCGTCCCCGGTCATGAATCGGTCGAAGACCACCATGAAGTCGAGGTTTCGGAAGCACTCCTTCATGAGCTCGGGGTTGGGGATGCTCGTGAGTATGGACGCTCCGAGGACCATCAGGGCCTTGACAGGGTAGGGGTCCCCCTTCAGGATGGCCCGGGGCGCTTCCATGAACTGCGCGGCCTTGAGCACGTCACAGAAAAGGGGATACTTGTCCGCACCGATGGGTTTCACGCCTTCCGGCGGATCCAGGCTGACTCGGGGGAAGCGGGCCGGGCTGCGCGGTCTGAACACGAGCCCTCCGGGAACATCCAGGTTCCCTGTGATCGCCCACAGGCTCAGCGCGGCGCGGATGTTCTGAACTCCGCTGTTGGTGTACTCCAGCCCCGTGTACATCACGAGTGAGGCTCCCTTGGCTTTGGCGATGGCACGTGCCAGCTCGGCGATCGTTTCTTTGGGTACGCGGGTGATGGCCTCGACCTTGTCGGGCGGGAACTGCTGCACGTAATCACGAAGATCCTCGAACCCCTTGGTCCAGTTTTCCACGAAGGATTTGTCGTAGAGGTCTTCATTGATAATGACGTTCATCATGCCCAAAGCCAGGGCCCCGTCTGTGCCGGAACGAATGCCGACCCATTGATCGACCGTCTGGGCCATTTTCGACCGCATTTGATCGATGGCGATCACCCTGGCTCCCCGCTGCTTGGCCTCTGTGATGTCCCTGGCGCGCCTGGGCGGAGAGTCTGTCGGCGGATTGGACCCCCAGAGGACGATAAGGTCCGTGTTTTCGAGATCAGCAAAGGTCGAATACATGAGCACGCCGAGGGTCGACAGGGACGCAAAGACCCCATAGGAAACGTAGCAGACCGATGAACACCCTGTGCAATTCGGCGAACCAAAGGGGAAAAGGAACCCGGAAACTCCCTGCATGGCCATGCCGCGAGCCCCGAACAGATCGGTCAAATGGTTGTCAAAGCTCCCACGCCCGAAATAGCTCATCACCGCTTCGGCACCGTACTCCTGTTTGATCTTCTGGAATGCATCCGCGGTACGCTGGAGGGCTTCGTCCCAGCTTATGCGCTCGAACTTCCCTTCACCCCTCTCCCCTGTTCGAAGCAGGGGATACTTGAGGCGGTCCTCGGAGTAGATGATCTCCCTGGCGTTCAGTCCGCGAACGCACACCACGCCGACAGGGTGGTCCTTGAGAGGAGAGATGCTCTCGATTTTCCCATCGAAAAGCTCAATGTTGACGCCACAACCGCCGGGGCATATTCCGCATATGCCGGTCACGGTCTGTTTGTTTCCTCGGTCGAGATCTGCACCCATCGTACTCACCCCGTTAGAAGTTCTGGTCGAGAATCAAGTCATTCAGGCAATCCGAAACAACGTTACGGGCCGGAAATCGCATCCCATGCGAGTCGTCTCAAGGAACCTAGCAAAAAAACGGCGGGCTTGCCAGCAGCATATTGAATCTCCCCTTGTTCCCGCCTTAGCGGGATGAGGAATGCCGGAGCGAAGCATTTTCAGCGGGCCCCACATTGAAAATACTTCGCCTGCTAACCCCGCAGCTTGCTGCGGGGAGATTCAATCAAAGAGCTGTCCATCATCCGTGTGAACTCAGACTGCTGAAAAGGGATTCAGGCGGCATGCAGGTCGGCCTTTCCTTCAAGGAGCTCGTAGACCAGGGGGATGAGGACCAGGGTCAACACCGTGGCCATGGATAGGCCGAAGATGATGACGTTTCCCATGGGGCCCCACAGGCTTCCTCCCCTGACGGCCAGGGGCAGGAGACCTCCCACCGTTGAGATGGTGGTCAGCATGACCGGCCGGAAACGAAGCTTCCCCGCCTTGATCACAGCATGCCTCACGTCACCCCCTTGTCTTCGCATCACGTTGATGAAATCGATCAGGACAATGGCATCATTCACCACGATGCCCGTGAGGCTCACCACCCCCAGGAAGGCCATGAAGCCGAACGGGTAGCCGGTGATCCAGAGCCCCAGGACGGCCCCCACAAGACCGAAGGGCAGGGAAAGGGCGATGATAAAGGGCTGGCGGAAGGAGTTGAACTGGGCCACCAGCACGATGTAGACGAGCATGAAGGCCGCAATCATGGCCCAGCCCAGGCTCATGAATGACTCTGTACGGTTCTTTGTTTCCCCTTCGTATTCCACCAGGTAGCCGGCGGGGGTGCTGATGGATGTGGTTCGCCGCTTCAGGTCATTGACGATGTCCTCGGCCAGGCGTCCTTCCACCTCGCACCTCAGGGTCAGGGTGCGGGTCAGGTTTTCCCTGCTTATGGTGGCAATATCCGAGACCAGCCGAATGTCCGCGACCTGGGTGAAAGGCACCTTGGTCCCGAAAACAGAGTTGAGATACAGGGAGCGGAAGGTGCTGAGCCGGTTCCTTGCCTGCTCTGCCAGCGACACGACCACATCCACCTCCTCATCTTCCACCCGGAAGCTTGTGGCTGTGGTCCCGTAAACGGCCGTCCGGAGGGTCCGGGCCAGGTCCGCGTGGGTGATGCCGAGAAGGCGGGCCTTTTCCGTATCCACCCGGATTCGGATTTGCGGTGTCTCATCCGAGGCGTCATCGGATACATCCACGGCACCGGGGATGGCTTCCAGGATGGATCTGTATTCAGCCACGACCTGCTTCAGGACATTGAGATCGTCCCCTTTGAACTTGACCGCAACCGGGGCGCCCACCGGGGGGCCCTGTTCCAACTCCTTGAGCTCGATACGCGCGCCGGGAAGCCCGGAAAGCTCCGGGCGGAGGGACTGGATGACCGTGTCGGCACGAAGGTCTTTTCGGTTTCCTTTCAGGTGGACGAAGAACTGGGCCCGGTTCTGGGACTTCACGCGAAAGAAGTTGATGTTGTAGTAGACCCTGGGGCCCACTTCACCGATATGAACCATGGTGCTTTCCACTACCTGCCGGTCCATGAGGATCTTCTCGATGTCCCGGGCCAGGGCTGACGTGGCGTCGAAGTTGCTTCCAGGGGGAAGCGTCACGTCGATGAGAAACCATTTCTTCTCGGCCTTGGGGAAAAACTGAAGGCCGAGCTTTGGAATGAACAGGACGGACAAGACAAACGCGATTGCCGCCAGGATCAGGAACAGAAATTTGTGGTCGAGAATCCGGCGGAGGAGGGCGGCGTACAGCCTGATGGTCCGGCCTTCTTTCCGTTCCGGCTCCCCATTTTCTGCCTTCAGAAAACGGTGACTCAGGAGAGGGCTGACAAAAATGGCCACGAGCAGGGAACCCACCAGGGCGGAGATCATGGTGAGGGGGATGCCCCGGATGAACTGGCCGGTCTCACCGGTCATGAAGAAGAGGGGGGTGAAGGCGAGGACCGTTGTCAGGGTGGAGGAGGTGATGGCGCCAAGGACCTCCCCACTTCCGTCCAGGGCCGCTGCGAGCCGTTTTTTCCCCATGGCCAGGTGTCTCTGGATGTTTTCCACCACCACGATGCCGCTGTCCACCAGCATGCCGAGCACGATGACCATGGAGGCAAGGGTGATCTGGTTCAGGGAGTGGCCGAAGTGATAAAGCGTGATCAGGGCGAAGCAGATGGAAAGGGGCAGGAGAAAGGCCACAATGAATCCCATGCGCAGGTTCATCAGGATGGTCGTGAAAAGGAGCACCAGTCCCGCACCCAGTGCCAGGTTGTTTCCGAAATTTCGGATCCTCTCCGATACGGAAAAGGACTGGTCCGAGGCCACGGCGATCTCCAGTGAAGGAGGGAGGGTCGTTGAAAGGGACCTGAGCCGCCGGCGGATGGTCTTTGAGACGGCGAGCGTGTCGGATCGGGGTTTCTGGGTGACCAGGACATTGACCCCGGGACGACCGTTGAACCGCACCAGATACTCCGGGTCCTCGTAGGTATCCGTTACCGCGGCCACGTCTTGGAGAAAAACGGGCCTCCCGTCATAGGCGCCTATGATGATCCTGCCGATTTCCCGGGCCCCTTTGAACTCCTCATCCACCCGCACCAGATAACGCCTCTGACCCACGTCCATGTGCCCGCCGGGCAGGCTCACGTTCTCCGCCTGGAGCAGCGCGATTACATCATTGAGGGAGATCCTGAACCGGGCGAGCCGGTTCTCGTCCACCTGCACGCGGACCTCCCTTTCGGGGTATCCGTCAATTTCCAGGGTCATGATCTGGGGGATCTTTTCGAGATCCCTTTTCACCCGGCGGGCATACCGGAACAGCTCCCAGTAGGAAAAGGGTCCGCTCAGGTTGATGATCATGGAGACGGTGTCCGTCTTGTGACGGTTTATCTCCGGTGCCAGGGTCTCTTCAGGGAGGTCCTTTTCCACCTCACGGATTTTTTCACGGAGTTCCTGCATGTTCAGGTCCATGTCCGTATCCGCGTCGAACTCGAGGAGGATCAGGGATGTGCCCTGGGACGAGGTGGAGGTGATCTTGTCCACGGCCTCGATCTCGTTTATTTTTTCTTCGATGGGCCGTGAGACGAACCGCTCCACGTCCCTCGGCCCGGCCCCGGGATAGTGGATGAGGACCGTGGCGCCCGGGACCTTGATAAGCGGGTCCTCCATGCGGGGGATCATGAAGTAGACCAGGGCCCCCAGAACCAGGAGAAGCATCACGCCCAGAACGGTCAGGCGGTACCGATGAATGGCGGGAGCGACGATTTTCATGACTCAGGCAGGCCGGTCATGGAGGATTCGTTGGTGACCCGGACGGGCAGGCCGTGCGTCAGATATTCCTGACCGGAAACCACGACCCGGTCTCCGGGGTTCACGCCTTCGAGGATTTCAACATCTCTTTCAAGGATCCGGCCGATCCCCACAGGACAACGAAAGGCCTTTTTCTCTTTGACAACATAGACGTACGGGGCCTCCCCGAATCCGAGAATACAGTCCAGGGGAAGAAACACGGCCGGTTCAGAATCCGTGTTGACCAGGGTCACCCGGGCGATCTGACCGGGATGGAGACTTTCATCGGGATTTGGAACCTGGATCTCCACACTGAAGGCGCGGGAAAGGGGATCCGCCGACGTGTCCAAAGAGCGGATGTGTCCTTTGAACGCCTTATCCGGACAGGTATCCACATGGACGGACACCTCAAGGCCCGGCTTCACTTTCTCGAGATCATGATCCGCCACGGTGATTTCCACGACAATGGGGTCCATGCGTGTGAGCACGGCCACAGGGACACCGGCTCCCACCACCTCCAAGGCCTCGGCCCTTTTTTCACGGATCCTGCCTGTAAAGGGCGCCAAGATCCGGGCATGTTTCAGCCGGTCTTCCACCATTTTCAGCTCCGCTGATGCTAGGACGGCCGTGGACCGGGCGTTCTGGGAGGAGGAGAGAGCGATGATGTTTTGGCTGTGAAGCTTTTCCATGCGGCCCAGGTCCCGTTCGGCCTTCTTGAGGCTCTCCCGGGCCTTTTCACTCTGGGCCAGGAGCTCGACCGTGTCCAGTTCCGCCAGGATCGCCCCTTTCTTGACACGCTCATTGTCGTCAAAGCGGAGGGCACGAATCTTCCCTCCGAACTTGAAGCTGAGCTTCATCTCAAGATCCGCTTCCACGGTTCCAACGAATCGGAGGGTCTCGTTTCTGTGCGACCGTTCCGCCTCAATGAGGCGCACCGCAACCCTTCTTTCCGGTTCCCGGGCCGAAGTGTCAGGGTTCCCGCAGGCGGAAAGACTCAGGATGCCGATGAACAAGATAATCAAAGGCGACTGTTTCATGATGCTCTCTTTTTGAAGCCCTCCACCAGGGTATCGATTGTCCTTTTCACTACGCTTTTCAGCGGCATGGGGATAAACTGACGGTGTTCCTCCTCTTCATAGAGGAGGAGGATCCCGGTCATGGAACCCCAGGCCACCACCGCGGCCTCCATGGTGTCTCCCGGTTCCGCCTCTCCCGATTCAATGCCTTTTTCCACGGCCTTGGAAATGTAGGAGAGGGCTTCGATGCCCTTGAGCGTGCATTTCTGGAACAGGTTTTCGGGAATCTTGGTGGACAATTCTCCGTGATGAAGAAAAAAGAGGATCTGAAAGTAGTTTTTCTCTTCCTGGTAAAATTCAAAATAGGCCTTTCCCACGGCCCGCAACTTGGCTTCCCAGCCGGACGCCCCTTCGGCCGCATTCCGGAATCGCCGGATCAGCTTGTCCAATCCTTCCAGGAGGATACTGACATACAGCTCTTCCTTGCAGGAGAAATAGAGGTAGAGGGTGCCCTTGCTCAACTCGGCCGCCTTTGCCACCTGGTCCATTGTGGCGGTCTGAAATCCCCGGGAGAAGAAGACTGCCTTGGCCGCCTCCAGAATCTCGGCTCTTCTGATTTCCCGTTCCCGTTCCTTGCGTTCCTTGGTTCCCATACGGCTCCCCTCTGAACTTCGGTCAAATAATGACTGATAGTCATATAATATCCGGGGGTCATAAAATGTCAAGGATTAAAGAACCGTATTCTCCGGCCACCAAGAGGTACTCTTCAGGTGCAGTTGTGATTGAAAATGCCTGGTTCGCGCATTCCTTGCAGATTGCTGCGGGGAGATTCAGATAAGGATTCCCGGAAAAATTGACAAACACATTTTCATAGAATATATACGTATGGGAATGCCATTGATTTACTGGGAATCGTCAGGATAAGACCAGCAGATCATGGAGAAAGGTGGAAAAATGAATACAAATCATGTGTCGATACACCGATTTTTCCGCGCAGGCTCCATTCTCATCGTGGCGGTTTTGGCTTCGGTATGGTTTCTCAACGCTCAAAATGCGGAAGGGAAAAAGAAAGAGGATAAGGTCAAGGAATTTCTAAAATTCACCTTCAATTTGAATGTCAAGTGGACCATAGACAATGAAAACAGCAAGAATACGGGTTTCATGAATATTCGGGCTCAGGGCCCCTTAAAGCTGAACAGGGAAATGAGCAGCATGGACCAGGGGCTTCCGGCTGTGATGGTCAACTATAAAAGCCAGGGCAATACGCTGGGGTTCTATTCTTATCAGGAAACTATTGTCGACAAAAATCCCCCTGAAGACTGCCCGAATCAGGTTGTTGAAAAATACGAAGCATCCGGAAGCACGCTTTTAAAAATCGTTCCGGGTCCAGGGAATCTGATTACAAACCACTTTGCCAGCCTCTTCAAGGATACCGGCCTGGGACATATGGTTCCGTCGGATGTGTCGGGGATGTTGATTGATCATTACATGTTAGCCCTCCCGTTTAATGAAATAGAAATAACCGGGAAGAAACTGAATCAAAGTACGTGCTCGTGGGAGTCTTCGACGCGAAAATTCAAAATCGTCCACAACATTGTCGGCAAGATCGAGGAAAAGGGCAAAATGGAGGGGAGGCATACCTGGTCTGCCAAGGTTGAATCCGCTCAATCATCCCCGGATATCAGCGTAAAAGTGAATGAATTGCCCAAAACCATGAACAACACCAAACCGTATTCCCCTGAAAAGGCTCCCGACGGAAACGTGACCTACACCCTGTCCTGGAATATCGAAGAGTTTACGCCCCATGTGTTGATATACAGGCTCAAGGACAATGATTGGCACGATATTACCGATGCCACGCCGGATGAAGAAGAGCAGGAAATTCTACCCGGTGAAAAACTCACACTGAGGGCCATTGTCGTGATGCCGGGAGAAACCGGTGAGCCTCCAAAGGGAGAATGGAAGATTTCGAGCAAAGATTCCATTCTCAAGGACTGGGAAGCCAGTGAATCAGGGTCCAAAAAAATACCGGTAAAGGAATTCGATAAGAAGGAAATGGAGTTTTTCTGGTGGAAAGAGCCAAAAAACGCAAAAGTTACGTATGTGGTCAACAGCAAGGGCCTGACCGGGAAAACAGAATTTAAACTGGTGATGCCGAAAGTCACCGTAAAAGAGGATCCGGGCTACGAATGGGCCGTGGGAGCAACATCATCCGAATGTGAGATTTTTCCCTATTCACCAACCGGCCAGGCCTCCATGAAGGTGACAAGCACGGTAAGAACGAAAAAGAAGAAACCGTTCTGTCTTCAGTATGTCCAGCTGATCGACGAGGACAACTGGAAACTCGAAGCAATCTACCCCGAAAGATCTTTTTTCTGGTTTAAACAGGTTCACGGTTACATGCTCGATACCACATACCCCTATAACGGAGAGACGTGCGGCGCGTCCGGAAGCGTGAAAAAATCGATGAAAGACACTCCGAATGCCCCGGCTCCCAGCCGCGTCGCTTCCCTCTACTGGGACCAGAAATTCCAGATATTTTTGATGTTCCGCCCCGGGAAGCCCGGTGACAACAATGCCTGGGTTCCGTTGAAACGGGTGGATTGGGGCTGGGTCCTTCAGGCCGCAAACGTGAAGAATCCGTATGATGCGGATGTCGAGAAATGTCTCAAACGGTTCGATTTGACCAACCCGGCCAACCAATTACCCAAAACCAAGGATGGAAGTTATCGGGCGAAAGAGGCTGAGGATTATCCCAAATGGACCGGGAAAGCGCCCGGAAACACAATGGACCGGACCGAATATGAAGTTGAAAACGTGGGCGATCATTATAAAAACAGCAAGCCGCCGAAATAAACCGTCGTTTCCGCGGCGACCTACTTTTTCTTCCAGGGTTTGAGAGTGGAAATCACAAGGGCGAAGAGCAGAGTAGACACCTGGACCGTCCCCCAGGTGAGATTGAGAAACCGGGCCCGTGTGTAGACGGGATCGGTGAGGGCCTCGAGCCCCTTGGCTTGCGAGATGGGGGGAAGGGTATTCAGCCAGGGGCCCAGCCAGAAGGTGCCGAAGAGGATCCCACCCACGCAGATCATCCATTTGACCGTGATCCAGCGGTGCTTGAACCAGCCCCAGCGGGTAAACAGCGCATAAAGGATGGCGGTCAACAGGGTCCCGTTGGCGGCCGGAATGATGATGAAGTCATCAATAAATTTCATGGCCCTGTCCAGACCGAAACGTTCTCCATCCATACCCGCCTTCATGCAAAACCCCATGAGGAGAAGCGTCACGCCGGCCCCTACCCAACCCGCTGCCAGAAAAATATGTACGGCCTTGAGCCACTTCTGTCCCCTTGCAGACAGTTTCTTCATGTCATTCTCCTGAAAACGATTCTCCCGCTGAAACGCTGAGAAGGTAGCGGACAGCTTGAAGAGATTGAACTTCCGAAAGTGAAACCTCCGTTGGTGATGGAGATAGCAAGAGGACACGGTCTGTAAACCTCATATGTTGATACCAAGAAAAAAGTCCAAGTCAAGCAGAATGCAAGGGATACACGCCCCTCAAGGCCTCCGCTCCACGGCTTCTGAAGAGGGACCGGAAGACCCTTCCAATACGCTGATCCTACCCAGGCAGCGCTGTGTGGCATAGGCCGTGAGCACGGTTTATTTTCAGCAGCTTCCATGCGATGTCAAGCATACTCTGATTAGCGTAAAGATCTGCGCTCCAGCGACATGAGCCCCTGCCAGCCTATGGACGACATGGTTGAAGAGGAGCTCGAATCTTTTGAATGAAGGATGAAATGAGGGGAATGAAATGAATATTTGGTTCAAGAAGCCGGATCCTATCGAGGTAACGCAGCGTGGAGTCGGCAGTGCCAACCAGCATGTTGGAATTGAAATTACCGAAGTCGGACCAGACTATTTAAAGGCCAGGATCCCGGTAGATGATCGAACGCGGCAACCGGGGGGAGTTCTTCATGGGGGGATCTCCGTTGTTCTCGCTGAAACACTAGCATCCTGGGGGGCGGAGTATGCCGTGGACTCCTCTACACTTAACTCATTGGAATTGATAGGGATAAATCTCAGGGTCACAGCTTTTTGCAACTCCATCACAAATCAGTTGACATCACATCCATCAGACGATATCATCCCTTACGTTTAGCAGTGTTCCTGGTTTTATTTTGAGAAACGTAAGCCCCGGAATGGCTCCGGGGTTTTTTATTGGAAAGCAGAAAGAGGGTGTTTTAATGAATTTTGAAGGATTTCATTTTCATCCGACGATTCAGACAGGAGTGGTGGAAGCGGGATATGAAAACCCAACCCCGATTCAGGCCCGGGCAATCCCGCATGTACTCGGTTGTCGTGACGTGATGGGACTGGCCCAAACCGGTACCGGTAAAACAGCGGCCTTTGTACTTCCGACACTGAATCGACTTATTGGCAGTAAACATCAGTGCGTTCGTGCCCTGATAATCGCCCCTACCCGTGAATTGGCGGAACAAATTCATCGGGATATCGAAATTCTGGGTCACAAAACGCATTTACATAGTGTGACCGTTTATGGTGGCGTGGGCATTCATCCGCAGATTCAGAAACTTAAGCATTCCGATATCGTAGTTGCCTGCCCCGGCCGGCTTCTTGACCATATCGGACGTCGCAGCATCGATCTTTCCCGAGTGGAAATGCTGGTTATAGACGAAGCCCACGAAATGTTCAATATGGGTTTTCTCCCCGATATCAGGCGAATCTCAAAACATCTTCCCCAAAAGCGCCAGACGTTGCTGTTCTCGGCAACCATGCCCCCGGAAATCCGGCGCTTGGCCGGAGAGATCCTTCAGGATCCGGTCACCGTCCAGGAGGGAACCATCGCACCGGCTGACACGGTGAGTCACGCACTCTACCCTGTAGCCCACCATTTGAAAACGGCGCTTCTGCTGGAACTGCTCGGAAACACCGATATCAAGTCGGTGTTGGTTTTTACCCGAACCAAGCATCGCGCCAAGAGATTGGGTAAAAAGCTTGTCGACGCGGGGTATCGATCGGCATCGCTACAGGGAAACCTATCCCAGGCACGTCGCCAGGCGGCGTTGGACGGCTTTCGCAACGGGACTTTCCAGATACTGGTTGCCACGGATATCGCTGCTCGTGGTATTGACGTTAAAAAGGTTTCTCATGTCATCAACTATGATATCCCGTCCACCCCTGACGCCTACATACACCGTATCGGCCGGACCGGGCGGGCGACCCAAAGCGGTGAAGCGTTCACGTTTATTACAAGGGAAGACAGGGATATGGTTTGTGCGATAAATCGAATCATCGGTTCTGAGATCGAGCAACGCACGTTGTCCGCTTTTGACTATGGTGTGCCGGCATCCAGTCCTGGAGGCCATTCCAAACGGATTGGAGAACGCCAACGGAAACTGTCCGGAGTGAAAAAGAATTGGAGCACAGCAAAGTCACGTTCGAGTTCTCTTGCATAGATCCCGATTGAAATAATTTCGCCCACAAGCGGTTGCATCAGGTAGTGCAAGTGAGGACGCCCTTCCCTCATGAACCCCCTGATCAAAACACCCTTCCCGGTACTTCCACGAATGGGTCGCATCCTTTTTCATCAAAGTCTTCGAACACAATTCCAACGCGCGGGATTGTGCCTTCTACCCCTGTGATTCAAAGGAGTTACAGGGACAACGGCGGGGGCTGAACAGGAGAACTGGAAGCCTTTGAATTTGATGATTGCATTTGGCAACCCATAACTTATGCTTTAAGGATAGCTTTTTGGCCGGATGCACGGCGGGTCTCGACCCATCGCTTCCCACGAAAACCGATCCCCACAGGATGGAGTCCAACCCATGCGTGACGAGCAAGTCACCGTACGCCTGAAAAATGTAATCTGGCGCATCGTCGTTTGTGCCGCCGTTCTGGGCCTCGGCCTCCTGGGCATGAGGACCCTGGCCTCCATGCGCACGCCTCCCAAGGAAACCCAACCCGAGGAGAGGGTCCTGAAGGTGGAAGCGGTCCGCGTAATGCCCGAAGACGTCCCGGTTTTCATGACCGGGTACGGGGATGTGCAACCCCTGGACGAGGTGACCATCGCCCCGGAGGTCTCCGGGCGGATCGTGTCCGTTCATCCGAGGCTCGAGGTCGGGGAGGTCATTCCAGAGGGAGAGGTCCTCTTTGCCGTGGATCCGCGGAACTACGAGGCCGCGGTCCTGGAGGCGCGGGCCAACGTCTCGCAGCTCGAGACGAGCATCGCCCGCCTGGAGAAGCAGCTGAGCCTGGACAGGGCCCGGCTCAAGACCCTCGAGAGGAGCCGGGAACTCGCACGGGCCGAGTATGAACGCCAGCTCAGGCTGTTTCAGGAGCACAAGGTGACGGCCCGTTCGCGCGTGGACAGCGCGGAGAGTGCGTACAACGCGGCCTCGGATCAGGCCGACCAGATGGCGCAGATGATCGCCCTGTACCCCCTGCAGATTCGAGAGACCAGGAGCCGGCTCGATGCGGCCAGGGCCGGCTTGGATCTCGCCCGTGCGAACCTGGATCGCTGTACCGTGCGGGCCCCTTTCAAGGGCCGCATCAAGGCCGCTTCCGTGGAGACGGGGCAGTTCATCAGCCCGGGCCAGAACGTTCTGACCCTGGCCAATGACAGCACTCTCGAGATTCGCGTGTCCCTGGACAGCCGGGATGCCAGACGCTGGCTTTTGTTCCAGGGGCCTTCGGAGGCGAACGATCTGGCGTGGTTCGGTGGGCTGGCGGATAAAACGGTCCGTATCCAGTGGACCGAGGATGTGGAAAACCACGTCTGGCAGGGAAGCCTGCACCGTGTCGTGGAGTTCGACCGCCGGACGCGCACCCTGACCGTGGCCATCCGTGTCCCTGCGGAAAAGGCCCTGAGCCGGGGCAACGGGGACCTGCCGCTGGTCGAAGGAATGTTCTGCAAGGTGGACATCCCCGGGAAAACCCTTCAAGACGTGATGAGGCTGCCGCGATGGGCCGTGAGCATGAACGGAACGGTCTACGTGGCCAAAGACGGCCGGCTCAGGACCGTGGACGTGACCCTTGCCCGGATTCAAGGCGATGAGGCGTTGGTTTCCAAGGGGCTCGAGCCCGGAGACCTGGTCATCACCACCCGCCTGACCGATCCCCTGGAGAACTCCCTCCTCGAGATCACGAACCTCGAGCCCCCCGAGGAGGGGGGTGCGTCATGAGAGGCCTTCTCGCCGCCTTTGCCCGGAACACCGTGTTTGCCAACATCGTGCTGGTCATCCTGTTCGTGGCCGGCATCTTTGCCGGTGTCTCCATGGTGCGTGAAAACTTCCCCGAGTTCTCCCTGGACATGATCATCGTCACCGTTCCCTACCCCGGGGCGGACCCCGAGGAGGTGGAGGAGGGCATCAGCCGCAAGATCGAAGAGGCCATCGAGGGGATCGAAGGGATCAAGCAGTACACGACAGAGTCCTCTGAAAACGTGGGCTCCACCATCATCGAGGTTCAGGAGGACTACGACCTCCAGGAGGTGCTCGACAAGGTCCGGAGCGAGATCGACTCCATCTCCACCTTTCCGCTGGACGCGGAGCAGCCCGTCATCACCGAGCTCACCCTGCGCGAACCCGTGGTCTGGCTCTACGTGTCCGGCGACATGAACGAGCGAAGGCTCAAGGAGTGGTCCGAGCGGATCAAGGACGAGCTTCAGGGCACGGACGCCATCTCCCAAGTGGAGATCTTCGGGGCCCGGGACTACGAGATCGGGATCGAGGTCTCGGAGGCGCGTCTTCGCGAGTACGGGCTGTCGTTCGATCAGGTGGCCGACACTATCCGCCGCAGCAACCTCAACATGGCCGGAGGCGTGATCCGCACGCAGGGGGAGGAGATCCGCGTACGCACCATGGGGCGGAAGTACACGGGCAAGGAGATCGCCGACATCGTGGTCCTGGCCGACGCCGATGGGAGCATCATCCCCCTTGGCCGCGTGGCGGACATCGACGACGGGTTCACCGAGGACCCGATCCGCTGCTCCATCAACGGGGAGCGGGCCCTGATGGTCATTGTCTACAAGACCAAGGAAGAGGACTCCATCAAGATCTCGGAGGCGGTCCAGGGCTTCGTGGCCGAGAAGCAGAAGGTCCTTCCCGCGGGAGCGAACTTCCAAACCTTTTACGACAACACCGACATGCTCCGGAAACGGATGGATCTTCTCGTGAGGAACGGGTTGATCGGCCTGGGGATCGTGTTCGCCATCCTGTGGCTCTTCCTGGACGTCCGCCTCTCCTTCTGGGTGGGCATGGGCCTTCCCATTTCCATTGCAGGCGCTGTAGCGATCCTGTGGGGGATCGGCGGGACCCTCAACATGATTTCCCTGTTCGGGTTCATCATGGTGCT
This sequence comes from Desulfobacteraceae bacterium, assembly GCA_050115555.1. Lineage (GTDB taxonomy): Bacteria > Desulfobacterota > DSM-4660 > Desulfatiglandales > HGW-15 > JASFQI01. The sequence goes on from JASFQI010000055.1 coordinate 17,808, forward strand.
GGGCGTGGTGGTCGACGATGCCATCATTGTGGGAGAGTCGATCTTCGTTCACCGAAAGCGCGGCAAGCCGCCGCTCCGAGCTGCCGTGGACGGCGTTCAAGAGGTCGGGCTGCCGGTCGTGGCTGCGGTGACCACCACGATCGTCGCCTTTCTTCCGCTCGCATTCGTCGGCGGGATCATGGGCAAGTTCATTCGCATCCTGCCCTTTGTCGTGATGGCCTGCCTGGCGGTCTCCCTCCTTGAATGCCTGATCCTTCTTCCGGCCCACTTGAGTCACCTCCCGGATCCCAACACCAGCCCGGCTCGAAAACGAACCCTGGGAGGCCGGATCGAACGCCTGCACCGGGCCCTGGCCAACGGGATCGAGTGGTTCGTGGCGCACGTGTACCAGCCGTTCCTGAGGCAGTCCATGAAATGGCGCTACATCTCCTTCTGCACAGCGGTGAGCCTTCTCTTCATCACGGTCGGGGTGGTCTCCGGGGGGTTCATCAAGTTCACGGTGTTTCCCGATGTGGACGGCTTTGTGGCCACCGCCACCATCGAGTTCAACGACGGCACGCCCATCGAGGTGACCCAGGACGCGATCGATCACATCGAGGACACGCTCCTGCACATGAACGAAACCATGGAGACCGCCTCGGGCGACCCCATGCTCCTGGATCACATCACCCTGGTCGGGGAGACCCTGCAGGACATCCCGGAGTTCGGAACCAATGTGGGATCGGTTCAGGCCATCCTGCTGGAGTCTGCCAAGCGGGGAATCCATTCCAAGGAGATCATGATGGAGTGGGAGAGGCGGATCGGATCCATCCCCGGCCTCAAGTCCCTGACCATGGAAGGGCTCAGCGCCGGTCCCCCGGGGGCGCCCATTGAGATCTGGATTCAGGGGTATGACATGGGGAACATCCTGGCCGCCTCGAAGGAGCTCATGGACCGGCTGCACCGCTTCGACGGGGTCTTTCAGATCCGCTCGGACTTTTCACCCGGCAAGAACGAGGTGCGCTTGAGCCTCCGCCCCGAGGCCAGGGCCCTTGGATTGACCGTAGACGATCTTGCCCGGCAGATCAGCGCGGGGTTCTTCGGCAACGAGGCCCTCCGCATCCAGAGGGGCCGTGAGGACATCCGCGTCAAGGTCCGCTACACGCAGGATGAGCGCCGTCAGGCCTCCACGCTGGACAAGGTGCGCATTCGCACCCGTGAAGGGCACGAGGTCCCTCTCTACTCCGTGGCGGATGTGAGCTATGCCCCCGGGTACTCCACGATCACGCGGACCGACGGCCTTCGCCGCGTGGCCGTGAGCGCCGAAGTGGACAGCAACAGGGCCAACACCAACGAGATCTTTCAAGCACTGGCCTCGGACTTCTTTCCCGGGCTTCGCACCAAGTACCCGGACCTTCGCATCGCGCTTCAAGGGGAGCAGAAGAAGATGCGGGAGTCCTTCACGAGCCTCTACTTCGGGTTCCCCCTCGCCGTGCTGGGCATCTTCGTCATCATCGCCGCGATGTTCCGGTCCTATGCCCAGCCATTCGTGATCATGTTTACCGTCCCCTTCGGGATCATCGGGGCGGTGGCAGGGCACCTGCTTCTGGGGTTTGATCTTTCCATCATGAGTATTTTCGGGATGGTGGCGTTGACCGGGGTCGTGGTCAACGATGCCATCGTGCTCATTGAACGGGTCAACGAGAACATTGCCGAGGGCATGCCGTTTTTCGAGGCCCTCCATCAAGGCGGGGGAAGGCGGTTTCGAGCGATCATCCTCACGACCATCAGCACCGTGGGCGGGCTTATGCCCATGATCCTCGAGCAGGACCTCCAGGCGCGTTTTCTCATTCCCATGGCCCTGGCGCTTGCAGCCGGGGTGACCTTTGCCACCGTGCTGACCCTCGTGCTGATTCCCAGCCTGCTGGCCATTCTCAGCGATTTCAGGATGATTCTCTACCGGATCCGGCACGGCTGCTGGGTGGCGCGGGAAGAGCTGGAACCGGCCAGCCTCCGGAACCTGGATCTCATGAGCATGACCGAGGAGCAAGCCAGGGCCTGCAGGCGACCGGAGGAGGTTTTCTGGAGCAGCGGGTCATCCTCCTGAGAA
>JASFQI010000056.1:0-19723 GCA_050115555.1 Desulfobacteraceae bacterium
GATCGAGCGGGTTTTTACGAGACCGTCAATCGTGTTCCCAGGCAGAGATCCTACCCCAGGCCCCGGGAGATGAAAAGGGGAAAGCCCGAGGACCCTCCCGCATCGAACCCCGAAGAAAGGTCAACCCGTTTTAGGTCTTTACTCATGATGCCGATGAGGTAAGATGTTCGGCAGCTTGACGATTCGAGTCTTCACTCGAGATCATGCGCGTCGAACCGTTAGGATCCTTTCGCGGGGCCGTGTGAGCCCCGGCGTGAAATCCCGTGTCGGAGGGCTGTCATGGAGGCCATCGTCACACACAAGAACACCGACTTCGACGCTGCAGCCGCAGCCTTTGCCGCCCAGATCCTCTACCCCGAAGCCACGCCCGTTCTCCCCAAGAGCCTGAACCCCAACGTGCGCCAGTTCCTCTCCATTCACAAGGACCTCTTTCCCTGGTCCCTGCCCGGCGAGATCGACTGGGCAAACGTGAGCCGGCTCATCGTGGTGGACACGAACGACTGGAAGCGCCTGGAAGGCGTGCCCTTTCCCGGAGATGGCCCCGGCCCTGAAATCCATTTGTGGGACCATCACCGGAGCCCTGCGACCATCGACCCTGCGTGGGAGCACTGCGTGGCTGTCGGGGCCGTGACCACGCTTTTTGCGCGGCGCATGGAGGAGGAAGGCATCCCCATCTCTCCCATTCAGGCCACGCTCTTCCTGGCGGGCATCTACGAGGACACAGGGAACCTGACCTTCCCGTCGACCACGTCTGTGGACGCCCAGGCCGTGGCCTTCCTCTTGAAGCGAAAGGCCGACGTGGAGATCGTCAACACCTTCCTGCGCCCCGCTTACGGGCCCAAGCAGAAGGACGTCCTCTTCGACATGATCCAAAACGCCGAGCGTACCAAGCTCAACGGCTACACCGTGAGCGTGAACGCCTGCGACATCGAAGGGCACACCGCGGGGCTCGCCCTGGTCGTGGAGATGTACCGAGACATCCTGAACGTGGATGCGGCCTTCGGGATCTTTCGGGACAGTGCACGCGGCCGGGCCATGGTCATCGGGAGGAGTGCGGTGGACGACCTGAACGTGGGGGCCATCATGCGGGCCCTTGGCGGCGGAGGCCACCCTGGAGCCGGCTCCGCCCTGGTCAAGAAGGACCCGAAACCCGCGGCCATTCGAGAGCACCTCTTCGACCTCATTCAGGGCAACCAGAGACCCGCTGTTCAGATCGGGGACCTCATGTCTTTTCCCGTGTTCTCGGTCACGCCCGAAACCCGCATGAGCGAGGCGGCCCAGGTCCTTCGGGACAAGGGGTGCACCGGGCTGCCAGTGGTGGAGGGGGAGCGGGTGGTGGGAATCCTCTCCCGGCGGGACTTCAAGCGTTTTCGAAACCCTCACAAGAAGGACCCCCCGGTCAAGGCCTTCATGTCCACGGACATTCACACCATTGAGCCCGGCCAGAGCGTCATGCAGGCCGCCCGTATCATGGTCAAAAACGACATCGGAAGGCTTCCTGTGCTGAAGGACGGAAAGCTCATCGGCATCGTCACCCGTTCCGACACCATGCGTTACTACTACGACCTGCTTCCGGACTGAATCGCCGCCCCGTGGGAGTGCCGCCCATGACGGTCTTTCGAGAAATCATCCAGGACCTTCTCTCCCCCCGTGTTGTCCCCGCCTTGCTCCAAGGGGTCATCCTGGCGGTACTGCTCGTGGTCCTGGAGGTCTCGTTTGCCAGCATCATCTTTGACGCCCACCTCTCGCAGTTCACCATGACCGCAGCCGGGCTGACCCTTTTCGGGGCCGTGGTCATGAACCTCGTGGTGGGACTTCGAAGCTCTTTCAAGGGCATGACCTGCATTCCCCAGGACACGCCCGCGGCCATTCTGGCCGGGAGCGTGGGCGCCCTGGTCGGGAGCATGGCCCTGGCCCCGGCCGGGGAGCAGTTCGTCACCGCGGTGGCCCTTCTGGCCCTGACCGCCCTGGTCACGGGCGCCTGCTTCGGCCTCATCGGCCGATTCCGGCTGTCCAACCTGGCCCGTTACATGCCCTACCCCGTGGCCGGCGGATTCCTGGCCGGTACGGGTGCGCTCCTGGCCAAGGGGGGCCTGGGTGTCATGACGGGCATCCCCCTGGGCGTGGACACGCTCTCTGCCTACCTGGCCCCGGACGCGATCTTTCGCTGGCTGCCGGGGGTCGTGTATGCGGGGGTGACCTTTGCGCTCCTGAAACGGTGGGCCCACTACCTCATTCTGCCCCTCTCCTTTGTCCTGGCCCTGGGCCTCTTTCTGATCGGTTTCGCCTTGAGCGGGGCGACCATGGCGCAGGCCCAGGCCTCGGGCTGGTTTCCGGAGGGGCTTCCCGGCGGAGGCATCTGGCCGGCGGTTTGCCCACGGGACCTCCTTTCCGTCCACTGGTCCCCGCTGATCTCCCGGATCCCCGACATTCTCACCGTGACCTTCATCTCCCTCATCGGCATGCTCTTCAACGTGAGCGGCATCGAGCTCGGGGCCAATCAGGAGATCGACCTGGACCACGAGCTCAAGGTCAGCGCTGCGGCCAATGCTTTGGCCGGGGCCGGAGGGTCCTATGCCGGGTACAATGTGCTCTCCCTGAGTCTGCTCGGGGTCAAAACCGGTTTGAGCAGCCGGCTGGTGGCGCTCTTCGGCGCGGGCATCTGCGCGTGCGTCCTCTTCCTCGGTGCGGGGATCCTGGCCTGGTTTCCCAAGCCTCTGCTCGGGGGGATGGTCTTCCTGATCGGGTTGTTCTTCCTCGACGACTGGCTCGTGGCGAGCCTGCGGAAGTTCACGCCGGTGGACTATGGCATCCTGCTTTCCATTCTCGGTTTCATCCTGGTCCTCGGCTTCCTGGAAGGGATCGGCCTGGGCCTGATCCTCACGGTGATCATCTTCATCTTCCGTTTCAGCCGCGTCCCGGTGATCGCGTCGGAGCAAACCGGTGCGGACGTTCGAAGCCGGCGGGAACGGCCCATTCCCGACCGGGCCCTGTTGCGGGAAAACGGACCCCTTGTGTGGATCTACCGGCTGACCGGGTATCTCTTCTTTGGCTCGGCCAGCCGGGTGGCAGGCACCATCTCCGAACGGCTCCAGAAGGGAACGCCCCTTCCCGGGTACGTGATTCTCGATCTCTCGGCAGTGAGCGGATACGACATCTCCGCGGTGAACACATTTCAGCGAATCGCACAGCAGGCGGCAGCCCGGGGGATCTCGCTCCTGTTCACGGCCGTGCCGGACACGTTCTTCGGCCTGCTCGAGCGCAACTGCGCCCCGGAGACGTTGGCCTCGGTGCACCGCTTTCAGGATGCGGACAGCGGTCTTCAGTGGTGCGAGGACCGGATCCTCGCCGAGGAACACGCACGGTTGCATTCCGAGGACTCGGAGGGGACGCAACGGAAGGACGCCCTGCTCCATCTCGTGGCCGACGAACTGGACGCGCACCTCCAGGAGATGGAAAACGTGGAGGCCCTGGTCGAGGCCCTGGAGTCCTACGGCGAATCCGTCAAGTTCCCCGCAGGAACGGATATCCTGGAGCAGGGGCAGGAGGTGGAAGGCCTTTTCCTGATTCTCTGGGGATCGGCGTCCGAGTACAAACGAGACAGCGAGGGCCGTGAGAAGCGAATGCGCTCGCTCGGGCCGGGGAACGTGATTGCACCGCTGGCCGGCTTGCGCCGGTTTCAGGCCCGGACCATGGCCCGGGCGGAAACCGACGTGGCCGCCTTCTTCATCTCGCGCGAAAGCACGCGCCGCCTGGAAGCCGAATCCCCCGAGACCGCCGTGGTCCTTCTAAAGCGGCTGGTGGAAAAAACCGGGTAGGGTCCGGCAAAAGGAGAGCTACTGCACAAGCTGCCAGGTGCCGTCCGCCCGGCGATAGGCCTTGGCATGTACGACCTCGCGCCGTCCGTCCACCACGCCTTCGATCTCGACATCCCTGTAAACCCTGCCGTCCTGCCGGTAGGCAGGCTGGGGTGTGGCCGCGTACCGGTTCCCCGTGTCCGGGTTCACCCAGGCCTCGCTCCTTCCGGACGGTGCGGTTTCCAGGGTGCGATTCAGCTGCCGCTGGTCGTACTTCTCCCACTCGTTCCCGATCATGTACCCCAGGATCGCCCCAATCCCGGCCCCGATGAGGGCGCTCTTCCCCCGGTCGTCGTCCGGGCCGAGCTGACTGCCTACAGCGGCCCCGCCGAGACCGCCGATGACCGCGCCCTGTTCGGCCTTGCCCATGCCGGAGCAACCCGCAAAGGCCGTGAACGCGAACAGGGCCGCCGTTACGAAAACGCACTCCTTGCTGAAACGTCTTCTCATAGCATCCTCCCTTGGCAGAAATCTCTGCCTCTCTGCCCTCGACGCATCGGGATACGCGGCGCCCCGAATTTTCAAGATCTCGCAGCCCCAAGGCGAAGGGAAGTATTCTGTTTTCTCAGCCCGCGCCGTCCCATCCGCACGGGAAGCATAAATAATAGGATAGGGCCAACATCCGAAGGTGTCAAAACAAATCATGCTTCAAGAAACAGCGTCTTCCGCCCCATCGATACGGCGTATCGAGGCAATGCGGTCCCACGCGTAACCCCTTGTCCGGTATCCAATCGAAAGGCGGGACACATCCCGGTTTTTGTCCGGGGACCCTCACACTTTCGATCTCAATCCCGATTTCGATTTTGCCACCCATACTATATTGTTTTTTCACCATTTATCACGGATCGGCAAAAAAAGCCCCGATCGCCGGAACCCTTTCCGTGCAACCGGGGCAACATCACGCGGGACCGTCGCGGGATCCCGGCGTATTGCGTACCTGGCTTACTCGTCGATGCCGTGCAGCCAGTAGTCGACCAGCTCGGGGTACTTTTCCACAAACTTGGCCGGTGCGGTCTTCTCGTTCTCCTGGTACATGTTGGTCAGGTCCTCGACCACATTAATGCCCATGGTGAAACGCGTGAGGAAACGGCTCACCTTGTTCGGGAAAACCGCCATGAAGTCCTCGCGGCCCAGCATGTGGGAGCGCTCCTCAACGCCCAGGATCTTCTTGGGCTCGTCGATGTAACGGATGTCGAAGCGTGCGAACGCGTGGTGCGGCCGCCACAGGGTGACGATGATCCACTCCTTGCGCTGCGTACTCCGCTTGAGCTCGGCCACCATGGCGGCGTCGCTGCCCTCCACAAGCTTCCACCCTGCAAGCTGGGGGTACTTCTTCATCATGAGGGCGGAGTGCTGCATCAGGCCGGATCCCGGATCGATGCCCACGATGCGGCCCTTACACTTCTCCTTGACCTCTTCCTTGTCCAGGTCCTCCACGGAGCTGACCACGTCCTCGGGGATGTAATTGGGCACGGCCCAGCCCAGGCTCGCGTCCTCGTACATGGGGCCGAAGTCGCAGACACTGGAGGCTACCTTGTCCCAGTAGGTCTCGTGGGTTAGGGGGAGCCAGGATTCGATGTAGAGGTCGAGCTCCCTGTTCATGAGCGCCGTGTAGGCCACGCCGGCGTCCGGGTTGATGATCTCCACGTCCTGCCCGATCTCTTTTTCCAGCAGGTACTCAATCAGGGCGCCCTCGGCCAGGGCCTCGGACCAGGCCACCACACCGAACTTGAGGGTCTTCTTTTCCGCCATAGCCGGCGCGGAAACCAGGGCCACGGCCATCAGGACTGCCACCGCGATTGCCATCCACTTGAACCGATTCTTCATCATGCTTCTCCTCCTTTTTCTTTGAATACGTTCAACGATCAAAAGGTTGCAAAATCCGAACACTCACCAGTCCAAACCGCTTATCCAAACGTTTTCCGAACCACCTCCTTTCAGATGCCCAATGCAGGCAAGACACCTGCTAGATCTTCTTTTCGCCCACGGAGCGGGTGGCACGGTCCAGGATGATCGCAATGAACACCACGGCGAGGCCTGCCACGAAGCCCTTGCCCACGAGCATGCGCTGAATGCTGCGGACCACCTCGCCTCCGAGGCCACCGGACCCGATCAAAGCGGCAATGACCACCATGGAGAGGGAAAGCATGATGGTCTGGTTCACCCCGGCCATGATCGACGGCCGGGCCATGGGTAGCTGCACCTTGAATAAAAGTTTCCAGTAGTTGCAGCCGAAGGCCTCGCCGGCCTCGACCAGGGCCTTGGGCACACCCCGAATGCCCAGGCTGGTAAGACGTACCGCCGGCGGCACTGCGAAGATGACCGTGGCCACCACGCCTGGTGCCGCACCCAGGCCGAAAAGAATCACGGCCGGGATCAGGTACACGAACACGGGCAGGGTCTGCATGAAGTCCAGGATGGGTCGTGCAATGGCTTCCACGATATCCGACTTCCCCGAGAGGATGCCGGTTGGAATCCCGATGGCCAGGGCGATCAAGGCCGCCGTCAACGTCAGAGACAGGGTCTCCATGGTGGCTTCCCAGAGCCCCAGGTTGGCGATGAGCCACAGACTGACAAAGCCGTAAAGACCCGTCCACTTGGTGGACGCCCACCACATGTAGGGGACGATCAGCAGGGACAGGAGAGGGATGACCACCATTTTGCCTCCGAACTTGAATCCCCAGACCGGGAGCCACATGAGGGCCGCCAGGAGCCCCGCGTTGATGTGGTTGATGATCGCCTGGATGACGTCGAACACCCCGGCGAATTTCAGGGCGATCCAGTCGATGGCCTGGTCGATCCAGTCCTCGGCCGGAATCAGGCTGCCCTGGACCCCGATCTCGTCGAAGAGGCTCTCGCCGTACTCGGCGGCTGCGGCCGGCCCGCACAGGGCCGCGGCAATGAGGGACAGCCCCACCAGGCAACATGCGGCCGTGAGCGCCCAACGGTTCCGTGGAAGGCCTCCTGATTCTCGCGGTTTCCGTTTCATGCCGCGTCCTCCTTTCTTCCCTTCTCCAGCACGCCCAGCAGGATCTCCTGGCCGGTGATGATGCCGTCCAGCTCGCCGTTTTCCTTGAGTGCGATGACCGGGTTTTTCGAGGTGGAGAGACGCGCCCGCATGACTTCCCTCAGGGTCGCGTCGTGCTCGGCCAGCAGGACCGTCTCGTCGCCCACCGTGGTGAGGTCGTCCGTCACGTGCTTGAACTCCATGAGCACATCGTCCACGTATGCATTCATGGGCTTTCCGTCCGCATCCAGGCAGATCACGAGCCCGGCCTCTTCGGCAAACGCGGCGGGCTGGGGATCCAGCTTGCGGATGCCCAAGCCCTTGGGAGCTTCCTTGCTCACATCGACCTGCTTGGCCACGGCCGTGACCGTGAGAACGCCGGTGGCATCGGCGTGCTCCACGAAATTGGCCACATACTCGGTCTTGGGGTTGATGATGATCTCTTCCGGGGTTCCCAGCTGCACGATCCGGCCCGCCTCCATAATGGCGATCCGGTCGCCCAGCTTGAGGGCCTCGTCCAGGTCGTGGCTGATGAAGAGGATGGTCCGCCGCACCCGGTCCCGAAGGTTGAGGAGCTCGGCCTGCATGTGCATGCGGATCAGGGGGTCGAGTGCGCTGAAGGGCTCATCCATGAGCAGGAGCTCAGCCTCGGAGGCCAGCGCCCGCGCCAGGCCCACGCGCTGCTGCATGCCGCCCGAGAGCTTGGGGGGATAAGACTCGGCCCAGGCATCCAGGCCCACCAGCTTGAGGATCTCCATCCCCCTTTTCCGCCGAGTCGCCTTATCCACGCCCTGAATCTCCAGAGGGAAGGACACGTTGTCCACCACGGTGCGGTAGGGGAAGAGGGCGAAATGCTGGAAAATCATACTGATTTTCCGCTCGCGCACCGCCCGGAGCTCACTCCTGCCGAGCGAGGTCACATCGATGCGCTCCCCCTCGAACTCGAGGTAGACCTGGCCCCGGGTGGGCTCGATCAACCGGTTGATGCACCGCAGGAGGGTGGACTTGCCGCTCCCGGAAAGGCCCATGATCACGAACAGGGTGCCCGTCTCCATCCGGAAGCTGACATCCTGGACGCCGACCACGAGCCCGGTCTCCGCCTGGATCTCCTCCTTGGTCTTGCCCTGCTCGATCAGCGGAAAGGCCGCTTCCGGGTCTTCCCCGAAGATCTTGAACACATTCTCTACACCTATGGTCGCCATTTTTTTCCATCCCTTTTAAAATAAATAATCTTATAAATGCTTTTTCCTCCCTATATATAGACTCTATTCAGAGCTTTTTATGACCAATGCCTGTGGAAAATCCCATCGCGCGACGTGATCACTGCTCGAGCATCCGGGCCATGAGCCGGAGCGCATTCGCCGTGCGGGGACGATCGCCTTCCGGAATGTTCGCGAGCAGCTGGGATAGTGGCTCGTCAAAGGGGGACTCCAGCTCGGAGGCCACTTCCCGACCCCTGGGGGTGAGGCACACGTACACGCGGCGACGGTCCTTTCCCTTCCGCTGCCGCTGAACCAGCCTCTCCGACTGCAGATAATCCAAAATCCCCGTGGCCGTGCCCCGGCTGATCCCCACGAGATCCGCCAGCTTCCCTGCCGTACAGGTCCCCTGGGCCAGCAATTCCCGCAAGGCCATCCACTGGGAAACGGTCAACCGGGATTGTGCGGTGAACCGACGGGCGCGATGCTCGACAGCCCGCACAATACGTCTAAGGGATCGAGCCATGTCCTCTGAATATTCATTCGTTGCAGGCATACAGCCTCGAGGCAATGGCCGCGACCCCACCCTGTGCAGGGAAAAAAAAGCGCAATGACTCCCCTTCCGGCAAGCTGAAGGTGTCTTGCGCAGTGATTCGGGATCGAAAATTTACGACACTAAATATTGGTTCTATCATAATTTGATGACCAAACCATGTCAAGAGGAGTGGTCGGAAAAACGCATGCTCGACGGCGAGCATGACACCGCCGACACCTGGAAACCCTGTCACTCCAGGGGTTTCAGGTGCATATCAAGCCACGGTTGATTGAAATTTCCGATATTGTCGTGAAAAAGTGAATGAGGTCCGCGTTTCGCGCGCTATATGATCACCCTCCGGCGATGGGGGCCAGGAGGGAAAGTTCGGCATCCCGGGACACTGTGCTGTCCCGGGTGAGGAGTGTTTTCCCCTGGATCACGCTTCTGACCACCAGGGGGGGGATCCCGGCCCTGCCCAGGATCTCTCGAACGGTCGTTCCTCGAGGAACCGAGAGGTCCAGGCGAACCGGTACGTCCTGAAGCATATCCTCCAGATTGGGGCTCAGGTGGAGGACGACTCGAATGTCCGTCATGTGCCCAGCACCCGGGCCACGTCGTCGAGACCCAGCCTCTTCAAGGTGTCTCCGCTGGGACGGCCCTGCCGGTCCCAGCCCCGGGCGTCATAGTACTCGTCCAGGAGACGTTCCACGTCCTCCCGGCTGATGCAGTGACCCTCGTTCGGTCCGTTGGGGACCGGATCGTTCATGAGCCGGGCCGGGGGGTAGTCGTATGCCCGCCCGAACCCCGGGACCTCCCGCACGGAAACGGCGCGGGTCAGGTTCCAGACCCTCTCAGAGGTCCGGAGCAGCTCATCCCAGGCGAGCTTTCTCCCCGTGCAGAGCTGGAACAACTCTTCATAGTATTCCACCTCGAAGCCCAGCTCCATGAACTGGAGCCGGCAGATGCCAAGGAGGTCGAACGCCGGCCGCAGGTGCTGCGAGGCGATCACGTACTTGGACTGCCCGCCCACCTTTGCCTTGGGCAGCTTCTTGATCTCACCGCCTCCGGCGATCAGGTCGTGGACGCTGGTGGCGGAACCCACCACATCCTGTCCCAGGACCCAGGACCGGTTGTGATGCGCCCCTACATCCGCCGTCATGTAGGATAGCATCATTCCGGGGGCATTGCGACACTCATACCCGGTCCACTCCAGGCCCTTCACCTGAATGGCGAAATCCAAAGATCCCTGGCCCACGGCCTCGGCGGCCCGCTTCGTTCCCTCGGCCAGGAGATCGCCCAGGCCCTTTCGATGGGCGATGAGGTCCAGCAGGTAGGTCACGGACTCCAGGTCGCCGAAGCGGACCTCGCGGCCGATCCGTTCCTTGGAGAGGATGCCCCGCTCGAAGCACTCGATGGTCCAGGAGGCCACCACACCGCCCGAGATGGTGTCCAGGCCCAGCTCGTCGCAGACGTAGTTGGCATAAGCCACGTCCTCGATGGTCTGGAGGTCGCAGTTCCCGCCGAGAAGGGAGATGGTCTCGAACTCCGGGCCTTCCACCTCCACTTGCCCCAGAGAGGTCCTGGCGCGCCCGTACTTGCCGCACGGCGTGGGGCAGCAGAAGCAGCCCTTGTCCGTGACCTTGAGGTGATCAAGGATGGCTTTGCCGTTGATGGCCTGGTAGTGGTCCGCAAAAGAGGTTTGAAAGTTTCGCGTGGGAAACGCGCCCACCTCGTTCACCCAATTCGTGAGGCCGGCCGTGCCTTCCGGTGTCCAGCCCAGAAATCCCGGCTTCTCCTGAATCGCGGCATAGGCCCGCTTGCTGGCCTGGTACAGGCCTTCCAGGTCGTGGGCCTCGAGCGACCCGGTGCCGCGCACCAGCACGGCCTTGATCTTCTTGGAACCGAGCACGGCCCCGATCCCGGTCCGGCCCGCCTGTCGGCCGAAGTCGTGCGAAATACACGCGAATCGGACGAGGTTCTCCCCGCCCGGGCCGATGGTCAGGACCTCGAAGTCCTCGCCAAACTCCTCCTTCAGCTGCTTCTCCAGGGAGAGAGACCCCATGCCCCAGTAGGCCCCGGCCGGGCGCACCTCCACGGCATCGTTGTCGATCACCAGGATGCTCGGTTCGGGGGCTTTACCCGTGAGGATCAGCGCGTCGTACCCCGCATACTTGAGAACCGGTCCGAAGTGCCCGCCCATGTTCGAGTCGGCATATCCCCCGGTCGCCGGGGACTTGCACCCGAAGCTCGTCTTGCCGCTCGCCGGAATGAGGTGGCCGGAAAGGGGGCCGGTCGCCACGATAAATGGGTTCGCCGGGTCGAACACGTCGATCCCCGGGGGAAGCTCCTCCCACAGCCAGCGGGCCACGAATCCACGCCCGCCGATGAAATGCTCGATCAGGTCCTCCGGGAGGGGTTGCTTCTCGATCCGGCCCGAGGACAAATCGACTCTCAGCACGGTCCCGGCATACCCTTTCATGCGTTCACCTCCTCGGCCGAATCCCAGGACACGGTGATGGCGTCCCTCGGGCAGATGGCCGCGCACTCTCCACAACGGGTGCAGAGAATGGGTTGTTCCGTATCCGGATCGAGCTGCAGCACGTCGTTGGGGCAAGCCTCCACGCAGGCCCCACAGCCGATGCAGTCCTCCTCGTGGAGCCTGTACCGGCCGTTCTCCAGCACGATGGCCTCTTCCGGGCACGCCTCGGCACACTGGCCGCACTGATCGCACACGTGAATGCGGTACACCCCCGGTGCGGGAAAGCGGGCCTCGATGCGCAGGGCCGCCTTGGCCGTGGTAATGGCTTTGAAGTTGGCCACGCTGCAGGCGAGGAGACAGGCGCGGCAGCCGGAGCACAGGTCGTGGTTCAAAATGAATTCCAAGATTTGTCTCCCTTTCTCCACGGGCTCGAAACCGCCTAGCCCCAGTGTTCGGCCATCCGGTCGATCTCCCGGATCACCTCGTCGGGCAGCGGGGCGGGCTCGTGCCGCATGAAGGTTTCGGTCACCTCGTGGAGGCGTTCGTGAAACTCGGGTTTTCCCCGGGCGCGCCACTGATTCATGTTGGAGCGGTCGAAGAGCTTCGAGTACCAGATCTCCTTGAAATAGCGCATGGTGTGGTCTTCCATGAGGAAGTTTCCACCCGGACCGATCCGGTCGATGAGATCCAGGGCCAGGCGCTCGTCGTCCACCTTGATCCCCCGCATATACCCGTACACCATTTCAATGACCTCGTTCACCAGGACCATGTACTCCGGAGAGATCAGGGTGGAGTGGTCCAGCCAGCCGTTGTCGTGCACCAGGTTTGCACCGCTCAGGGCCGAGCAGAGGCATGAAAACGTGGCCTCCACGGCGGACTGGGCATCCGGCAGCTTGGCGTCCGAGCACCCGGACATCCCCAGGAACGGGATGTTGTAGTACTGAGACATCTGGGCCATGGCCGAGGCCATGATGTTCATCTCGGGTGCGCCGTAGGAAAACACGCTGGTGCGCATGTCCATGATGGTTGCAAAGGCGCCGTAAACGAAAGGGGCGCCCGGGCGCACGAGCTGGCTCATCAGCAGGCCGAAGAGCGACTCCACGCTTCCCTGGACCACGGTACCGACCAGGGTGGCCGGGGAGGTGGCCCCGGCCTGGGGCCCCGAGTAGCAGACCTGAGGAAGGCCCTGCTCCGCGGCGAAGAGCACCCGGTCCATGACCGGAGTCTCGAAGACCAGCGGGGAGATCGGGGAGTTGAAGACGCCGATGATGGGTTTTTCCGTCAGGCGTTCCTCGCTTCCCACCACGGCCACGGCCATGGCGTGAATGTCCTTGGCGCTCTGGAGGCTGTCGCAGCAGTAGAGAAGGGGTTTCTGGCATGCGGTGAGGGCCTGGCGGGCCGCGAGGCGGTCTGCCGTCGCCGGGGGCGCATCCGAGGCGACGCCGATGGTCATGGTCCAGGTGAAGTTCGGCAGGGCATCGGCCAGGGCGGCCGCGGTCCGGCAGTCCTCCATGGTGAACGGGCGTCGCACCCCGTCCGAGGGGTCCAGGAAGTCGTAGGCGTCCAGCGTGGTCCCATACCAGGTCTGGTCCTCCTTCAGGTCCACGGTCTTCTCCCCGAACCGGTCGTAGAGGGCTACCTCCTGAGCCACCGTGCCCAGAGCCCTTTCCACCAAATCGGGGGGGATGTGGACTCGCGCCCCGTCCACTGTGCAACCGTGACTGTGCAGGATCTCCCGAGCCCCCTCGTGGTTGACCTGGATCCCGGTCTTCTCCATGAGCTCAAGGGACGCCTCGTGGATGCGCTGCACCTGGTCGTCGCTCAGCACACGCATGCGGGGCCGGATGTGAAGCTCGGGCATTACGACCTCCGGGGAAGCCGCCTCGGAAGCGGACTCCTCGGGCACCTCACTCCCTTCGATTTTCTGGATCTCTTCCGCCTCTAGAGGCAACCTCTCGTTCATGGTGAATCCACCTCTGTTTCGTTCTTTTTTCCCCGCTCCGGGGAGCGTGAACGGAAAGCCCCCCCCCGCAGCGGGAGCCCTATTCCCAAACCTCCAGTAATCCTACACCGGTCTTCGGGGCTGGATCTTCCGACGTTCCGGAGCTCCAGGGCGGGTCTTCGCTACGGTCTTGCCCGCGGGGGAATCTGCCCCCTTCGCCCCGACAGATCTTCTCCACAGGTCTATCCCACGGGATTCTCCGAGGGACCAACTGGGGGGCGGAGGACGTGGGGATCTTTCCTTTCTCCCTCAATGCCCGCTCAAAAAACTGCTCCCCTTGATGGAGATCCCCTCCTCATAGCGGCTCAACCGCAGGAGATTGTCCTTGTTGTCCCGCTCCCCGGTGATCAAATCCGCGCAGAGCCTGCCCACAGCGGGGGACACCATGATGCCCATCCAGTAGCCGCAGTTCAGATGAAACCCCGGCACCTCGGGCACCGGGCCGATCAGGGGCTGCTCGTCCGGGGTGTACACATACTGGCCGGCCGAAAGGGACAAATCGGTCTTCTTGAGCCTCTCGATGATTCCCGTCCAGAACGGGCTCAAGCGGCTGACCTTGTCCAGGGCCATGGCCGGGAAGTCCCAGTCCCCGAGCGGGTTTTCCATGGGCTCGCTCACCGGCTCGTCCGGGTCCACCCAGCCCACCAGGCCTCCGCCCGTCTCGGGCCGCCAGTAGGAGCCGTTCACCAGGTCCACCGTGAAGGGCGCCTCCCGCGGCACCGCGTCCGTGGTAACGAACACCTTCTGCCTCCGCACCGGCTCCAGGGGCAGCTCCACTCCCACCATTCGTGCGACAACGCCTGCAAACGGACCGGCCGCGTCCACCACGGTGCGGGTCTCAATGGTCCCCCGGTCGGTCTTCACCCCCATCACCCCCTGCCCGTCCGCGAGCACGTCGAGGACGCGGGTCTGAAGGAAAAACCGGGCCTTTGTCCCCTTGGCAAATCCCTGAATCAGCTCATGGACCGAGAGCCACCCATCCTGGAGACGAAAGTTGGCCCCTGCGACGTTGGGAGCGAGAAAGGGAAACCGTTCCCGAAGGGCACTGCCCGCCAGAAACTCCGAATCGGTCACGCCCAGCCGGTGGTGCTCCTGGACCGCTGCTTCCAGTGACGGGAGCATGGTCTCATCGTCCGTGACAAAGAGGTAGCCCTGGTGGTGGATGTGGAGATCATACCCGGGCAGCCCGACCCGCTCTCCAAAGTCCTCGAAAAAGTCGATGCTCTCCAGGGCCAGGGGGGCCAGGGCGGGCTCGGTGAACTGCGCGCGAAAGCACTCGGCCGATGCCCCGGAAGTCAGGTTGCCCAGGCCGTCTCTCGCCTCCAGGACGATCACCTCCAGGCCGGCCCTGGAGAGCCAGTAGGCCGTAGCCACGCCTACGGCCCCGCCACCGATCACCACCGCGTCGGCGGTTCGGTTCCCTGTTTCCGGTACGCCTATCTTCTGCATACGTCCTCTCCCGACCGCCGGGGGCCAAGTCCACGTGCCCCTAGGCAGCCTCCAGTTTCCCGGCCCTGTAAGCCTTCAGATAGTCCCCGCAGAATGCATCGCGGCCGATCAGCATCTCCGCTGCGATCAGCCGGGCCATGTTGCGCATGTCCAGGGGGTTCAAGATGGCCCCGTCCAGGCCCCTGGCTACGGCCATGGCCAGAAACGTCTCATTGATGAACGCCCGGTTGGGCAGGCCGTAGGAGACGTTGGACATGCCGCATACGGTGTGAACACCCGGCCAGGCCCTCCCGATCCGTTCCACGGCCTCCAGAAACTCCACCCCGTACTGCGTGTTCGTGGCGACCGGTTGGACCAGGGGATCGAGAAAGATGTCCTCCAAGGCAATCCCGGCACCGGTCAGCCCGTGGATCAGTCGCTCGGCAATGTGCATCCGCTCGTCGCACGTCTCAGGCATGCCCTCGTCGGACATGCAGAGCGCAACGACCCGGCACGCCGCCCCCTGAATCAAGGGCAGCAGGGTATCGTAGCGTTCCTTTTCCAGAGAGATGGAGTTGATCATCGGTACTCCCTGGTGAACGCCCCAGGCCGCTTCGATGGCCTCGGGATTCGGGCTGTCCAGGCTGCAGGGAGACCCTGTCGCATTCTGGACCACCTCCACAAGCCACGGAAGGAGCTCGGCCTCCCGATCCGGGTAGATCCCGGCATTCACGTCCACATACTGGGCCCCTGCCGCGACCTGGTCCACGGCCAGGCGCCTGATGGCCCCGCTGTCTTGCGCATCGATGGCCGCGGCCACGGACTTGCGGGACGCGTTGATCAATTCGCCCACAATCAGCATGAAAGACCTCTGGTTTTCTATTGCTCATTGCCGGGGGCGGTTATGGGTTCGCCTTCCCGGCGAACGCACCCCTGCCGGGATGGAGACGATCCGCCTACCCGGCCAGCAAACGACGTGCGAGCGGCACGGCCTGGGACGCGTCCCCGGCATATCCATCCGCCCCGATCTTTTCGGCGTACTCCTCGGTGATGGGCGCCCCGCCCACCATAATCTTTACGGAGAACCCGTTTTCCCGAAACCGGGCCACGGTCTCCTGCATGGCCGGCATGGTCGTGGTCAAGAGCGCGGAGAGGGCGAGGATGTCCGCCTGGTTTTCCTCCACAGCCTGAACAAAGGCCTCGGTCGATACGTCCACACCCAGGTCCACGACCTGGAACCCGGCCCCCTTCAACATCATCTTGACCAGGCTTTTGCCGATGTCATGAAGATCCCCTTTGACCGTGCCGATGACCACAGTCCCCGCAGACCGGGTGTCGCTTTCCGTGAGGAGCGGCTTGAGCACGTCGAGCCCGGTCTGTGCAATTTGCGCCGCTTGAAGCATCTCCGGGATGAACAACTCCCCCCGGCTGAAGCGCTCTCCCACCTCGTCCAGGGCCGCAATGAGACCGCTGTTCAGGATCTCCGTAATCTCGGTCCCCGCGTCCAGCTCCTGTTGGACCAGGCCGGCCATGTCCTTGGCCTGGAATTCTAGCACGGACTGGTAGATATCCTGGATCGCCATGCCATTTCCTCCCTCTCACCCTATGACGTCGCCACGCAATCAACCCGGTCCAGGACGGGTCGTTTTCTGAAGGAACGCGCGGTCGCGTCCTGGATTCCCTGAACATCCTGCGGCCCCTTCCAGAAAATCGGCCTTCCGCTTTTCCGCCTTACCAGGAAGGGGGGCATGCCGCCCACACCACGGTGCAAGGCTCCTCGCCCTCGTTGATCCAGGAGTGTGGCAGCAGGCACGAGTAATAGAACGAGGACAGGGCCTGAATCCGGTACACATGATCCCCCACTGTCAGCGTCATCTCTCCGGTCAGGACCACACCGAACTCTTCACCGGGGTGCGCGAACATCTCGTGGCTTCCGCCCCCGGGTTGAATCACCGTGTAAAACGGCTGCATCTGCTTGTTTCCCGCGATCCGTACCATCTGCCGGATGCTCGCGCTCCAGCCGGGCATGTCCACGTGGGTCCACATGGTCTCCGGAAGGACCATGGGATCGTCGATCAGCTCGTCGATGAAAAAGTCCACCACCCGGTGATCCAGGGCCCTGGCCAGGCTTCGAAGGTTCACGATCGACGGGGACGCCTTTCCGTTCTCCACCTGGGAGATAAACGCGGCGGACACGCCCACCTCATCTGCGAGCTGTTGAAGGGTCAGGCCCTTCTGGGTACGCCACTCGTTCAACAGTCGACCAATGGTCTCGTTCTCCTGCACACCTTCCTCCTCTCAGAGGAGCTTGCGATATATTCAGTATTAGTTAAAATGTTAAGTACAGTTTAATATTGCTCCTGTCAAGAGGAAAATTTCTTCATTTTTGTGTTTTTTGGTTGCGGCTTGTACGAAAACCCTATTTTGCCGCGGATCTCGAACGTGATAAGATAAAAGAAAACCGTGCCGGAAGAAGCCCGGAATCGAGAGATTCACTCGTCGTTTGAACGAGCCCTAACGCTCCTGGCAGCGCTCGAGCGGGTTTTCGTAAGATCATCCACCACCCCCTGGAGGCGTCCGTGCCCCGGTAAACGAGTTCCGGAGCAGGAAACCGGATAGAGGCCTTTTGTGAATCCCTCCCCGAATCAGAAATCCTCGAAGGCATCCTGGAAACCCCGGGAGATCATCGTCCATGAAGCGGTCCGTGAAGACGAGGTGACCCGCCACATCCTCTCCCAATGCCCGAAGACCCCGGTTCACTTCGTGAACTCGGGCAATCCCCGGGCCATTGTGGAGGCATCGGACGTCCTCGGGCAGGCGGGCGGCGCCATGCTCGACAAAATCCTGGCCGGCAAGCAGGTGCTCTACGTGGCACCGGCCACCCAGGTCGTGGACACGTTTCACATGCCGGACGAGCGAACGGTCTGCCCGGATTTCGATCGCCTGAAGCTGGCCTCCAACGGCTGCTACTACCGGTGCGACTGGTGTTACCTCAAGCTGACCTACCGGGCCGCCTTTCCCTTCATTACGGTCCGGGCCCAGTACAACCGCATCAAGGAGCTGCTCCACAAGAGGCTCGCCAGGACGCTGGATCCGATGATCTTCAACACCGGCGAGCTGGCCGACTCCCTCTCTCTGGAGCACCTGACCGGCGCAGCCCGGACCTTCATCCCCTGGATCGGGAACACGGAGAACGGCCACCTCTTCCTGCTCACCAAGAGCGACAACGTCGACCCCATCCTGGACCTGGATCACAACGGCCACACGTTCCTGGCCTGGACCCTGAACGCCCCGTCCGTATCCCGAAAGTTCGAAATCGGCGCCCCACCCTTTGAGCGTCGTCTTGAAGCCGCTTCCAAGGCCCAGGAGGCCGGGTACCCGGTGAGAATCCGGCTGGATCCCATTGTCCCGTTCGAGGGATGGAAAGAGGCCTATGCCGAGACCATTGCACGCATCCTCGAGACCGTCGACCCGGAGCGCATTACCCTCGGGACCCTTCGCTTCGAGGAAGGGTTTTTCAACATGAGGCACTCCCTCCTGACCACCGGCCCCGATCTCCCCCGGTTGATGGAGACTATGGAGCCCATGTTCCCGCCCAAACGATTTCGTCGGGCCAAGAGGCCGAAAGCCGGCAAGTACAGCTTCCCCGAGGCCCAGCGGATCGAGATCTTTTCCTTCATTCTTCGCGAGATTCGAAAGCATCCGGCCGGGGAAACCGCCCGGCTCGCCCTGTGCAAGGAATCCGCGCGCGTCTGGAAGAAGACCGGACTCCCCCTGTCCACGTGCAGCTGCGTCTGTCAGCTCGACTCCGTAGACATGAGAAGCACGCCCTGAGGAGACACTCCATGCGCATTGAAGCCGTTCACGTGTATCAACACGATCTACCCGTGGTGGGAGGGTCCTACCGCATGGCCAGTACCGAGGTGTCGTCCGTGGATACGACCCTCGTCCGCCTGGTGACGGACACCGGGCTCACCGGTGCAGGGGAGACGTGCCCGGTCGGCCCGGTGTATCAGCCGCAGCACGCGCTCGGAGCGCGTGCCGCGCTCCAGGAAATGGGCCCTCACCTTCTCGGCCGGGATCCCCTGCTCATCGAGCAAGTGCGTGAGACCATGGATCGGACGTTGAACGGGTCGGCGTATGCCAAGGCCGCGGTGGACATCGCCTTGTGGGATCTCGCTGGAAAGGCTTACGGGGTGCGGGTCTGCGACCTGCTCGGCGGTCCCTTTCGGGAGCGTGTGCCTTCCTACTATGCCATGGGCGTTGCACCGCCGGACGAGGCGGCAAGGATCGCGCGGGACCGCCAGGCCCAGGGGTTCCGAAGGCTGCAGCTCAAGGTCGGCGGCCGTCCCCTGGAAGAGGACGTCGCGGCGATTCGAAAGGTCTGCGAGGTATTGGAACCGGGTGTGGGACTGGCCGTGGACGCGAACCGTGGCTTCACGTCCCGGGACGCCCTTCTGGTGTCGCTTCAATGCCGCGACCTTCCCTTTGTCCTGGAGCAGCCCTGCTCCACATACGAGGAGGTCCTGGCCCTCCGCGGCCGAATCCCCCACCCCGTTTTCCTGGACGAGTGCGCCGAAGACCTCCGTGTAGTTTTGCGGGCCATTGGGGATCGCGCAGTGGACGGGTTCGGGCTCAAGGTCACCCGGGTGGGCGGCATCAGCCCCATGCGCACGATTCGGGACGTCTGCCGTGCGGCGGGGCTTCCCATCACCTGCGACGATTCTTGGGGCGGGGATGTGATTGCCGCGGCCTGCGTACACCTCGGGGCCACTGTGGCCCCTGCGCTCTTTGAGGGCACGTGGATCGCAGCCCCTTACATCGAAGGTCACTACGAGCCGAATCAGGGCATCTACATCGAGCAAGGGGAAATCCCGCTGCCCCAGGGACCGGGTCTGGGCGTGACTCCGGACTTCGAGCGGTTCGGCGATCCGGTGCTGAGCTTCGGGTAAATCCCAGCCCCGAAACTCCACGACCCCGTCCTGTCGGCTACCCCTGTGGAGAAAAAAAGCATTGGATCGCAGGGACCGGCTCCGGAAGCCGGCCCGGGAGCTCAGGAACGATCCCCCTGCAACCCCGGAGCCCGGATGCCTTTTCAAACCCTTACACCCACACCTTCACCTCCACATGATTTTCGCTACTTGGTGGTCATGGTCCAGACCCCGTCCCAGTCCGGGCCGGGCGGTTCCTCTAGGAAGTGCCTGCAGCGGAGGGCG
>JASFQI010000057.1:0-19695 GCA_050115555.1 Desulfobacteraceae bacterium
ATGGAATGGCAGGCCTCTTGAGAGGCCTGCCATTCTCATGAAAACAAACGATCCGGTGAATGCTCCGGAACTAAGGAAGATTATGGCGGCATTGTTGCTACGATTCCAGTTGTATTAGCGGCATTAATTGAATAGGTCACTGCCCTCTCACCCGCATTGTTATTAAAAGACTTCATCGTATAAGTAGTCGAATCACCCGTCATCACTGACAAATCAACACCGCTTGACAACACGAGTCCATAATTATCGTCCTCTAACGCAGCACGATTGTCCGTATATGTTTGGTAATCCACATAGTATGCTTCCTGCGTTGTTATCGCATTTCTCAGGTCGGCGTTTGCGGACGCATTGTGGGACCTTGCCCGGTAAGCGCTGAACTGCGGGATGGCAATGGCTGCCAGGATGCCGATGATCGCGATGACGATCATGAGCTCGATCAGGGTAAAGCCCTCTTCCCTATTTCGCATTTTACTTAACATGGTTTCCTCCTGCTAAATTTTTCTTTTTTGTGGTCAAATTTTGATCATGATCAAGATTTAACGAAAGGAAATTTGTCGAAAGCTTGTTTGTGTCGTGTCACCTCCTTTCACATAATGATGCTTTGGGTTGACCGGTCTTTACGCCGAAGACATCCAAGAAACATGCCAATTCATCGGCATTTTTGACACAAAAATTTTTTCCTTGAAAACCCCGATGTTATGCGCCTTAAATTTTCATCCCGTGGCTTTGCGCACCATGATACCCATGGGCAAGCCTTTCATAGGAGGGAAAATTCACCTTTCAAGGGGTGAAATTCACCCATGGTTGTCCTTCCTCTCCGGGCTCGAATTCGCCTTGGCGCAAATTTCTTGACAGCTTACGAGTTTTTGACGTTCAACTTGCCCATGCGGTACTTGAGCGAGTCCGGGGTGATGCCAAGCAGCCCGGCCGCTTTTTGGCGTGTGCCGTGCGCAAGCTCCAGGGCCTGAAGAATGAATTCTTTTTCCACGTCTTCGAGGACCTTTTCGAGCTCCACACCGTCCGGGGTGAGGTCGGTGCGGCGCCGTCTTCCGCGGTCATTCTTCTGCTTGAAGTTGGACAGGGTGAGGCTCTCGGGCAGCACGATATTCGAGGTCTCCAAGGCCACGCTTCGCTCGATGATGTTCTCCAGCTCCCGCACATTTCCAGGAAAGGCATACTGCTGCAGGATATCCAGTGCATATGCACTGATCTTCTTCACGTCCTTACCCAGGTCTCCAGAGTACTTCTCCAGAAACCGCTGGGCCAGAAGGGGGAGATCGCCCTCCCGATCCCTTAGCGGGGGCATGGAGATCTGGATGACATTCAATCGAAAATACAGATCCTCGCGGAAACGGTTCTCGATTACTTCGGTTTCCAGATCCTTGTTCGTGGCCGAGATGAAGCGCACATCCACACTCTTCTCCTCGGTCCCTCCTACGGCGGTAAAGGTCCGCTCCTGGATGACCCGGAGGAGCTTCACTTGAATCGTGGGGGGCAGCTCTCCGATCTCGTCGAAGAAAACCGTGCCCCCGTCCGCAGCATCGAACAGCCCCTCCTTGTCCGCGGAGGCCCCGGTAAAGGCCCCTTTCCGATACCCGAAGAGCTCGCTTTCGATGAGGCTCTCCGGAATCCCGGCACAGTTGATGACCACAAAAGGGTTCTCCCTGCGGGCGCTCTGCCGGTGAATCGCCCGCGCCACCAGCTCCTTGCCGGTGCCGCTCTCCCCGAAAACCAGGATGTTGCTCTTGGTCTGGGCCACCCGATCGACCAGGTCATAGACCTTCTTCATCTGCGGGCTCTCGCCCACCAGGCAGCCGAAGTGGAGCCGCTCTTTGCTCTCGGGTGCACCCTTGCCAACACCGCCGCTTTCTTTCGCTTGAAGGGCCTCCTTTACGATCTTCTTGAACTCCCGGACCTTGAATGGCTTCGGGATGTAGTCGTAGGCCCCCTCCTTCATGGCCTCCACCGCGCTCTCGGCTGAGGCAAAGGCGGAAATCATCACCACGGTGGTGTCCGAATGAATGCTCTTGGCCTTTTTGAGGACATCAATGCCGTCCAGGTCAGGCAGTCGAATGTCGCTGATGACAAGGTCGTAGTGTTCCTTCTCCAACTGGCGGAATGCCTCTTCGCCGGACACGGCCAGGGACATTTCATAGCCCTCCCGAGCCAGGAGGATCTCGAGGAACTCGCGCATGCTGCGCTCGTCATCAACGACCAGAATGCGATGATGTGCGCCTTCTCCAGGCAATGCGTCCTCCAACCATGGTGAGCTCGGCCCATCCTTTCAGGGGCCAGCCGACAAACGGGGAGTTTCGGCTCTTAGAATGGAAATCCTCCGGGCTCAAGGTGTACGAAACGTCCGGGTTCACAACGGTGAGATCGGCCGCAGCGCCGGTCTCCAGGCTTCCCCCGTCAACACCCAGGAGCCGGGCCGGATTCATGCTCAGCTTTCGAACCGCTTCTGTCAGGGAAAGGATGCCTTCCTCCACCAGGGCAAGGGTGAGGGGGAGTGCGGTTTCGAGCCCGATGATGCCGAACGCGGCCTGCTCGAACTCCACGTCCTTTTCCAGGGGGCTGTGAGGGGCATGATCCGACGCAATCGCATCGATCACGCCGTCCTTGAGTCCCTGCCTCACGGCCTGTACGTCCTCGGGCGCTCGAAGCGGGGGGTACATCTTGGCTTCGGTCCGGTACCCGACCACCGCGTTGTGGTCCAGTGTGAAGTAGTGAGGGGCGGTCTCGGCTGTGACCGGTACGCCCTCTTCCTTGGCCCTGCGAATCAGGTCCACGGAACCGGCCGTGCTCACGTGGGCGATGTGAACGGGGCACCCGGTCCACTTCGCAAGGCAGATCTCGCGGTAGACCATGATCTCTTCACAGGCGGAAGGAATGCCGGGAAGCCCGATTCGAGTGGAAATTGTGCCCTCGTGCATGGCGCCTCCCCTGGAAAGGGCCCGGTCCTCGCAGTGGGAAATGACCGTGAGGCCGTGAAACCGTGCGTACTCCAAGGCACGGCGCATGACCTCGCTGTCGGCCACACACCGCCCGTCGTCCGAGACCCCCACAGCGCCTGCCGTTTTCAGGTCTCCGAACTCGGTGAGGGTCTCGCCTTTCTGCCCCTGCGTAATAGCCGCTACAGGATAGACGCGCACCGGGCAGGACTCCCTGGCTCGTCTCAGAATAAATTCCGTCACGGATCGGCTGTCGTTTACCGGGTTCGTATTGGGCATGCAGGCCACCGCGGTGAACCCGCCCGCCAACCCCGCATTTCCTCCGGTTTCGATGGTCTCCTTGTACTCGTGCCCGGGCTCCCTCAGGTGCACATGCATGTCGATCAGGCCGGGCACGACAAACTTCCCGCTCGCATCCACGTGCTTCCAGTTTCGGCCCGGTTCGTCCAGATCACCGGGCCGACATATCCGCTCGATACGGCCCCGGCTCACCAGGACATCCTTCTTGCGTACCGTCCCCTTTTGGGGATCGACAACCTTCCCGCCCTTAATCCATATCGTCACGCCTGGATCCTCCAATCAGAAGGTACAACAGGGCCATGCGAATCGCAACACCGTTTGCCACTTGCTCGAGAATCACGGAGCACGGCCCGTCTGCTACCTCGGAAGCGATCTCCACGCCTCGGTTCATGGGACCGGGGTGCATGATGATCACGTCTTTCTTTGCCCGCTTCAGGCTCTTCGGAGTGAGCCCGAAGAAGGTGGCATATTCCCGGACGCTCGGAAACAGGGTCTTGCTCTGGCGCTCGAGCTGAATGCGAAGCATCATGATCACATCCTTGTCCCGGATCGCCTCCAGCGGATTTTGAACCACTTCCACACCCAGCGATTCCGCGCGGTAGGGCATCATGGTCGGGGGGCCGGACACGGTCACGTGTGCCCCCATCTTGCGCAGCCCGATGATGTTGGAACGAGCCACACGGCTGTGGGCGATGTCCCCGATCAGGACCACATTCAAACCCTTCAGCCGCCCCTTTTTCTCCCGAATGGTGTAGAGATCGAGGAGGGCCTGGGTGGGATGCTCGTTGATGCCGTCGCCTGCATTGATCACGCACGCACGGACTTCACGCGCCAGGAGATGGGGGGCACCTGCAGCCGAATGGCGGATCACGATGAGATCCGGGTTCATCGCCTGGAGGTTTCGTGCCGTGTCGATCAGCGTCTCCCCCTTGACGATGCTGCTCGTGGAGGCAGACAGGCTCACGGTGTCCGCACTGAGCCGCTTGGCAGCCATCTCGAAGGAGGTCCGGGTGCGTGTGCTGGGCTCGTAGAAAAAATGCACCACGCTCTTGCCCCGCAGTGTAGGGACCTTCTTGATCTCGCGAACCGAGATCTCCCTCAAGGAGTCGGCCGTGTCCAGGATGAGTTCAATGTCCTGCACCGACAACGCCTCCATACTCAGCAGATCCTTGTGCCTGAACTTGCTCACGGGCCCTCTCCGGTCAAAAAAAACCTCCTTGCCCTCAGGAGGACAAGGAGGTCTTCGTTAGAATGTGACATGGTTTGTTGCGGTCCATCGGATGAATCGGAATTCCCCCGTGTTCGATGTGTCGATTCACGGACTCCGCGTCATCGTTTTCCATGATCAGGTTGTGTTGGATACCGGGTTCTGCCCTCTCCTTCATGGAAGCGGTGTTTCGCGAATCCCATCACGATGGATCGTCGCTCTCCGCCTCTGCCTTCTCCGGGTTGGTTTCTTCAACGGGCTCCTGGGACGGGGCCGACTCCTGTGGGGCGGTCTCCTCCTCGGCCTTGGGTTTCGCCTCCTCGGATGCACGCTTTTTCGTGGTCGGCTCGGCCGGGGCTTTTGTTTTCTTTCGCCCTTTTTTCTTTGCCTCCTCCTCAGCGGGAAGGAGTTGAACAACGGAAACCGGCGCTGCATCCCCCTTTCGAAGCCCCTTCTTCACGATGCGAATGTATCCGCCCGGTCGATTCGTATACCGATCCTTGATCTCGTCAAAAAGTCGATGGGTTACGGCCTTTTCGCGAATGAAGGAGAGGGCCTGACGTCTTGCATGGAGATCACCGCGCTTGGCCAGGGTGATCATCTTCTCGGCAACGGGTTTCAGCTGCTTGGCCTTTGCATCCGTGGTTTCCACCTGCCCATGTTTGAACAGGGACGTCACCATGTTCCTCAAAATGGCCTTTCTATGGCTCGAGCTGCTTCCCATACGTTTTCGCGCCTTCTGATGCCTCATTGATCCATATCCTCTTCGTCGTTTTCCTGCTCCTGATTCTGCGTATCGGCAGGCGGGAAGTTGTCGAGTTTCATGCCGAGAGAGAGCCCCATCTCAGAGAGAATTTCCTTGATTTCGTTCAAGGACTTCCGTCCGAAGTTTTTCGTCTTGAGCATCTCGTTTTCGCTCTTCTGGACCAGTTCTCCGATCAAGGTGATGTTCGCGTTCTTCAGGCAGTTCGCCGACCGAACGCTGAGCTCCAGCTCGGAAACCGGCCGGAAGAGGTTCTCATTGAGCTTGTCCTCTTCGGCCTCTTCTTCCTCATCGACAGGCTCGGGCTCCTCCTCGAAATTGATCAGCGGGCTCATCTGCTCCTTGAGGATCTTCGCGGCATATGCCACGGCATCCTCAGGGAGGACGCTGCCGTCGGTCCATACCTCCAGGGTCAGCTTGTCGTAATCGGTAATCTGTCCCACCCGGGCGTTCGATACCACATAGTTGACCTTCTCGATCGGGGAGAACACCGCATCCATGGGGATGATGCCGATTTCCTGATTTTTCTCCTTGTTCTTCTCCGCGGGCACGTAGCCCTTTCCCATGCGGACCACCATTTCCACATTCAACTTCCCTTCCTTACTCAAGGTCGCGATGTGCTGGTCCGGGGTCAGGATTTGCACGGATCCGTCCGTTTGGATATCCGCTGCCGTGGCCGCGCCCTCTCCGTTGGCGGAGAGGTGAATGACTGCTTCCTCCACATCAATCAGCTTCAGCTTGATCTCTTTGAGGTTCAGGATGATGTCGGTGACGTCTTCCAGGACGCCCGGAGCCGTCATAAACTCGTGCGCGACTCCATCGATCTTAACCGAAGTGATCGCTGCGCCCTGGAGGGAGGAGAGCAGGATTCTTCTCAGCGAATTCCCGATCGTGATCCCGAACCCCCGCTCGAGCGGTTCGCAGACGAACTTCCCATACGTATCCGTATGGTTTTCTTCGTCCATCACGATAGCCTTCGGCCTAATCAGCTCCCGCCAGTTTCTTGCTTTTAAGTCAGCCAAAAAATACCCCCCCCGCGTTGGTCCTGAAGTGCCTGAATCCCGCGTGTCCCTTCAACGGAACCCCGGGAAGCCCCCAAGCCACAATATCCTATCCGTTCAGAAAGGTCGGTTCGTCTCTTTCCGGAGCGGAAATGCCCTCCTCGGCACCTGAACGCATTCCGTAAAGGTGCTACTTCGAGTACAACTCCACGATGAGCTGCTCCTGGATGGGCATGGTCAGATCCTCCCGATTGGGAAGTGCCTTCAAGGTCCCTCGAAAGTTCTCCTTTTCGACCTCCATCCAGCTTGGGATGCCCCTCCGCACCACCGTCTCCATCGCCTCCAGAATCGGCGGTGCCTTCCGGCTCGATTCCTTGACTTCCACGACATCCCCGACCTTCACCTGGAACGACGGAATATTCGCCTTTTTTCCATTCACGGTGATGTGGTTGTGCCTGACAAGCTGCCGGGCCTGGATACGGGAAGCGGCAAATCCCATACGGTAGACTACGTTATCCAATCGGCTTTCGAGCAGGATTAACAGGTTGGTCCCGGTGATCCCCTTCAGCCTTTCCGCCCGCTCATAGTAACGGCGAAACTGCTTCTCCAGCACGCCGTAGATCCGCTTGACCTTTTGCTTTTCTCTCAACTGCAGCCGGTAATCCGACACCTTGCCGCCGCGTCTTTGACCGTGCTGTCCCGGCGCGTAAGGCCGTCTCTCAAACGCGCACTTCTCCCCGAAACAACGGTCGCCCTTGAGAAACAGCTTCATATTCTCTCGTCTACACAATCTACATTCAGAACCGGTATACCTGGCCAAAACAGCTTCTCCTTTCCTACACCCGCCTCCGTTTCGGCGGTCGACACCCGTTGTGTGGAATGGGCGTCACATCCCGGATCACCGTCACGGAAAAGCCGTCCATTTGAAGGGCTCTCAGGGCCGCTTCGCGACCCACCCCGGGTCCCTTGACCCGTACCTCGGCGGACCTCATGCCGTGTTCCATGGCCTGCCTCAATGCATCCTTTGCAGCGAGTTGCGCAGCGAACGGCGTGCTTTTTCGGGATCCCTTGAATCCCTGTCTCCCGGCGCTGGAAGCGGCAATCACATTCCCCACCCCGTCCGTTACCGTGATGAGCGTGTTGTTGAACGTGGATTGAATGTGAATGATGCCCGTGGGCACATTCTTCTTTTCCCTTTTCACTCTTGATTTTCGTTTTGTCGCTTTCGCCATATTCCTTTACTCCACCCGGGATCCCTTTTATATTTACTGGTCTGGAAACGCTGTCCTCCCGCGAAACCTGAACCGACAAGCGATCTACTTCTTTTTCCTTCCGATGGCCGACCTTCGAGGGCCCTTTCGGGTTCGGGCATTGGTGCTGGTTCTCTGACCCCGTACCGGAAGGCCTTTCCGGTGCCGGAGTCCACGGTATAACCCGAGATCCATCAATCGCTTGATGTTCATGGAGACTTCCCGCCGCAGGTCGCCTTCCACCTTGAACTTTTCGTCAATGACCCGTCGAATGCTGGTGACCTCTCCCTCGGCCAGATCATCCGTTTTCGTGTTCCAGTCCACTCCGGCCTCGTCGAGAATCTTCTGCGATGATGCACGTCCGATTCCGAATATGTATGTCAGCGCGATCTCGACTCGTTTGTTCTTGGGCAAATCCACACCGGCAATTCTGGCCACTTTTTACTCCCCTTGTTGTTCGGTACCTTGAAGGAACGCCCTAAGATTTTCCTTTGTCCTTGGACCTTTTTCCTTGCACCTTAGGTTTTGTTATCCCTGTCTCTGCTTGTGCCGAGGGTTTTCACAAATGACACGAACAGTGCCTTTTCTACGAATAATTTTACACTTCTTACATATCTTTTTTACGGAAGCTCGTACTTTCATTATGCTGCACTCCCATTCCTCGCGGAACCGGTCCCCTACCTTTTCCCGGTGCCACGATACACGATCCGGCCCCGGCTCAGGTCGTAGGGGGACAACTCCACCTGTACCAGGTCCCCGGGAAGAATCTTAATATAGTGCATTCGCATCTTTCCTGAGATATGCGCCAGCACCCGATGCCCGTTCTCCAGCTCCACCTTGAACATCGCATTGGGCAAGGTCTCGAGAACTTTGCCCTGAGCTGCAATCGCATCTTCTTTTGCCATCGCTCCACTCGTTGTCGAAGGGATCTCGCTTGAGGCGCCTCCCGCCTTTCACCGGCAGCGATCCAAAGCCCTCCCTATCGGCTCTTTCCAAGTCCCTTCTTCATGAACCCTTCGTAGTGCCGCGTGAGCATGTGGGACTCGATCTGGTTGGCCGTGTCCATGGCCACGCCCACCACGATGAGCAGTGCTGTCCCCCCGAAGTAGAAAGGAACGTTCAACTTGTAAATCAGGATTTGGGGTAAGACGCACACTGCTGAGACATAAATCGCCCCACTGAACGTAATCCGGGTGAGCACCCGGTCGATGTACTCGGCTGTGTTCTTTCCGGGACGAATGCCGGGAATGAACCCGCCGTACTTTTTCATGTTGTCTGCCACGTCCACGGGATTGAAATGGACGGCCGTATAAAAATAGCAAAAGAAAATAATAAAAATTACAAAAATAAGAATATAAACAATATGACCAGGCGATAGAAAAGTCACAATCTGCTGCAGCCAGGGGATCTGCTCAGCATTCAAGAAATTGGCGATGGTGGCTGGAAACATGATAATGGACGACGCAAAAATCGGGGGGATCACGCCTGCCGTGTTCACCTTCAGGGGGAGATGCGTGCTCTGCCCTCCATACATGCGCCGCCCCACCACGCGTTTGGCATATTGGACAGGTATTCGGCGTTGCCCCCGTTCCATGAACACAATGAACCCCACCACGGCGATCATCAGGGCAAGAACAATGACCATAAAAAAGGGCGTGATCTCGCCGGTTCCCATGAGCCGAAAGGTATTGCCCACAGCCACTGGGAAACGCGCCACGATCCCCGCAAAGATGATCAGGGAGATCCCATTGCCGATTCCCCGCTCCGTGATCTGCTCACCCAGCCACATGAGGAATGCCGTCCCCGCTGTCAGAGTGATCACAGTCATCAGCCGGAATCCCCATCCCCCGACAGGGACCACCATGGCCCCGCCCGGGCTGGCCATGCGCTCGATACCGATGGCGATCCCGAATCCCTGGATCACGCTCAGGATCACCGTGCCGTACCGGGTGTACTGGGTGATCTTCTTTCGTCCCTGCTCCCCCTCCTTCTTGAGCTTCTCGAGGTGGGGAATGACCACCGCCATGAGCTCCAGGATGATGGAGGCGCTGATGTAAGGCATGATCCCCAGGGCCATCACCGACATCTGGCTCAACGCCCCCCCCGAGAACATGTCGAACAGGCCGAAAAGGGTTCCCTGACGGGCACTGAAAAACGCCGATAAAGCAGCCCCGTCGATCCCCGGTGTGGGGATGTGGCACCCAAGCCGGTACACCGCAAGCATGAGAAGGGTGAAAATAATCCTCTTTTTGAGCTCAGGGATTTTGCCTATGTTCTGAAAGCCGCCTATCACAGGGAACCTCTCCGGTTACAGTCGCCTTTACGCCTCAGATCAACTCCACGGAACCGCCGACAGACTCGATCTTTTCCCTGGCCGATCGGCTGACCCGGTGGACCTTCACCTGCAGTGGATGCGTGATTTCTCCCTGGCCGAGCAGCTTCACCCGATCATTCTTTCCGATGAGCCCGGCCTCCTTGAGGTCATTTACGTCCACCCGGTCCTGGGCGGCGAACCGCTCCAAGTCCCGAAGGTTGACTGCCTTGTATTCCACGCGAAAGAGGTTGGTGAACCCTCGTTTCGGCAGGCGCCTCTGGAGGGGCATCTGCCCGCCCTCGAAACCCGGTTTCACCTTGCCCCCGGAGCGGGATTTCTGACCTTTTTGTCCGCGACAGGCCGTTTTCCCGTGTCCTGAACCGGGGCCTCTTCCAATGCGCTTTCTCGCCTTCCTGGAGCCCTTCTTCGGCGAGAGATCGTGGATTTGCATGTTCCTCTCCTTTGCCCGCCTAGTTTCCATCCAGAAATGGCCATTTTTTGCAATCTCGGCGTCAATCTTCGGGATTCCTTGTGCGACGTACTTAAGTACGTCTCCGCGTAATCCCTTGATTTCTTTGACCTTACAAAAAATTCCTCATTTCTGAATTGGAAACTCGCCAGCACCTAAAAACTACCTCTGAAAAGGCACTCGCCTAGGCTTCCACCCGAACCAGGAAGGAGACCTTTTCGATCATTCCCCGGATGGCCGGCGTATTGTTCAGTTCCACCGTCTTGTGCATCTTGGTCAGTCCAAGCCCTGTCAGGGTCTGACGGATTTTTTTCGTTCTTCCGATTCCGCTCCTGACGAGCGTGACTTTGATCTTGTCGCTCATGGTCTTTGCCTTACTGCGTCGTCGATTTCCGGATACCCGCGACCTACTTCAGCTCGTCCACGGCCTTTCCCCTTCGCCGGGCGATGGCCTCGGGGTTCTGAAGGGACATCAGACCGTTCATGGCGGCCTTCACCAGGTTGTGCGGGTTGTGAGATCCCAGACACTTCGTGAGGATGTCCTGCACTCCAGCCGCCTCGAGAACGGCCCGCACCGCCCCTCCTGCAATCACGCCCGTACCGGGGCCTGCAGGCTTCAGGAGCACCCTCCCGGCACCCCAGCGACCGATCACCTCGTGAGGAATCGTCCCTCCCACGAGGGGAATTGGGGCCATGTTTTTCTTTGCGCGCTCAACGCCCTTGCGAATCGCTTCAGGGACTTCGTTCGCTTTTCCATGACCGTTGCCGACCATTCCGTTTCCGTCACCGACAATCACAATGGCGCCAAAGCTGAATCGCCGGCCGCCCTTTACGACCTTGGCCACGCGGTTGATGTGCACGACCTTTTCAATCAGTTGGCCTTCGTCCTCTTCCTTGTACAATGGACCTCTCCCTCGGCAAATCGAATGGTAGGATCTCCCGCATCGAGGGTCTCATCCTCTCCCCCCATGCGTGGAGGCTCTATCAGAACTCCAAGCCGTGTTCCCGGGCCGCATCGGCCAGGGTTTTCACGCGACCGTGATACAGAAACCCGTTCCGGTCGAACACCACCCGCTTGATCCCCTTCTCCAGGGCCTGCTTGGCAATCCGCTCGCCCACGATGGCTGCACCCCGGCAATTGCCTCCGCTGCTTGCGATCTCAGACTGAAGATCCTTGCTCATGGAGGAGGCCCCCACCAGGGTGGATGCGGAGTCATCGTCGATGATCTGTGCATAGATGTGCCTTGCGCTCCTGAAAACCGACAGCCGGGGTCTCTCCGCCGTGCCGCGCACCGTTTTCCGGACACGCTTTTTCCTTTTCAGCCTTGCTTCTTTTCTGCCAGTGGCCCCCATAGTCTCGATCCTTCTCAAAAATGCTTCGCTCGTGCATTTCCTTCCACTTGCTGTGGAGGGATTCAAAACGTCAGCCGTTCACCCGTTGAGCCGCCGTTGGGGTCGTTCCCTACTTGGCTGACTTCCCGGCCTTTCTCCGAACCATTTCATTCTCGTACCGAACGCCCTTGCCCTTATAAGGCTCCGGTTTCCTCAGGGCGCGAATGCGGGCGGCGGTTTCCCCCAACAACTCCTTGTTGATACCGCTCAGAACGAAGCGGGTCTTTTCGACACGCGCATCGATCCCCTCGGGCAGCTCGAACTGAATGGGGTGCGAGTACCCGAGATGAAAAACAGCGGTTCGGCCGCTGACCTCTGCCCGATAGCCCACTCCAACGATCTCAAGCGCGCGCTCGAACCCTTTACTGACTCCAGTCACCATGTTGGCAATCAGGGCCCGGAACAAGCCGTGAAGGGCCTTGGCGTTCTTCAGGGACTCATCCACGCTCACCAGGAGTTGATCTTCTTCCGTGCGAATGCTCACACCGGAATCGATCCTCCGCTCAAGTTTACCCTTGGGCCCAGTGACGCTCAGCCGATCCTCGACCAGGTCAATCTTGACTTCCTTGGGTATGGGAATAGGCCGTTTGCCTATGCGTGACATCTCTCTCCTCCACTCCACGCCTTCGCGTCATCCCGCCTCTTCAGCCCCTCGTTCGAGGGACGGGTCGTCCCGCCCATCACCACACGGAACACAGGATCTCCCCGCCCACCTTCTGCTGCTTCGCTTCCCGGTCCGTCATGAGTCCACGGGACGTAGACAGGATGTTGATTCCATAGCCGTTCAGGATCTGGGGAATGTCCTCGCTTCCTGAATACACCCGGCAACCGGGCCGGCTTACCCGTTTCAACCCGGTGATCACGGCGCGTCCGTCGGCGTCGTACTTGAGGAAGATACGGATGTTCTGAAAAGACTTTTCTTTGATCACTTTGTAATTGCGGATCATACCCTCCGCCTTCAAGACCTTCGCGATATTGACCTTGATCTTCGATGCCGGAACGTCCACGGTCTCGTAGGAAACCGTGATGGCATTCCGGATGCGGGTCAGCATGTCGGCAATTGGATCCGTCATCGTCATTTGGCCAGCTCCTTCATGAAAGCTCACCGCCCGGGTTTCTTACCAGCTCGACTTCATGACACCTGGGATCTCCCCCCTCAGGGCCATGTTCCGAAAACAGATTCGGCAGATACCGAACTTCCTAAGAAAGGCCCTGGACCGGCCACAAATGGGGCACCGGTTGTATCGGCGGGTAGAAAACTTCGGCTTTGTCTTTGCTTTGGCAATCAGGGACTTTTTTGCCACATTCCCCTCCCTGTCAATTTCTAAAAGGCATTCCCAGGTGTTTCAACAAAAAGTAGCCTTCTTCATCCGTGCGGCCCGTGGTCACGATCGAAATGTTCAGGCCCTTGATTTTATCGATCTTGTCGTAGTCCACCTCGGGAAAGATAATGTGCTCCTTGATTCCGATCGAGCAGTTGGCGCGACCGTCGAACACTTTTTTTGAAAGCCCCTGGAAATCCCTGACCCGCGGGAGCGCGACGTTAAAGAGTTTGTCAAGGAAATCGTACATTCTGCCATGCCGGAGGGTCACCATAGTCCCAATGGGCATGCCTTCCCGAAGCTTGAACCCCGCGATGGACCGCTTCGCTTTCGTGATCACGGCCCTTTGCCCGGCAATCAGGGTCAACTCCTCAACCCCGTTGTCCAGCACCTTGATGTTGTAGATGGCCTCCCCCAGGCCCATGTTCAACACCACCTTCTCGACCTTGGGCACCGCCATGATGCTGGTGTACTTGAACTCGGACATCATGGCCGGTATGACCTCTTGAATGTATTTTTCTCGTAACCTGGACAATCCCAACCTCCTCACGGACGAACAGAGGCCCTTCAGGGCACACCGAATTCAAGCGGCACGGGCTTTACCCGTCAATAAATTCACCGCACTTCTTGCAGACCCGGACCTTGGAGCCGTCCTCAAGCACCTTCTTGCCGATCCTGGAAGGTTCCGCGCACTTCGTACATACGAGCATGACATTGGAAATACGAATGGGCGCCTCCTTCTCCACAATTCCGCCCTGGGCGTTCGCACCCCCGGGCCGCGTGTGCCGCTTCACGATGTTCACTTTCTCGACGATTACGTGTCCGCGCTCGGAGTCCACTTTCAATACCGACCCGATCTTTCCCTTCTCCTTGCCGGACCGAACGACTACCTTATCGTTTTTCTTTATCGCGGGATGTTTTTTATGCACCGTATCGACTCCGTTTCCAACCCCTGTATTACAGGACTTCCGGCGCCAGCGAGATGATCTTCATGAACCGTTTGGCGCGCAATTCCCTGGCCACCGGTCCGAAAATGCGGGTTCCGATCGGCTCGTTGTGCTGGTTGATCAGGACCGCGGAGTTGTCGTCAAATTTGATGTAGGAGCCGTCCGGCCGTCGAATCTCCTTGCTCGTCCGCACGATCACCGCACGCATGACATCGCCCTTTTTCACCTTGGAGTTGGGCATGGCCTCCTTCACCGTCACCACGATCACGTCTCCAATGCTCGCATACCGGCGTTTGGAGCCGCCCAGGACCTTGACGCAAAGGAGGGACTTGGCGCCGGAGTTGTCTGCCACGTTCAATCTCGTCTCGGTCTGTATCATCTCGCCTGCTCCGAACCCTGGCTTTCGCCTTCCTGCTGCACCGCACCCATCTCGCTTCTCTCGAGAACGTTCAGGATCTGCCAACGTTTCCGCTTGCTGACAGGCCTCGACTCAATGATGCGCACCTTGTCCCCGGGAAGACACCGATTCTGGGGGTCGTGAACCATGTACTTCTTTCGGCTTCGAATGTACTTTTTGTACGTCGGGTGCTTTTTCAGACGATTGACCAGGACCACCGCGGTCTTGTCCATCCTGGTTCCGACCACCACACCGGTCAGTTGTTTTCGTACCCCGCGTCCAGACGTCATGCTGTTTCCTTCCTGATACGCAACGCTCAATGATGGAACCCGCACACCCTTATGCAGCGGTGTCCGTTTCCCTGAGGACGGTCTTGACTCTTGCCAGATCCTTCTTCGCCTTTCCAAGCGCAGCCGTATTGCCCAGCTGCCCGGTGGCCTTCTGAAACCTCAGATTGAACAGCTCCTGATGCAGCGCTGTTTCCTTCTCTCTGAGTTCGTCCACACTCAAGTCCCGTAGTTCTTTCGCCTTCACCGCTATGCACTCCTCGATAAGAATCGGGTCGCAAAAGGAAGCTTGTGTCCTGCGAGTCGAAAGGCCTCCGCAGCCACTTTCTCGCCGACCCCCTCGATCTCATAAAGCACCTTGCCCGGCTTGATCACGGCGACCCACGCCTCGGGGGCTCCTTTTCCCTTGCCCATTCTCGTTTCTGCGGGTTTCTTGGAGATCGGTTTATCCGGAAAGACACGAATCCAGATCTTTCCTCCACGCTTGACGTGCCGTGTGATCGCAACACGTGCCGCCTCGATCTGCCGAGCCGTCATATGACCGCACTCGGTGGCCTGCAACCCGTAATCCCCGAATTCCAGAAAGTTTCCCCGCTGGGCCTTTCCCTTGGTGCGTCCTTTCTGCTGCTTGCGATATTTGACCTTTTTCGGACTCAGCATAACCTTTCACCTAGCCCCGTTTCTCCGGAAGGATCTCCCCGTTGAAAATCGTCACCTTGACCCCGATCACGCCGTACGTGGTAAAAGCCTCGGCAAACCCGTAATCGATATCCGCCCGAATGGTGTGAAGGGGAACCCTTCCCTTACGGTACCACTCCCTGCGCGCCATCTCCGCACCGCCCAACCTTCCGGCACATGCGATCTTGATTCCCTGGGCCCCGAATCTCAAGGCCGAGCCCACGGCCTTTTTCATGGCCCTTCGAAAAGCGATCCGGCGCACCAGCTGAAGTGCCACGTTCTCGGCCACGAGCTGAGCGTTCACCTCCGGCTTTCGGACCTCCTGAATGTCGATCAGGACTTCACGCTTGACGCGTTTCTCCAGGGCTCGTTTGAGGTTCTCGATCTCCGATCCTTTCTTGCCGATCACCAGCCCCGGCCTCGCCGTGTGGATGCGGATTCGAACTTTCTTGGCAGCCCTTTCGATCTCGATCCGGCTCACCCCGGCCTGGTAGAGCCGCTTCTTCAGAAACTTCCGAATGTTATAATCTTCGCAAACGAAATCACTGTATTCGCTGCCGGCAAACCACCTGGAGTCCCAGGTTCGGTTGATGCCCAGTCGGAAGCCGATGGGATGAACTTTCTGGCCCAATACTCTCCTCCCTCGTTTCGAGTGTTCCGGCCGCCCCTCGTGAAAATGCAGATTGCAGAAGGGGAGCTTACGCCTCGTCCAGTATCACGGTTAAATGACTTGTCCGTTTTCGAATGCGGGTGGCGCGCCCTTGAGCCCGCGGTCGGAACCGCTTGAGTGTCGGACCCTCATCCGCGTATACGCGTTTGATCACCAGGTCGTCCACATCCATGTTCGTGTTCTGCTCCGCGTTCGCCACTGCGGACTGAACCACTTTCTTCAACAGAAAGGCCCCCTTCTGAGGAGCGAACCCCAGAATGTTGAGCGCTTCTTCCACGCGCTTCCCCCTCACCTGATCCATCACCAGCCGGACCTTGCGAGGCGAAACCCTCACATATCGTGCGATTGCTTTGACTTCCATAACCGTTCCACCCTGCTCGTTCGGACGGCCTGTCCGTTGCCTTTCCATCGGGTCCGAGGATTCAGATTACTTCTTCCCACCCTTGATCCTGCTCTTCTTGTCGCCGGCGTGGCCGAAAAAGGTGCGCGTGGGTGAGAACTCTCCCAGCTTGTGCCCGACCATGTCCTCGCTCACGAACACAGGGATGAACTTCTTGCCGTTGTGGACTGCGAAGGTAAGCCCCACAAATTCGGGCAGAATGGTCGATCGTCGGGACCACGTCTTGATGATCTTGCGGCTTCGGGTTTCCTGAGCGTTCAACGCCTTTTTCAGGAGATGATCGTCAACAAACGGGCCTTTTTTCAATGAACGGGGCAAAGCCTTTCCTCCTGCTATACGCTTCGTCAGACCTTTAACGAGTCCTTCGTTTCACGATCAACTTATCACTCGGCTTCTTGACGCGGGTCTTGTACCCCTTGGTGGGAACTCCCCAGGGCGTGACAGGGTGCCTTCCGCCGGAGGACTTCCCTTCACCGCCGCCGTGGGGGTGATCGACCGGGTTCATGGCCACTCCGCGTACCCTCGGGCGATGTCCCAGCCAACGGGACCGGCCGGCCTTGCCGAGACTTGCATTTTCATTCTCCAGGTTCCCGACCTGCCCGATGGTCGCTCTGCAAAGCAGTGGCACCATCCGCACCTCTCCGGAAGGCATACGCAGCTGCGCGTACTTTCCCTCCTTGGCCATGAGCTGGGCATACCCGCCGGCGCTTCGAACCATTTTTCCACCCTGCCCGGGGTTGAGCTCCACGTTGTGGACGTGCGTGCCCAAGGGGATGTTCTGCAGCAGACCCGTATTTCCGACACGGATCTCCACCCGCTCCCCGGAGATCACCTCTTCGCCCACGCGAAGGCCAACCGCAGCCAGGATGTATCGCTTCTCCCCGTCTGCATAGTGAAGAAGCGCAATGTTCGCCGAGCGGTTGGGGTCGTATTCCACAGAGGCCACACGTGCGGGAATCCCGTCCTTGTTCCGCTTGAAGTCGATCACACGGTACAGCCGGCGATGCCCCCCGCCTCGGTGCCGGGCCGTCACCCGCCCGCGACTGTTTCGCCCCCCGGATTTTCGAAGCGGTCTCAGAAGGCTTCGCTCGGGATGGCTCCGGGTGATCTCTTCGTGCGTCGAACTGGTGTAGTACCGTCGCCCTGGTGACGTGGGCTTGTGACTCTTCAGTGCCATATCATACTCCGAAAACGCTGCCCGAAATACTCCTCATCGTTTCGATTCCGGCCTTGGGCCGCCCCCTTACATCCCTTCGAAAAACTCAATGTTCTCACCGGAGGCCAGCGTGACGATCGCCTTCTTCCAATCCGGCCGTTTTCCGGACGAACGACCCAGGCGCCGCTTCTTTCCGGTCATGTTCATGGTCCGGACCTCCACAACCTTCGCCTTCAACAGAGATTCCACGGCCTGGCGGATCTGAATCTTGTTGGCGTGCCGATCCACCTTGAAGGTGATCTGGTTGTTCTTCTCCTTCTGGAGCGTGCCCTTCTCCGTGATGTGCGGCTGTCGGATCACTTCGTGAACATTCATTTGGAAACCAACGCCTCCTGAATCTTCTCAATAGCAGGCTCGACCACGAACAGGTATTCGTGGTTCAACACGTCGTAGACATTGAGCCCCTCGCATCGAAGAACCTTCATCCTAGGAGCGTTTCTTGCTGACTTCTCCAGGTTCTCGTTCTTCGTTTCGGTTACGACGAGCGCCTTTCCTGCCTCGAATGTTTCCATCACCCGCACGAACGCCTTGGTCTTTATCTCCGGAAGCTCGAACCCGTCCAGCACCACCAGACGCTCGTTTTGAAACTTGTCGCTGAGCGCCATGCGAAGGGCGGACTTACGCATTTTCTTGGAAACCTTCCGGCCGTAAGTTCGCGGCACGGGCCCGAAGGCCACGCCTCCGCCACGGCGCGTGGGGGAACTCGCCGCCCCGACACGGGCCCTTCCGGTTCCCTTCTGCCGCCAAAGCTTTGTCCCGGAGGCCTTTACGTCAGATCGTCCCTTCACTGCGGCGGTCCCTGCACGGCGCTTCTGGAGCTGACTCACCACCACCTCGTGCAGAACATGAGGCTTCACCGGAGTGTTGAACACCGTCTCTTCCAGCTCCAACTGTGCCGTCTTTTTCCTGTCCAGATTGTACACGTCGATCGTCGCCATGAGTATCACGCTTGCTTTCTATGGATTAATCCTTGCTGATCTCGACAATGGTGTTTCGGCTCCCGGGAACTGCCCCTTGAATGGCGATCACGCCGAGGTCCGGTCGAACGTCCACGATCTTCAGGTTCTTGACGGTGGTGCGTTGCATGCCCATCCTGCCAGGAAGTTTCCTTCCCTTGAACACCCTCGCTGGCGTAGCGCTGGCCCCGATGGAGCCCGGCACCCGGTGCGAGCGGCATCCGTGGGTCTTCTTGCCTCCTGCGAACCCCCATCGCTTGACCACGCCGGCAAACCCGCGTCCCTTGCTCTTGGCCGATACCCGCACGACATCCCCGACCGAGAAGATATCCATCCCGATCTGTTGTCCCAGCTCGAACTGCCCGGCGTCGTCCACGCGTATCTCTCTCAGGTGTCGGTAACAATCCCCTCCGGCACGCTTAAAATGTCCCTGCCTGGGCCGATTGACACGTCCTTCTTTCGCGGGCTCGAAGCCCACCTGGATCGCCTCGTATCCGTCCCTGTCGGTGGTCTTCCTCTGAATGACCACGCACGGATCCGCCTGAACGATCGTCACCGGCGTGCTCCTTCCTTCTTCCAGGAAAAACCGGCTCATCCCCACCTTCTTACCGAATAATTTCTTCACCATTGCCGTCCGGCCCCTCTTCGTCCCGGTTACAGTTTGATCTCCACGTCCACACCGGCAGCGAGGTCGAGTTTCATGAGGGCATCCACGGTCTGCTGGGTCGGCTCCAGGATGTCCAGGAGTCTCTTGTGAGTCCTGATCTCGAACTGCTCTCGCGATTTCTTGTCCACGTGAGGGGATCTCAGCACACAGTACTTGTTGATCACCGTGGGAAGGGGGATCGGCCCCGCCACCTTGGCTCCGGTCTCTCTGGCGGTCTGCACGATTTCCATGGCAGACTGATCCAACAAATTGTGATCGTAGGCCTTCAGCCGAATTCTAATCTTCTGATTGGCAATCATCTTACTAATCATGCCCCTTCCTTTTTCTCGAGATCGAGGACCCGCCGCCGATCGAAGCCGGAGGCCTACCGGTGTTCTCTCACGTTACTCGATGATTTCGGCGACCACACCGGCGCCCACGGTTCGACCGCCTTCCCGAATCGCAAACCGCAGCTCCTTCTCCATGGCAATCGGCGTGATCAGCGATCCTTCCAGCGTCACGTTGTCCC